>NZ_JBHXPF010000130.1:0-1589 GCF_042718715.1 Streptomyces sp. NPDC058576 | reverse complement strand
AGTCCGTGGACAACCCTGTCACCGCACTCGCGCCTGATCATCCTGCGTACGTCATCTACACCTCCGGCTCCACCGGCCGACCCAAAGGCGTCGTCATGCCCGCGGGTGCGCTGGTGAACCTACTGGAGTGGCACCACGAGGCGGTCGGTGGCGAACCCGGCACCAGAACCGCGCAGTTCACGGCCATCAGCTTCGACGTCTCCGCGCAGGAGATGCTGTCGGCCCTGATGTACGGCAAGACCCTGGTGATCCCGGACGAGGACGTCCGGCGGGACGCGACCCGGTTCGTCGAGTGGCTGGACGAGCACCAAGTGCAGGAACTGTTCGCGCCCAACCTCGTGCTGGAGGCCGTCGCCGAGGCCGCCGTCGAGCAGGGACGCGCGCTGCCCCGGCTGCGGACCATCGCCCAGGCCGGCGAGGCCTTGACGTTGAGCCGCGTCATCCGCGAGTTCCACACCGCGATACCGGAGCGCGTGCTGCACAACCACTACGGCCCCACTGAGACCCACGTGGTCACGGCCCACACCCTGAGCGACGACCCCGGCACCTGGCCGCTCGCCGCGCCGATCGGCCGACCGATCGCGAACACGCGCACCTACGTTCTGGGTTCGGGGCTGGAGTTGGTGGCGCCCGGCGTGGTGGGGGAGCTGTACATTGCGGGGTCCGGTGTGGCCCGCGGCTACCTGGGCAGGCCCGGTATGACGGCCGAGCGGTTCGTGGCGGACCCGTACGCTCCCGAACCCGGTTCTCGTATGTACCGCACCGGTGACCTGGTGCGGTGGAACCAGGACGGCGAGCTGGAGTTCGTCGGCCGCGCCGACCACCAGGTCAAGATCCGTGGCTTCCGCATCGAACCCGGCGAGATCGAGAAGGTCCTCACCGAGCACGCTCACATCACCCAGGCCGCCGTAGTCGCCCGCGAGGACCAGCCTGGCAGGACCCTGCTGGTGGCCTATGTCGTGGCGCGGGAGACCCTGCGGCCCGAGGAGGCGAGGGAGCTCGTGCGCGAGCGGCTGCCTGAACACATGGTGCCCTCGGCCGTCGTACTCCTGGACAGCCTGCCACTGACGGCCAACGGCAAGTTGGACCGGGCCGCCCTCCCCGCGCCGGACTTCGCGCCGACCGGATCCGGACGGGAGGCGCGCACGCCGCAGGAGCAGATCGTGTGCGATCTGTTCGCGCAGGTGCTGGGCGTGCCCCGGGTCGGCGTGGACGACGACTTCTTCGAACGCGGCGGGCACTCGCTGCTGGCCACCCGGCTCATCGCCCGCATCCGGGCCGCCTTCAGCGTCGAGATCGGCCTGCGCACGCTCTTCGAGGCGCGGACCGCCGGCGCGGTCGCGGCCCGGCTCGACACCGCCGGGCCCGCACGGCTCGCTCTGACCAAGCAGCAACTGCCCGACCCGGTGCCCCTGTCGTTCGCACAGCGCAGGCTGTGGTTCCTGCACAAGATGGAGGGGCCGAGCGCCACCTACAACATCCCGCTGGCCCTGCGGCTGAGTGGTGAGTTGGACTGTGACGCGCTGCGTGCGGCTCTCGGTGACGTGGTGGCCCGGCACGAGAGTCTGCGGACGGTGTTCCCCGAGGCC
>NZ_JBHXPF010000129.1:0-1868 GCF_042718715.1 Streptomyces sp. NPDC058576 | reverse complement strand
CACCCGCGCCGTGTAAGCACGCGTCAGATCGACAGCCAGCGGCCCCAACGACCAACCATCACCAGCAATGTGATGCACCACCAGCAGCAGCACGTGTCGGTGTTCGGACACCGTGAACAACTCGGCGCGGAGGGGGATCTCGGCTGCCAGGTCGAAGGGGTACCGGGCCGCTGACTTCAGAGCCTCCGGCAGCTCCGTCTCGGTGATGTCGGTGGCGGGCAACTCCACGCTCACGCTGTCGAGGACGTGCTGGCAGGGGACGCCGTCGGCCTCGGGGAACACCGTCCGCAGACTCTCGTGCCGGGCCACCACGTCACCGAGAGCCGCACGCAGCGCGTCACAGTCCAACTCACCACTCAGCCACACGACGAGAGGGATGTTGTAGGTGGCGCTCGGCCCCTCCATCTTGTGCAGGAACCACAGCCGCCGCTGGGCGGACGACAGGGGAAGGGCCGGTGGGCGTTCCCGCGCCGCCAGAGGCGGCCGAGCCGGTCCCGCGGTGTCGAGGAGTGCCGCCACCGCAGCAGGCGTCGGCCCGTCGAACAGCGCACGCAGCTCCAGCTCCACGCCCAACGCGACACGCAGCTGACCGATGAGCCGGGTGGCCAGCAGCGAGTGCCCGCCGAGGTCGAAGAAGTCGTCGTCCACACCGACCCGGGGCACGCCCAGCACCTGCGCGAACAGATCGCACACGATCTGCTCCTGCGGCGTGCGCGCCTCCCGCGCCGACCCGGGCGCGGTGAAGTCCGGCTCCGGAAGTGCCGCCTTGTCCACCTTGCCGTTGGCGGTGAGCGGCATGCGGTCCAGTACGACGACGGCGGCCGGCAGCATGTGGTCGGGCAGCCGGCTCCGCGCGAACTCCCTTACGTCTCCGGCACGGAGCGCTCCCTGTGCCACGACGTAGGCGATGAGGCGGGCATCGCCGGACTGCTCCTCGCGGACCACCACCGCCGCCTCGGCGACGTCCGAGTGGCCGGTCAGCACGTTCTCGATCTCGCCGGGTTCGATGCGGAAGCCACGGATCTTGACCTGGTGGTCGACGCGGCCGACGAACTCCAGCTCGCCGTCCTGGTTCCACCGCACCAGGTCACCGGTGCGGTACATCCGCGTGCCCGGCTCAGCCGCGTACGGATCCGCCACGAACCGGTCAGCCGTCAAGCCGGGCCTGTTCAGATAGCCGCGGGCCACACCGGACCCCGCGACGTACAGCTCCCCCACCACGCCGGGCGCCACCAACTCCAGCCCCGGACCGAGCACATACGTCCGCAGGTCGGAGATCCCGACGCCGATGACGCTGGCCGCCGCCGCGGTCGCCCGCTCCCGGGTCAGCGGCTGGTACGTCACGTGAACCGTGGTCTCGGTGATGCCGTACATGTTGATCAGGGCCGGCGTGTCGTCGGGGTGGCGCCGGTACCAGTCGGCGAGGCGGGACGGTTGGAGTGCCTCGCCACCGAACACCACGGTGCGCAGGGCCAGTCCACGGGCCGGCGGGGAGGCGTCGGCCTCCGCCTGCGCCAACTGGTAGAAGGCCGACGGCGTCTGGTTGAGGACGGTAACGCCGTGATCGGCCAGCAGGTCCAGGAAGGCGCCGGGCGTCCTGCTGACCTCGTAGGGCACCACGACCAGCCGGCCCCCGTGCAGCAGCGCTCCCCACAGCTCCCAGACGGAGAAGTCGAAGGCGTACGAGTGGAACAGCGTCCACACGTCGTCTGGGCCGAAGGCGAACCACTTCCGGGTGGCGTCGAAGAGCCGCACCACGTTGCGGTGGGCAACGACGACGCCTTTGGGTCGGCCGGTGGAGCCGGAGGTGTAGATGACGTACGCAGGATGATCAGGCGCGAGTGCGGTGACAGGGTTGTCCACGGACT
>NZ_JBHXPF010000128.1:0-2116 GCF_042718715.1 Streptomyces sp. NPDC058576 | reverse complement strand
CGTGTTAGCCGTTGTAAGAGCCGAACTCGTCTCCACGACGCCCCGCCCGGCGCGAGCGCGACCTGCGCGTTCGCCCGGTCCTCCGCACGATCCTCGACCGCAGCACCCAATGCCGTAGACGCCGTCCGCTCGCGCAACCAGCCACGCAGCACCTGGTGTTCGCGATCGGACAACTCCAGCGACAAGGGCTTCGGACCAGGCACCACTCCACCCCATGCCCACCCTTGAAATTTGGACTCAGGACAAGCGCGTGGGGGTGCCGAGGATCTTCCCGAGCGTGATGGCCACGTCGAAGTCCCGACCCCATGTGAGTGCGACGAGGTCGTCGAACTCCGCCTCAGGGCGTAGCAGATCGAGGACGTCGGCTTCGAATACTGAGCCCGGTTCTGCCAGGTCGAGCGCCTCTTCGCGGAAACATCGGTACGTATCGCGTGACCGGAACATGACCGAGTACTCACCGTCTACGAGCTCTCCCACGGAGACATCCCACTTCTCTTCCAGTGCCTGAAGTGTGCTGGCGACGTGGTCGGCGTTGAACGGCTCGGTCAACAGATCGACTCCCACCGCTTCTCGGGCCGAATTCAACGGAAGCGTCTCGTCCCAGAGCACCGAGAGGTGGTGCTCGAAACCGATGTCCTCACGAATCGTTTTGTCGAAGTCCAGGTAGTCGGTGTCCAGAACCGTACGCATCCAGCGGGTAATCCAAAGGATCGGGGCGCTGATCAGATTCGCCTGCAACGAGCCATCGCCTTCACCGTAGACAGATTCGCGGATGCTCGTCAGCAGCTCTTCGCAGTGGTAGTCCTTGCAGAACCGGAACAAGTGAGCCGACCGCCGCGGCAGACCGCCCCAGCGCGAAGACTGAGGGAGGGGGAAATCATCCAGAATCTTCTCCAGCTCGCGCTGGAGTCCCGGCTTGGCGGCCGACAATACGAGAGCGTCGTCGTTCTCGCCCCACTGCACGGCGCCCTCATAATCGAACTTCGCCTTGCACGAGGCATATACAACGGCTTGAGCACATGTGTTGAACAGCTCCGTGCTCACCCGATAAGCAACCTCGCAGTGATAGTTGAGGTTAAATCGGTCGAGCTCTCTGTCGGCGACCCGCTCGAAGACATGCTTCGCCGACAGCACGTCTCTGGCGGCACGGCCGAGGATTCGCTCGACCTCGCCGGACGAGCTGTCGGCGGACCCTTCGTTGGGGCTCAGATCGTCGGAGATCTCCTCGATTGCCGAGTCGAGCCGCTGAAGGGTTACCCGAAGCATGCCGCGTACGGTGTCGATGCGGAGCCGCTGCGCCTCATCTTGGAGCAGCATCTGTTCAACGATCAGGTCGAGGTCGGCCAGGAAGGGGTAGCGGTCGCGCACAAGCGCGTGTCGTCGCCCTCGGGCGTTCTGCTTCGTGAACATCTCGGTTATGACGAGGCCGAGCGCAAAGATGTCCGCCGGCTTGCCGATACTGAGGGCGTTGTTCCTCACCATCTGCTCGGGAGCGAGATAGTTCCGGTTCACCAGGAGGTCTCCGCGGTTCGTGAGCGAGGAGTCCTTGAAATGTGCGATGCCGAAGTCGGCCAGGACGAGCCGACGCGCATCAGGGTCGACGAGGACATTCTCAGGTTTGATGTCGCGATGCACTACGCCGTCGCCGTGCACGTACGCGAGCGCATCGCAGAGCTGGCGCACGTAGTCGAGAAGCACGTCAGCATCGGTTTCGTCGTTGATCACTTGTCGCAGCGTCATAGGGTAGAAGTCCATGACGTAGTAGAAGAAGTTCGCGTCCTCTGAGCGCGCGTGGATACTCACCACATTCGGGTGGCTCGATGTCTGCCCGTACTCGATCTCCTGCTTGAAACGCTTGTTGCGAGCGGAGTCCGCGTTGCTGTCCTTCTTAATCTGTTTGACTGCGAACACCTGACCGTCGGGCCTACGGCGGACCTTCCACACCACGGCTGATCCGCCCCCTCCCGGAGTTGAATCGCGCTCGTAAGTGACTCCGTCGATGATGAACGGTTCGTTCTTCGGCATGAAACCACCCTACTGACCCTCAGGGCGGTGACGTCGGCTAATTGCCGCCAGGACCAGAGCGTTCTCCGGCGGGCTAACAACGGCTAACACA
>NZ_JBHXPF010000127.1:0-2208 GCF_042718715.1 Streptomyces sp. NPDC058576 | reverse complement strand
TGGTGAAGTCGGCCCGGGGCGCGGTTCCGGTCTTTCGACCGGCCCGTTTCCCCGGAGCCGCTTCCCGAACCGGGCATGCGACTTGGCACCGCACCCGGCTCTCCACAAGCCCCGAAGGGGGTTCGTGGTGGTTGTTCTCATCCCATGGCGTCCCAGGGAGTAGGAATCGTCAGGCCCCGGTAGCGGTAGCGAGTGGTGCCTACCGTGATCGGGTTGAACAACTCCCGGGTCTCCCCGGTCCACCATGATCGACGGCCGCAATAGCGGCTGAAGATCTTCCTCCGGCCCGTCTTGGGGTGCTTGCGCTGTACCCATCGCCATACCGTGTGCCACATGTAGTTGCGCAGGTAGGAGAAGGTCGCGAAGGACACCCCAGGCCGGAAGTAGGCGCACCAGCCCCGCACTGCCGGATTGATCCGGGCGAGCAGGGCGTCGAGCGGCTGGTTCGTACCGACCTCACGGCACAGTGTCTTGACCTTGGCCATGACGGCCCGCAGGGCCTTCTTGGCCGGGTAGGTGTAGACGTAGTACCGGTTGGTGCCTGGTTTCCGGTGGCGCTGGATGTGCCAGCCGAGGAAGTCCAGGCCCTGTTCGATGTGGGTGATCAGAGTCTTCTCCGGCGACAGGCGCAAGCCCATCGTGGTGAGGACTTCCGCGATCTCTTCGCGTAGCGTTTCGGCGTCTGCCTTGGTGCCGTGGACCATCAGGCACCAGTCGTCCGCGTACCGGACCAGCCGGTAGTTGGGCAGACCTCGGCGTCGACGCCTCCGGCGCTCGTTGAGATCAGTTCCGGCGCCTCCCGCCGCCTGGGCGATGTGCTCGTCCAGGACCGAGAGAGCGACGTTGCTGAGCAACGGCGAAAGGATCGAACCCTGCGGGGTGCCGGTGTCGTTGTCCCGCAGCAGGCCGTCCTCGCTGAGGATTCCCGCCTTGAGGAACGCCTTGACCAGGGCCAGGACGCGTTTGTCCCCGACGCGTGCCCGCACCCGCTCCATGAGAGCGGTGTGTGAGATCTCGTCGAAGCAGGCTTTGATGTCGCCTTCCACGATCCACTCGTACTTCTTGGACGTGAGCAGACGCACCTCGGCCACCGCGTCATGAGCCCGGCGGTTCGGGCGGAACCCGTAGGAACACGGGAGGAAATCCGCCTCGAAGATCGGCTCCAGCACCAGCTTCAAGGATGCCTGCACCACCCGATCGGTGATCGTCGCGATCCCCAGACGGCGCAGCTTGCCGCCCGCCTTGGGGATCATCCGCTCCCGCACCGGCATGGGCTGGAAACTACGGTCCTTGATCTGCGACCGCAGCACGTCGAGGAACTCCTCGACTCCGACCCACCGCGCGATGGACGGCGCCGTGCGTCCGTCCACCCCGGCAGTGCGTGCACCCTTGTTGCCCCGCACCCGATCCCAGGCCACCAACAGGAACCCGGGATCGGCAACGAGATTGAACAGGTCGTCGAACCGGCGATGAGGATCATCACGAGCCCAACGGTGCAGCTTGGTCTGGATCTCCAGTACCCGGCGCTCGGCCTTCATCAAGGCCCACTCCAGTTCGTCGGTATTCACCGGCGAAAACCTCCTGACCTTCCAGTACTTCAGCCACTGACTTGCTGGCCCCCTTTGCCCTGCGACCGGCTTTCCCGGTCTCCGCGACGGGTCGTTACTCCCGCGACTACTACGGGGCCTCCGCCCCACCCACGGCCATCAGTCGGCAACGGACCTGCCCACCACCGAACCGGCTGTCCGGCAGCTCGGGCGACCGCGGATGGTTCCCACGTTCACCACACAATCGATCGGTCAGGGAGACGCCCAGCTCTACTCCGGCAGCATCGCCACGCCTACGCCGCAGGCTTTCAACGTGGCCTCCCCACCGGAACAGGAAACCGGCTTCGGAGTTGACCCGCCCGTCCGAAGACGCGCAGGTCACGCGCTGCATACCGGCCCGTATCCACCAGGTTTGAGCCGGCTCACTGCTTACGGAGCTTCAACCACTGGTTCGCTTTCGCTACACCTTCTGACCTCGCTAGACGGACCCGCACCGTCCGGTAGTCCCGGCACGTCCCGCCGTTGTCGGGGCTGCTTGCCGCCCTCCCCGGCGTTCCCCGGGTCAGGCTGCCCCCAGCTTCACCAGACCGCTGCGACGACCCGGCGGTGGTGGTCTTTCACCTCCACTCGATTGCATAGCGCCTCGTGGCGCACTCCTGTG
>NZ_JBHXPF010000126.1:0-2535 GCF_042718715.1 Streptomyces sp. NPDC058576 | reverse complement strand
GCGTCGTAGAGTCCTACGACGCGGCCCGGCCGCACCTCGTGGCAAACGGGCCACGCCGATGTCACACGTCTCACGTAGGCTCGGTAGTGCCAGAGACAGAGAAGAGCGACCGCGCCACCGCGGATCACCGGGGGAGGGACCTACCGTGCTCATCGACACCTTCGACCGGGTCGCCACCGACCTGCGCGTGTCACTCACCGACAAGTGCAATCTCCGCTGCACCTACTGCATGCCGGAAGAGGGCCTTCAGTGGCTCGGCAAGAGCGAGCTGCTCTCCGACGACGAGATCGTGCGGCTGATCCGTATCGCCGTCACCTCGCTCGGCATCACCGAGGTCCGCTTCACCGGCGGCGAGCCCCTGCTGCGCCCCGGCCTCGTCTCCATCGTGGAGCAGTGCGCCGCGCTCACACCCCGCCCCCGCATGTCCCTCACGACCAACGGCATCGGACTCAAGCGGACCGCCACCGCCCTCAAGGCCGCGGGGCTCGACCGGGTCAACGTCTCGCTCGACACCCTGCGACCCGACGTCTTCAAGACCCTCACCCGCCGTGACCGCCACAAGGACGTCCTGGACGGCCTGGAGGCCGCCCGCGAGGCCGGGCTCACCCCGGTGAAGGTCAACTCCGTCCTGATGCCGGGACTCAACGACGACGAGGCCCCCGAGCTGCTCGCCTGGGCCGTCGCCCACGACTACGAGCTCCGCTTCATCGAGCAGATGCCGCTCGACGCCCAGCACGGCTGGAAGCGCGACGGCATGATCACCGCCGGTGACATCCTCGCCTCGCTGCGCACCCGCTTCACCCTCACCGCCGAGAGCGACGAGTCCCGCGGCTCCGCCCCCGCCGAGCGCTGGACCGTCGACGGCGGCCCGCACCGTGTCGGCGTGATCGCCTCCGTCACCCGCCCGTTCTGCCGCGCCTGCGACCGCACCCGGCTGACCGCCGACGGCCAGGTCCGCACCTGCCTCTTCGCCCGCGAGGAGACCGACCTGCGCGGGGCCCTGCGCGGGGACGCGCCGGACGAGGAGATCGCCCAGCTCTGGCGGACGGCCATGTGGGGCAAGAAGGCGGGCTCCGGACTGGACGACCCGTCCTTCCTGCAGCCCGACCGCCCGATGTCGGCGATCGGCGGCTGACGCTCAGGCGTTCCGGGAGCCCTCGGGGCCCGGGTCCCAGTCCTTCAGCGCCACGACGTCCTTGAGGAATCCCCGTACACCGAGGAACGAGGACAGATGCTCCCGGTGCTCGTCGCAGGCCAGCCAGGTCTTGCGCCGCTCGGGCGTGTGCAGTTTGGGGTTGTTCCAGGCGAGCACCCACACAGCGGCGGCCCGGCAGCCCTTGGCGGAGCAGAGCGGGGCACCGGTGGGACTCTCGGCGGACGTCTCGGGGAAGATCACGTCACCCAGCCTAAATCAGGTGCTCGCCCGCCAAGTCAGGTGCTCCACGAGCCCTCTGACGCATCCCCTGCCGGAGAAAGGGCGACGCCGAGCAGCCACGGGGGGAGCTGCCCGGCGTCGGTCCGTCGCTCCGACGGGGGATGCGGAGCGCAGTCGCAGTATGTCACGGGCGCCGGGGTACGGTGCACCGGAACGTCATGATTGATCTGAGCTTTTCTTGAGCTTCGCGGGACGTGCGGGCTCAGCTGTGCTCATGCGGCGGCGGGACCCGGCCGGACGTCCCCTCGGAGTCCCCGGACTCCGCCGAACCGGACGCCGGGGCGGCCTCCAGAGCCGGCCGCATCGGCATCGGCACGAACGTCGTCGGGAGTGAAGTCGCGTTCTCCCGGCCCGCGTTGGCGAGGACCACCGCCACGTACGGCAGCAGCACCCCCAGCACGAGCGCCACGATCGCCACATGCCGCTCCACGTTCCACAGCACCGCGGCCAGCACCACCGACACCGTGCGCACCGACATCGAGATCACATAGCGTCGCTGTCGCCCGCGGACGTCGTCCGTCAGCCCCTGACGGGCGCCCGTGATCCGGATGACCTCCGAATCCGCGTTCTTCCGCAGCATGCTCCACCACCAGATGTCGTCGCCGGACGCTCACGGACCGGGCCGCATCCACGGTACGCCCGTCACCCGCCGGGCAGGCGACCGGGGCCCGCCCGACGGGTGACGCCCGTGGTCCCCCGGACGGCCCAACCGGGCATGCGACGCCCGGACGGCGGGCCAAGACTGGGCGGACGCGCACTCCGCGCCGTACGAGGAGGCGAAATGAGCTGGTTGTGGGCAATCATCGTGGGATTGGTGCTCGGTGTCATCGCCAGAGCGATCCTGCCGGGCAAGCAGGACATCCCGCTCTGGCTGACGGCCGTGTTCGGCATCCTCGGCAGCATCCTCGGCAACGCGGTGGCCGGCTGGATCGGTGTGGAGGACACCAAGGGCATCGACTGGATCCGCCACCTGCTGCAACTGGCGGGTGCCGTGGCGGTCGTCGCCGTCGGTGACATGGCCTGGCAGAAGTTCCGGGGCGGCCGGCGTCAGAGAACCTGACCGCTCACCACAGCGCCGCGGCCGGACACGCTTTCTCACG
>NZ_JBHXPF010000125.1:0-3137 GCF_042718715.1 Streptomyces sp. NPDC058576 | reverse complement strand
GCCCTGGACCGCTCTCGCGAGAGCGGTCCAGGGCTTCGTCGTGCGCAGGTGCTACTTGTTGCGGCCGCGCTTCTCGCGGACCCGGACGGAGATGTGGATCGGGGTGCCCTCGAAACCGAACTCCTCGCGCAGCCGGCGCTCGACGAAGCGGCGGTAGCCGTGCTCCAGGAAGCCGGAGGCGAAGAGCACGAAGCGCGGGGGCTTGGTGCCCGCCTGGGTGCCGAAGAGGATGCGCGGCTGCTTGCCGCCGCGGATCGGGTGCGGATGGGAGGCGACGATCTCACCGAGGAAGGCGTTGAGCCGCCCGGTGGGAACGCGGGTCTCCCAGCCGTCGATCGCGGTCTCGATCGCCGGGACCAGCTTCTCCATGTGCCGGCCGGTGACGGCCGAGACGTTGACGCGCGGGGCCCAGGCGATCTGCGCGAGCTCCGTCTCGATCTCGCGCTCCAGGTAGTAGCGGCGCTCCTCGTCGAGGGTGTCCCACTTGTTGAAGGCGACGACGAGGGCGCGCCCGGCCTCCACGGCCATGGTGATGATGCGCTGGTCCTGGACGCTGATGGACTCGCTGGAGTCGATCAGGACGACGGCGACCTCGGCCTTCTCCACGGCGGCGGCCGTACGCAGCGAGGCGTAGTAGTCCGCGCCTTCCTGGAGGTGGACGCGGCGGCGGATACCGGCCGTGTCGATGAACTTCCAGGTGATGCCGCCGAGGTTGATCAGCTCGTCGACCGGGTCGCGGGTGGTGCCCGCCAGCTCGTTGACGACGACCCGGTCCTCACCCGCGACCTTGTTCAGCAGGGAGGACTTGCCGACGTTCGGGCGGCCGATCAGGGCGATGCGGCGGGGGCCGCCGAGGGCCGTGCCGAACTTCTGGGCCGGGGCGTCCGGCAGGGCCTCCAGGACGGCGTCCAGCATGTCGCCGGTGCCGCGGCCGTGCAGCGAGGAGACCGGGTAGGGCTCGCCGAGGCCCAGCGACCACAGGGCGGTGGCGTCCGCCTCGCCGCTCTGGCCGTCGACCTTGTTGGCGCAGAGGACGACGGGCTTGCCGGCCCGGCGCAGAAGCTTGACGACGGCCTCGTCGGTGTCGGTGGCGCCGACGGTCGAGTCGACGACAAAGACGACCGCGTCGGCCGTCTCGATGGCGTACTCGGCCTGGGCGGCGACGGAGGCGTCGAGGCCCAGCACGTCCTGCTCCCAGCCGCCGGTGTCGACGACCTTGAAGCGGCGGCCGGCCCATTCGGCCTCGTAGCTGACGCGGTCACGGGTGACGCCGGGCTTGTCCTGCACGACGGCCTCGCGGCGGCCGATGATCCGGTTCACCAGGGTCGACTTGCCGACATTGGGGCGGCCGACGACGGCGAGCACGGGGAGCGGGCCGTGACCGGCCTCGTCGAGGGCGCCCTCGACCTCCTCGGGGTCGAAGCCTTCCTGCGCGGCGAGCTCCATGAACTGCGCGTACTCGGCATCGCCAAGTTCTCCGTGCTCGTGGCCCGAGCCGTCGGAGTGAATCTGGTCGTTCATGAAGTCCGTTCCTCTTTGCATCATCATCGATGGGCCGCGATCAGCGCGGCCCACTACTCAAGTACTCAAGTCTGGCCTATCGCCCGGTGAGGCGCTTGGCGCTCTCCAGGTGGGCGGTCAGCTTCGCCTGGATCCGCAGGGTCGCCTCGTCCAGCGCCCTGCGCGTACGCCGCCCGTCGCCGGCGCTCGCGTCGAACGCGTCGCCGAAGACGACGTCGACCCGGCTGCGCAGCGGGGGCAGCCCCCGTATCAACCGTCCGCGGCGCTCGGTGCTTCCCAGGACGGCCACGGGGACGATCGGCGCCCCGCCCCGGACCGCGAAATACGCCAGTCCGGCCCGCAGCGAGGCGAAGTCTCCTTCACCGCGGGTGCCCTCCGGGAAGATCCCGAGGATGCCGCCGTCCTCCAGCACGCCGATCGCGTGGCTGATGGCGGTGCGGTCGACGGTCGTGCGGTCCACCTCGATCTGCCCGATTCCGTGCAGGAACGGGTCGAGGGGGCCGACGAACGCCTCCTTCTTGATCAGGAAGTGCACCGGCCGGGGTGCGGTGCCCATCAGCATCGGTCCGTCGATGTTGTGGGAGTGGTTCACCGCGAGTATGACGGGTCCGGCGGCGGGCACGCGCCAGGCGCCGAGCACCCGGGGCTTCCACAGCCCGTACATCAGGCCGATGCCGATGGACCGCCCGACGGCCGCTCCGCGCAGCGTGGGCGCGCCTGTGGCATCGCTCACGCGGCGACCCGCTTCCCCTCGACGAGGGTGACGACGCACTCGATGACCTGCTGGAGGCTCAGCTCGGTGGTGTCCACCTCGACGGCGTCGTCGGCCTGGGCGAGCGGGGAGGTCTTGCGGCCGGAGTCGGCGGCGTCCCGCTTGATCAGGGCCTCGCGGGTGGCGGTCAGGTCGGAGCCCTTGACCTCGCCGCTGCGGCGGGCGGCGCGGGCCTCCGGGGAGGCGGTGAGGAAGATCTTGAGGTCGGCGTCGGGCAGCACGGTGGTGCCGATGTCCCGGCCCTCGACGACGATGCCGCCGGTGGCGGCCGCGGCGATGGAGCGCTGGAGCGCGGTGATGAGCGTGCGCACCTCGGGGACCGCGCTGACGGCGCTGACCTTCGAGGTGACCTCCTGGGTGCGGATCGGGCCCGAGGCGTCCTCGCCGTCGACGGTGATCGTCGGGGCGGCGGGGTCGGTGCCGGAGACGATCACGGGCTTGGCGGCGGCGGTGGCGATCTCCTCCGGGTTGCTCACGTCGATGCCGTTGTTCAGCATCCACCAGGTGATGGCCCGGTACTGCGCGCCCGTGTCCAGGTAGCTCAGGCCGAGCTTGGCGGCGACGGCCTTGGAGGTGCTCGACTTGCCGGTGCCCGAGGGCCCGTCGATGGCGACGATCACGGAGGAGCGTGCGGTTTCCACGGTGGTGGACACCTTCCTGGTACACGGGGTGGGGAGGGACGGGCCAGGGGACGGCCTCGTACCAGGTTACCGAGTGCCGGACGTGCCCTTGTACCCCGTACGGGGGAGGCGCCCCCCCCCCCCGCCCGGGGGGGGGGGCGCCCCCCCCGCGGCGGCGGGGGGCGCCGCGGGTAGGCCAGCCCCGGTCCGGGGGGGGCGGGCCC
>NZ_JBHXPF010000124.1:0-3202 GCF_042718715.1 Streptomyces sp. NPDC058576 | reverse complement strand
CCGCTGCTGCGGCCGGTTAGGCCTCGCCGTACGACGAGGCCGACGAGGTCGAGGAGCAGCAGACCGCCGAGCAGAGCGCCGAGCCCGCCGAGGCCGCGCCGCAGGGCGGCTCGCGCCGCCGTCGCCGCCGCCGCGGCGAGGCCGAAGCGACCGAGCAGGCCGCCGAGCCCGCCGCCGCCCCGGTGGAGACGCCCGCCGAGCAGGCCGCCGACGAGGCCCCCGAGGCCGAGGCGGACGAGCACGAGGGCGAGGACACCGACGAGTACGGCGACCGCCCCTCGCGCCGCCGCCGTCGTGGCGGCCGTCGCCGCCGTCGTGGCGAGGCCAACGACGCGGACGACGAGCAGAGCGCCGACGACGCGCCCGCGCCGTCCCGCGCCGAGGAGTCCCGCTCCGAGCAGGAGACCCCTGACGCCGCCGACGAGAGCGACGAGGACGACGACTCCTCGGCCTCCGGGTCGAGCAGCAGCCGCCGTCGCCGTCGCCGCCGTCGCCGCAGCGGTGACGGCGCCGCCGAGGCCGACCACGGCACCGCCGACGACCCGGAGCGTACGGTCGTCAAGGTCCGCGAGCCCCGCAAGAAGGAGGAGCGCGAGCCGGGCACCGGCTTCGACGAGGTCCAGTCCATCAAGGGCTCGACCCGCATGGAGGCCAAGAAGCAGCGCCGCCGCGAGGGCCGCGAGCAGGGCCGACGCCGCGTCCCGATCATCACCGAGGCGGAGTTCCTCGCCCGGCGCGAGGCCGTCGAGCGCGTGATGGTGGTCCGTCAGAACGGCGAGCGCACCCAGATCGGCGTCCTCGAGGACAACGTGCTCGTCGAGCACTACGTCAACAAGGAGCAGGCCACCAGCTACGTCGGCAACGTCTACCTGGGCAAGGTCCAGAACGTGCTGCCGTCCATGGAGGCCGCCTTCGTCGACATCGGCAAGGGCCGCAACGCCGTCCTGTACGCCGGTGAGGTCAACTTCGAGGCGCTCGGCATGGCCCACGGGCCGCGCCGCATCGAGACCGCGCTCAAGTCCGGCCAGTCGGTCCTGGTCCAGGTGACCAAGGACCCGATCGGCCACAAGGGCGCGCGTCTGACGAGCCAGGTCTCGCTGCCCGGCCGCTACCTCGTCTACGTGCCCGAGGGCTCGATGACCGGGATCAGCCGCAAGCTCCCCGACACCGAGCGCTCCCGGCTCAAGACCATCCTCAAGAAGATCGTCCCCGAGGACGCGGGCGTCATCGTGCGCACCGCCGCCGAGGGCGCGAGCGAGGACGAGCTGCGCCGCGACGTCGAGCGGCTCCAGCAGCAGTGGGAGGACATCCAGAAGAAGGCGAAGGGCACCAGCGGCTCCAACGCGCCGACGCTGCTCTACGGCGAGCCGGACATGACCGTCCGGGTCGTCCGCGACATCTTCAACGAGGACTTCTCCAAGGTCATCGTCAGCGGCGACGACGCGTGGGAGACCATCCACGGTTACGTCTCGCACGTCGCGCCCGACCTGACGGAACGGCTCTCGCGCTGGACCTCCGAGGTCGACGTCTTCGCGACGTACCGCATCGACGAGCAGCTGATGAAGGCGCTGGACCGCAAGGTCTACCTGCCCAGCGGCGGTTCGCTGGTGATCGACAAGACCGAGGCGATGATCGTCGTCGACGTCAACACCGGCAAGTTCACCGGCCAGGGCGGCAACCTGGAGGAGACCGTCACCAGGAACAACCTGGAGGCGGCCGAGGAGATCGTGCGCCAGCTCCGGCTGCGCGACCTCGGTGGCATCGTCGTCGTCGACTTCATCGACATGGTGCTGGAGTCCAACCGGGACCTCGTGCTGCGGCGGCTCCTGGAGTGCCTGGGCCGCGACCGCACCAAGCACCAGGTCGCCGAGGTCACCTCGCTGGGCCTGGTCCAGATGACCCGCAAGCGGGTGGGCCAGGGTCTGCTGGAGTCCTTCTCCGAGACCTGCGTCCACTGCAACGGGCGCGGCGTCATCGTCCACATGGAGCAGCCGACGTCCGTCGGTGGCGGCGGCGGTGGCGGTGGCAAGAAGTCCAAGAAGCGCGGCCGCGGCGGCGCTGGCCAGGACCACGAGCACGGTCACGACCACGACCACGGCTCCGAGGACCACGCCTCCGCCGAGACCGTGGAGACCGTGGAGACCGAGGCCGAGCTGGCCGCCGAGGTCGCGGCCCCGGTGGCCGTGGAGCCCGCGGTCAGGGAGGACGACGAGTTCTACAGCAGCCCCGCCGAGGCGGAGGCGGCCGCCACGCGCGGCCGTGGCCGCCGCCGGGCCTCCCGCAAGGCGTCGGCCCCGGCCGGCGCTCCGAAGGCCGAGGCGCCCGCCCCGGTCGTCGAGGCGCCCGTCGCCGAGGTCCGGCCCGAGCCGGTCCTCGACACGCCCGCCGGGGCTCCGGCCGCGGAGGCTCCCGAGGCCGCCGAATCCCCCGAGGCTCCGGCCGAGGCCGCGCCCCAGGGTCGTACGCGCCGTCGGGCCACCCGTAAGGCGACCGCCCCGGCGGGTTCGCCGAAGCAGGCCGAGGCCCCCGAGCCGGTCCAGCCGGCCGAGCCCGCCACGGACCCGGTCGCGGTCGAGGACCCGGTCGTCGAGGCGCCTGCCGCCGAGACGCCGGCCCCCGAAGCCCCGGCGGAGCAGGCCCCCGAGGCCGAGGCCCCCGTGGCCGCCCCGCCGCGTGCCCGGCGCCGGGTGACCCGTAAGGTCACCGCTCCGGCCGGCTCGCCCACCGGGTCGGTGGACGCGGAGGTCGTCGTGGTCGCTCCGGCGCCCGAGGCGCAGGCCGCGGAGTCCGACGACCGGGTGGCCGAGGCAGCCGCGGAATCCACCGGTACGACGGAATCCGAATCCGCGGAGGCCGCCCCGGCGAAGAAGACGGCCCGCAAGGCCGCCGCCAAGAAGGCCCCGGCGAAGAAGGCGGCGGTCAAGAAGACCGCCGCGAAGAAGACCGCCGCCAAGAAGACGACGGCGAAGACGACCGCGAAGAAGGCGACGAAGAAGACCGTCGCCGCCGAGCAGTCGTCGGCTTCGGTGAGCGCCTCCACCGATTCCGGGAAGGGTGAGCCCTCGGCCGGCTGACAGCCCGCCGAACACCCTCCGGCTTCCCCGCGGACGGGCCGCCCCCCCGCAAGAGGGGGGGGGCGGCGGCGCTTTCGCGGCGGGGGGGCACGGCCCGGGGCGCGCTGGCCCCACCCCCCCCGAAAAAA
>NZ_JBHXPF010000123.1:0-3748 GCF_042718715.1 Streptomyces sp. NPDC058576 | reverse complement strand
ACCCGCGACGGCACAACAACCGAAGACACCGCCAACACAGCCGCCCGCTCCTCCACGGAGAGCAGATCGATCCGCCCGATCGGCCGCGAGGGATCCGTGACGACGAGGTCGAGCACCCGGATCAGCCGGTCGACGAACCCGGCGGCCGTCGCCCGGTCGAACAGGTCGTCGCGGTAGTCCAGGCGGAGGTACAGACGGCGGCCAGGGGCGGCGATCAGGGTCAGTGGATAGTGCGTCGCGTCCCGCCCGCGGCCCAGGTCAGGAGTGATCCGCAGCCCGGTCTCCGGCCGCTCGCCGGGCTCGTCCCACGGATAGTTCTCGAAGACCAGAGAGGTGTCGAAGAGGTCTCCCAGCCCGGCCAGTTGCTGGATGCGGGCGAGCCCGAGGTGGTGGTGCCCGGTGAGCCGCGACTGCGCGCTCTGCACCTGTTCGACGGTGGTCAGCAGCGTCTGTGCCGGGTCCAGGGACACCCGCACCGGCACCATGTTGATCAGCAGACCCACCATGCATTCGACGCCCGGCAGTTGAGGGTCGCGCCCCGCCACGACGGCCCCGAACACGACGTCGTCGTGGCCGGTACGTCGGCTCAGCACCAGCCCCCAGGCTGCCTGGAGCACGGTGTTCAGGGTCACCCCGTGCCGGCGCGCCCAGTCGGCCAGCGCTGCCGTGCGGTCCTCGTCAAGCTCCACCGTGATCCGCTCCGGCATCAGTCCGGGGCGGCCCGGATCCACCGGGGTGAGCAGCGTCGGCTGCTCGAGTCCGCCGAGCGCCTCCCCCCAGGCAGCCTCCGCCGCCGGCTGGTCCTGCTGCGCGAGCCACCCCAGATACTGCCGGTAGGGGGCCACTCGGGGCAGCGCGGTGGCGTCGCCCTCGCTGTCGTACAGCATGGTCAACTCGCGCACGAGCAGTGGCGTCGACCAGCCGTCGAGCAGGATGTGGTGGGTGGTCATGATGAGGCGGTGGCGTTCGGCGGCCAGGCGTACCAGGGAGAAGCGCAGCAGGGGCGGCTCGGCCAAGTCGAACCGACGGGCGTGCTCCTTGGCTGCGAGCCGGGCCAGCTCCCCCTCCGCCTCGTCCTCGGGAAGGGGCGACAGGTCGAACACGTCCCAGGGAACGTCGACCTGACGTGGCACCATTTGTATGGTCCGGCCGGAGTCCACCTGCCGGAAGCCGGCGCGCAGGTTCGGGTGCCGTTGGACGAGCGCGAGCACGGCGGCCCGCAGCCGCGCCGCGTCGAGGGCGCCCTCGACAGCCAGGACGTGCTGCACCGCGTAGACGTCCGCGCCGTCCTGCTCGTAGCGGGAGTGGAACAGCAGCCCCTCCTGCATCGGGGAGAGGGGGAGGATGTCTTCCAGGCCCGACGTCGTCATTTCTGCACCCTCCACGCTGCTTCGAGCTGCTCGATGTCGTGCTGGCTGAGTTCGGTCAGGGGGAAGTCCGAGGGGCTGTGGCCGCCGGTGCCGGAGCGCTCGCCGTGCCGGACCAGTCCGCGGATCGCTCGGAACCAGTGGTCGGCCAGGGCTCGGACGTGCCGTTCGGTCCAGAGATCCGGCGCCCAGGTCCAGACGGCCTCCAGTTCCGGCCCGTCCGGGGCGTCGCGGACCATGCTGTTCACCTCGAGCCCGTGCGCCAGGGCGGTGGCCGGGTCGGCGCCGCTCAGCAGGCCCGTCTCGGCGGCCACGGTCCATTCCGGGCGGCCGGGGACCACCGGGGCGCCCGCCGAGGGGAACCGGCCGAGGTAGTTGAATCCGAGTTGCGGTACGGCGAGCCCGGCCAGCTCCGGCCCGGTCTCCGGATTGAGGTGCCGCAGCAGGCCGTAGCCGATGCCCCGGTCGGGCAGGGAACGCACCTGTTCCTTGACCCGTTTCAAGGCCTGTCCGAGCGGCGGCCCGCCGTCGACGACCTCTTCCCACGCCAGGGGGCCCGGATCGACGCGGACGGGATACAGCGAGGTGAACCACCCCACGGTGCGCGAGAGGTCCGCGCCCTCGACGATCTCCTCGCGCCCGTGTCCCTCCACGTCCACCAGAAGAGCCGTGTGCCGTCCGCGTGCGTGGGTCCGGCGCCACTGGGCGACCGCCAGGGCGAGCGCGGTGAGCAGGACGTCGTCGACCTTCGCGTGGAAGGCCGTGGGCACGGCCGTCAGGAGGGGGGTGGTGACCTCGGGTGGCAGGGAGAGGGTGAGTTCGCGGGCGCGGCCCACGGTGTCCCGCGTGGCATCGAGCCGGCCAGTGGTCAGCGGTGGGTCGGCCGCGGCGAGCAGTTCGCTCCACAGCGCCGCCTCGGCGGTGCGGGCCGGCTGCCGGGCCTCGACCGTGAGGAGACTCGACCAGCGGCGCAGGGAGGTGGCCACCGGGTCCAGCCGTGGGGGACGACCGCCCCCGACGGCATCGCAGGCGGCGATGAGATCGGGGAGCAGGATCCGCCAGGACACCCCGTCGACGACGAGATGGTTGACGACGACCAGCAGCCTGCCCCGTACGGCGGGTCCGGCGTCGAACCAGACCATCTGAACCAGTGGGCCACGCTCGGCCGACAGGCGGGCGGATGCCTCCTCCGCCTGTGCGCGGACCAGCGTCGCGTCGACGACGGCGCCGGCGGTCTCGACACGGTGTACCAGGTCCGCGGCCGACACGGACCCCACCGGCCCCACGTCCAGCGACCACGCCCCGTTTCCCTGACCGCCCGGTGTCCGGGTCAACCGCAGCGCGTCGTGGTGGTTCACGAGTGCCTGAACGGCCGCGACGAGGTGATCCTGGCGCAACTGAGCCGGCACGTCCAGCAGCATCGCCTGGTGGAACGCGTCGATGTCGCCTCCGCGCGCGTCGAACCAGCGCATGATCGGGGTCGGCTCCATCCCTCCCACGCCGGAGTCGTCGGGGTCGGCTGCCGACACGGCCAGTTCGTGAGCGACCTCGGCCAGACCGGCCGCGGTCCGCTGCTCGAAGACGTCCCGGACCGCGAGTCCGACACCTGCCGAGCGAGCGAGGCTGACCAGCCGGATCGAGACGATGCTGTCCCCACCGAGCGCGAAGAAGTCGTCGTCGGGCCCGACCTTGTCCACGCCCAGGGCTTGCGCGACCAACGTCCCCAGCAGTCGCTCGCGCTCAGTCCGCGGCTCACGGCGCGGCACATCCGCCCGCGCGCCCGGATCGGGTTCGGGCAGGGCGGCCCGGTCGAGCTTGCCGTTGGCCGTCAACGGCAGCCGGTCCAAGGTGACGTACGTGGACGGCGTCATGTACTCGGGCAACAGCTGTCGCACGAACTCACGCAGGTCTGCCGGCGTTTCGTCGGTGTCGGGGACGATGTAGGCGATCAGGCGGGTGCTGCCGGGCTGGTCGTGGTGGGCGACCACGGCAGCCTGACCGATCGCCGGATGGTCCGTCAGGACGTTCTCGATCTCGCCGGGTTCGATCCGGAAGCCACGGACCTTCACCTGATGATCGGCACGGCCCATGTACTCCAGATCCCCCTCGGCGTTGGCACGCACGAGGTCACCGGTGCGATACATACGCCCGCCGGGCCCGGAACCGTAGGGGTCGGCGACGAAACGCTCGGCCGTCATACCGGGCTTGCCCAGATACCCGCGGGCCACACCGGCCCCCGCGACATACAACTCGCCCGTCACCTGCGGCGGGACCGGCCGCAGACGTGCGTCCAGGACATAGACACGCGTGTTGGCCATCGGACGGCCGATCGGCACCGTCGCACTCCCGCGGTAGGGGCGCGGCACGCGATGGTGGGTGGC
>NZ_JBHXPF010000122.1:0-4124 GCF_042718715.1 Streptomyces sp. NPDC058576 | reverse complement strand
CCTTCGAGTATCTGGTCGAGCTCATCAACCCGACCCGGACCCTGTCCCACCACCCGCTGTTCCAGGTCATGCTCGCTCTTCAGAACGCGCCCGAGGCTAGTTTCCAGCTCCCGGGCCTGACGATCGATGTCGCTCCTGGGCGTACGGGTACGGCGAAGTTCGACCTGTTCTTCAGTCTTGCGGAGCAGCGGGGTGCTCATGGTGAGCCGCAGGGCATCAGCGGTGCCGTGGAGTATGCGAGCGACATCTACGACGCGCCCACCGTCAAGGCGTTGTTCGAGCGGTGGCTGCACTTCCTCGACATCGCCACCACCCACCCCGACCAGCCCCTGAACCACATCGACATCCTCACCCCCGACGAACACCGGCAGCTGCTCGGCACGTGGCTGGAGACCGAAACCGAGATCGCCGAGAAGCTGCTGCCGGTCCGCTTCGCCGAGCAGGCCGCCGCTACCCCTGACGCCGTGGCCCTGATCGTTGGGGACACCTCCCTGACCTACGCGGAACTGGACCGCCGTGCCAACCGCCTCGCGCACGTCCTGCTACGCCGGGGCGCGGGTCCCGACCGGGTGGTCGCGCTGGCTCTGCCACGTTCGGCCGAGCTGGTGGTCGCCCTGTTGGCCGTGCTCAAGAGCGGCGCCGCGTACCTGCCGCTGGACCCGGACCACCCGGCCGGCCGCCTCGCCTACGTACTCGAGGACGCATGCCTCGCCCTGCTGCTCACTACGCTGTCGACGGACTCGCGGACACCGAGCGGTGGTCCGGCGGAACGACTGGTGCTGGACTCCCCGGACGTACAGGCCCTGCTGGCCGCCTGCCCCGACACCGACCCGGTCGAGACCGGCCACGCAGGGCCGCCGGCCCTGGAGGCCGCCGCGTACGTGATCTACACCTCCGGCTCGACCGGTCGCCCCAAAGGCGTGGTCGTCCCGCACGCGCCGCTGCTCAACTTCCTGGAAGCCATGCGGCGCAAGGTCCCGCTCCGGACGGGGGAACGGCTGCTCGCGGTCACCACGGTAGCGTTCGACATCGCCGCGCTGGAGCTGTACCACCCGCTCCTGTCGGGCGCCACGGTCGTCCTCGCACCCAAGGAGACCGTCCCTCAACCGTCCGCCGTGCTCGACCTGATCGCCCGGCACGGCGTCACGGTCGTACAGGGCACCCCCTCGCTGTGGCAGCTCCTGGCGGCGCACGAGCCGGAGGCGCTGCGGGGCCTGCGCATCTTGGTCGGCGGTGAGGCGCTGCCAACACCACTCGCGGAGTCGCTGCGCACGCTCACCGACGACCTGACCAACCTGTACGGCCCCACCGAGACCACCATCTGGTCGACGGCCGCGGACCTGGCCAACGGCGCGGGCGCACCGCCGATCGGCCGGCCGATCGCGAACACGCGCACCTACGTTCTGGGTTCGGGGCTGGAGTTGGTGGCGCCCGGTGTGGTGGGGGAGCTGTACATCGCGGGGTCCGGTGTGGCCCGCGGCTATCTGAACAGGCCCGGCTTAACGGCTGACCGGTTCGTGGCGGATCCGTACGCGGCTGAGCCGGGCACGCGGATGTACCGCACCGGTGACCTGGTGCGGTGGAACCAGGACGGCGAGCTGGAGTTCGTCGGCCGCGTCGACCACCAGATCAAGATCCGAGGCTTCCGCATCGAACCCGGCGAGATCGAGGAGGTACTCACCGACCACACGGACATCGCGCAGGCAGCCGTCGTCGTCCGCGAGGATCAGCCCGGTGACACCCGGCTCGTCGCCTACGTCGTAGCGGACACCTCGGCGCGCGACCACGACGAGGCTGTGGAGCAGGACCAGCTCAGCGAGTGGCAGAGCTTGTACGACGCCGTGTATAACGCTGCGGAGCAGACGGCCTTCGGCGAGAACTTCGCCAGTTGGACCAGCAGTTACGACGGCCGGCCGATCCCGCTGCCCGAGATGCGGGAGTGGCGTGACACGACCGTCGACCGCATCCGGTCCCTACGGCCGCGCCGCGTCGTCGAAATCGGTGTCGGCACCGGCCTGCTCCTGGCCCGACTGGCGCCCGAGTGCGAGGAGTACTGGGGCACCGACTTCTCCCGCACCGTCATCGACGAGCTTCGGCGGCACGTCGACGCCGATCCCGAACTGGCCGCGCGGGTACACCTCCGCACCCGGCCGGCCCACGACTTCGGCGACCTTCCGCAGGGGCACTTCGACACGATCGTGCTCAACTCCGTGGCCCAGTACTTCCCGAACGCCGGCTACCTGGAACAGGTCGTCCACCACGCGCTCCGCGCCCTCACCCCCGGTGGCGCCTTGTTCCTGGGCGATCTGCGCAATCCGCGGTTGCTGCGGACCTTCGTCTCCGGTGTGCAGACGGCGCGTGCCGAGGACCCGGGCGACACGGCCGCGATCCGCCGGGCCGTCGAGCAGAGCCTGGTCCTGGAGAAGGAACTCCTCGTCGACCCTGAGTACTTCAGCGCCCTGGCCCACCACGTCCCCGACCTGGCGGGCACCGACATCCAGCTCAAGCGCGGCACCGCACACAACGAACTCACCCGATACCGCTACGACGCCACCCTCTACAAGACCGGCATCACCCCCCGCTCTCTCGACGACATCCCCACCCGCCCATGGCTCGCTCACACCGACCCCCAAGCCAACCTCCGCGATCTGAGGCAGCAGTTGTCGGCCGAGCGGCCCGAAGAACTTCGCCTGACCGGCGTCCCCAACCCCCGCCTCGTCCACGAACTCGCCGTGCGGCAGGCCCTCGAAGACGGCACGCCCCTGCCCGACCGCCCCACCGCGTCAGCGACCGGACTCGAGATCTTCCACTCCTTGGGCGACGAGCACGGCTACTGGACCGGCATCACCTGGAACACCCAGGACACCGACGCCGTGGACGTCGTCTTCGTCGACCGGAGCCGGCTGTCCGGCCGAGCCCCCGTCGGCACTTACGCCGCGCTCCCCACCAACGCCTCCACCGCGCCCCTGTCCACGTGGGCGACCAACCCCGCCGCCCGCCGCGGCACCGGTGCCCTGGTCACCAAGCTCCGTGAGCACACCCGCGTCCACCTGCCCGAGTACATGGTCCCGTCGGCCATCGTCCCCCTCGACCGGCTCCCCTTGACGGCAAACGGCAAGCTGGACCGGGCGGCCCTGCCCGCGCCGGACTTCGCGTCGGCCGGGTCGGGACGCGGGGCGCGCACGCCGCAGGAGCAGATCGTGTGCGATTTGTTCGCGCAGGTTCTGGGGCTGCCGAGGGCCGGTGTGGACGACGACTTCTTCGACCTCGGCGGACACTCGCTGCTGGCCACCCGGCTCATCGCGCAGATCCGTGCCGCGTTCGGCGTGGAACTGGAGCTGCGTGCGCTGTTTGAGGGTCCGACGCCGGCTGCGGTGGCGGGACTCCTCGACACCGCTGCCCCCGGACGACTGGCCCTCACCGTCCGCCGGCGACCCGAGGTCATGCCGCTCTCCTTCGCCCAGCGCAGGCTGTGGTTCATCCACAAGATGGAGGGGCCGAGCGCCACCTACAACATCCCGCTGGCCCTGCGGCTGAGTGGTGAGTTGGACCGTGACGCGCTGCGTGCGGCTCTCGGTGACGTGGTGGCCCGGCACGAGAGTCTGTGGACGGTGTTCCCCGAGGCCGACGGCGTCCCCTGCCAGCAGGTGCTGTCACCCGAGGCGGCCATCCCGCACCTCGCCGTCCACCCCACGACCGAGGCCGAGCTGCCGGACGCACTGAAGTCAGCCGCCCGCTACGCCTTCGAGCTGGCAACCGAAGCCCCGCTGCGCGCCGACCTCTTCGAACTCTCGGCGCAGGAAAACGTGCTGCTGCTGGTGGTGCATCACATTGCTGGTGATGGTTGGTCGTTGGGGCCGCTGGCTGTCGATCTGACGCGTGCTTACACGGCGCGGGTGGAGGGGCGGGTGCCGGAGTGGCGTGCGTTGCCGGTGCAGTACGCGGATTACACGCTGTGGCAGAACGAACTCCTCGGCGACCAGGACGACCCGGACAGTCTGTTCGCGACGCAGATTGCGTATTGGACGGAGGCGTTGGCGGGTCTGCCGGATCAGCTGACCCTCCCCACGGATCGTCCGCGTCCGGCGGTGATGTCCTACCGGGGTGACTATGTCAGGGTTGAT
>NZ_JBHXPF010000121.1:0-3180 GCF_042718715.1 Streptomyces sp. NPDC058576 | reverse complement strand
TTTGAGAACTGCACAGTGGACGCGAGCATCTGTGGCCAAGTTTTTAAGGGCGCACGGTGGATGCCTTGGCACCAGGAACCGATGAAGGACGTGGGAGGCCACGATAGTCCCCGGGGAGCTGTCAACCAAGCTTTGATCCGGGGGTTTCCGAATGGGGAAACCCGGCAGTCGTCATGGGCTGTCACCCGCTGCTGAACACATAGGCAGTGTGGAGGGAACGAGGGGAAGTGAAACATCTCAGTACCCTCAGGAAGAGAAAACAACCGTGATTCCGGGAGTAGTGGCGAGCGAAACTGGATGAGGCCAAACCGTATGCGTGTGATACCCGGCAGGGGTTGCGCATGCGGGGTTGTGGGATCTCTCTTTCACAGTCTGCCGGCTGTGAGGCGAGTCAGAAACCGTTGATGTAGGCGAAGGACATGCGAAAGGTCCGGCGTAGAGGGTAAGACCCCCGTAGCTGAAACATCAACGGCTCGTTTGAGAGACACCCAAGTAGCACGGGGCCCGAGAAATCCCGTGTGAATCTGGCGGGACCACCCGCTAAGCCTAAATATTCCCTGGTGACCGATAGCGGATAGTACCGTGAGGGAATGGTGAAAAGTACCGCGGGAGCGGAGTGAAATAGTACCTGAAACCGTGTGCCTACAAGCCGTGGGAGCGTCGCTGGCAGCACTTGTGCTGTCAGTCGTGACTGCGTGCCTTTTGAAGAATGAGCCTGCGAGTTAGCGGTGTGTAGCGAGGTTAACCCGTGTGGGGAAGCCGTAGCGAAAGCGAGTCCGAACAGGGCGTTTGAGTTGCACGCTCTAGACCCGAAGCGGAGTGATCTAGCCATGGGCAGGTTGAAGCGGAGGTAAGACTTCGTGGAGGACCGAACCCACCAGGGTTGAAAACCTGGGGGATGACCTGTGGTTAGGGGTGAAAGGCCAATCAAACTCCGTGATAGCTGGTTCTCCCCGAAATGCATTTAGGTGCAGCGTCGTGTGTTTCTTGCCGGAGGTAGAGCACTGGATAGGCGATGGGCCCTACCGGGTTACTGACCTTAGCCAAACTCCGAATGCCGGTAAGTGAGAGCGCGGCAGTGAGACTGTGGGGGATAAGCTCCATGGTCGAGAGGGAAACAGCCCAGAGCATCGACTAAGGCCCCTAAGCGTACGCTAAGTGGGAAAGGATGTGGAGTCGCAGAGACAACCAGGAGGTTGGCTTAGAAGCAGCCACCCTTGAAAGAGTGCGTAATAGCTCACTGGTCAAGTGATTCCGCGCCGACAATGTAGCGGGGCTCAAGCGTACCGCCGAAGTCGTGTCATTCCAGCACATACCCCCAACGGGGGCTGGGATGGGTAGGGGAGCGTCGTGTGCCGGGTGAAGCAGCCGCGGAAGCGAGTTGTGGACGGTTCACGAGTGAGAATGCAGGCATGAGTAGCGATACACACGTGAGAAACGTGTGCGCCGATTGACTAAGGGTTCCTGGGTCAAGCTGATCTGCCCAGGGTAAGTCGGGACCTAAGGCGAGGCCGACAGGCGTAGTCGATGGACAACCGGTTGATATTCCGGTACCCGCTTTGAAACGCCCAGTACTGAATCAGGCGATGCTAAGTCCGTGAAGCCGGCCCGATCTCTTCGGAGTTGAGGGTAGTGGTGGAGCCGATGAACCAGACTTGTAGTAGGTAAGCGATGGGGTGACGCAGGAAGGTAGTCCAGCCCGGGCGGTGGTTGTCCCGGGGTAAGGGTGTAGCCCGTGTGGTAGGTAAATCCGTCACACGTTAAGGGTGAGACCTGATGCCGAGCCGATTGTGGTGAAGTGGATGATCCTATGCTGTCGAGAAAAGCCTCTAGCGAGTTTCATGGCGGCCCGTACCCTAAACCGACTCAGGTGGTCAGGTAGAGAATACCGAGGCGTTCGGGTGAACTATGGTTAAGGAACTCGGCAAAATGCCCCCGTAACTTCGGGAGAAGGGGGGCCATCACTGGTGATCCGATTTACTCGGTGAGCTGGGGGTGGCCGCAGAGACCAGCGAGAAGCGACTGTTTACTAAAAACACAGGTCCGTGCGAAGCCGTAAGGCGATGTATACGGACTGACGCCTGCCCGGTGCTGGAACGTTAAGGGGACCGGTTAGCTGCCTTTCGGGGTGGCGAAGCTGAGAACTTAAGCGCCAGTAAACGGCGGTGGTAACTATAACCATCCTAAGGTAGCGAAATTCCTTGTCGGGTAAGTTCCGACCTGCACGAATGGCGTAACGACTTCTCGACTGTCTCAACCATAGGCCCGGTGAAATTGCACTACGAGTAAAGATGCTCGTTTCGCGCAGCAGGACGGAAAGACCCCGGGACCTTTACTATAGTTTGATATTGGTGTTCGGTTCGGCTTGTGTAGGATAGGTGGGAGACTTTGAAGCGGCCACGCCAGTGGTTGTGGAGTCGTCGTTGAAATACCACTCTGGTCGTGCTGGATGTCTAACCTGGGTCCGTGATCCGGATCAGGGACAGTGTCTGATGGGTAGTTTAACTGGGGCGGTTGCCTCCTAAAGAGTAACGGAGGCGCCCAAAGGTTCCCTCAGCCTGGTTGGCAATCAGGTGTTGAGTGTAAGTGCACAAGGGAGCTTGACTGTGAGACCGACGGGTCGAGCAGGGACGAAAGTCGGGACTAGTGATCCGGCAGTGGCTTGTGGAAGCGCTGTCGCTCAACGGATAAAAGGTACCCCGGGGATAACAGGCTGATCTTCCCCAAGAGTCCATATCGACGGGATGGTTTGGCACCTCGATGTCGGCTCGTCGCATCCTGGGGCTGGAGTCGGTCCCAAGGGTTGGGCTGTTCGCCCATTAAAGCGGTACGCGAGCTGGGTTTAGAACGTCGTGAGACAGTTCGGTCCCTATCCGCTGTGCGCGTAGGAATATTGAGAAGGGCTGTCCCTAGTACGAGAGGACCGGGACGGACGAACCTCTGGTGTGCCAGTTGTCCTGCCAAGGGCATGGCTGGTTGGCTACGTTCGGAAAGGATAACCGCTGAAAGCATCTAAGCGGGAAGCCTGCTTCGAGATGAGTATTCCCACCCTCTTGAAGGGTTAAGGCTCCCAGTAGACGACTGGGTTGATAGGCCAGATGTGGAAGCCCGGTAACGGGTGGAGCTGACTGGTACTAATAGGCCGAGGGCTTGTCCTCAGTTGCTCGCGTCCACTGTGTT
>NZ_JBHXPF010000120.1:0-5326 GCF_042718715.1 Streptomyces sp. NPDC058576 | reverse complement strand
CCGGGGAACTGCGCGGCGGCTTCTTTTCGTTGACCCCCGCCGTTCCGCCCGGGTGTGAGGTGTGGCACGATGCTGGCCACCCCTCAGGGGTGTTCCCCACCCCTCACCGGGCTTCCAGGAACCATCAGGAGACATACCGCGTGCAGACCTCCGCGCTCCCGGACCTCGCCCACACCGCCGCCAAGCCGATCCACTGGCTCGCCACGGCCGCGGCGATGGCCGGGGTCGTCGCGCTGGCCGGGCTGCTCCAGCCCCGTTCGGCCACGGCGACCGCCACGGCCCCCGAGCAGCGGACCACCACGCAGAACGGTGCCCCCGCGCCCGCTCCGGACCCGGCCGGCGTGGACTTCCCGCTGGAGTGCGGCGGCGCCGGGACGACCGTCGCGAAACAGGCTCCCGGGGATCTCGACGGCGACGGGCGGCCGGAAACCGTCGCCGTGGTGCACTGCGCCGCCGGATCGGGCACCCCGCCCGGCGGCATCTACGTCCTGACACGGACGGCCGGGGCCGCGCCCCGGGTCGTGGCGACCCTGGTGGACCCCGCCGACAAGAAGACCGTCGGGGACTTCGCCGTACGCGACGGCGTCGTCTCGGCGACCCTGCTCGGCTACTCCTCGCTGGAGGTCCCCCGCTGCTGCCCCGACCAGGAGGAACAGGCCTCCTGGCGATGGAAGGGGCAGGCGTTCGTCCGTACCTCCGGGGACCTCGCCCGCAGCGTCTGAGCGCGCGCTCCCGGGCAGACCCGGGCCGCGCGGCCCAGGTCTGCTAGTCGGCGTCCGGCCCGTACACCTCGACGCTGTCCTTGACGCGCCGCACGTGGATGCAGTCCCCGGGGCATTCCTTGGCCGAATCCACGACGTCCTGGAGGAGCGGCAGCGGAACCGGAGTGGTCGCCCCCGGGGCCTGCAGCAGCTCGTCGTCGCCGCTCTTCACATACGCCAGGCCGTCGATGTCCAGCTCGAAGACATCGGGGGCGTACTGCACACAGATGCCGTCCCCGGTGCAGAGGTCCTGGTCGATCCAGACCTCCAGGTCCTGCGTGTCACTGTCGCCCGGCGAGTCCTGCTGCACGGTCATGTGTCCTGCCGTTCCTGCGTATCTGAACCAATTGGAGCCAGCCCTGACGGGTGTTGAACACTTCGACGATACAACCGGCGGCTTTCCGGTGCCGAAGGGTGGGTATTCCCTTGACGTGAGGGAGAGCGCAAGGGTGAAGATCGGACACGCCCCGCAGTCTTTGTGATCTAGGGGTTTCAATCACCACCCACCCAGGTAGGGTCAGGAAGCGTCCAGCTCCCCATGGAGGAGGTGAGGACCGTGGCAGCCCACGACGACGACATCAACCGCGGCATCCGGCCCGCGCGAGGGTCAGAGGACCCAGCCGGCCAGGTTGCCTATCTCGAGCAGGAAATCGCCGTCCTGCGACGTAAGCTCGCCGACTCTCCGCGTCATACGAGGATTCTCGAAGAGCGGATCGTCGAGTTGCAGACGAATCTGGCAGGCGTGTCCGCGCAGAACGAGCGGCTCGCCAACACGCTCCGGGAGGCGCGTGACCAGATCGTGGCCCTCAAGGAGGAGGTCGACCGGCTCGCGCAGCCGCCGGCCGGCTTCGGCGTCTTCCTTCAGGCCAACGAGGACGGCACCTGCGACATCTTCACCGGGGGCCGCAAGCTCCGGGTGAACGTCAGCCCCAGTGTCGAGCTCGAAGATCTGCGGCGTGGCCAGGAGGTCATGCTCAACGAAGCGCTCAACGTGGTCGAGGCCATGGAGTTCGAGCGCGCCGGGGACATCGTCACCCTCAAGGAGATCCTCGAGGACGGCGAGCGCGCCCTGGTGGTCGGGCACACCGACGAGGAGAGGGTGGTGCGGCTCGCCGAGCCGCTGCTGGACATCACCATCCGTCCCGGCGACGCCCTGCTCCTGGACTCCAGGTCCGGCTACGTCTACGAGGTGGTCCCCAAGAGCGAGGTCGAGGAGCTCGTCCTCGAAGAGGTCCCGGACATCGACTACGACAAGATCGGCGGCCTGGGCGACCAGATCGAGCTGATCCGCGACGCGGTCGAGCTTCCGTATCTGCACCCCGACCTCTTCAAGGAGCACGAGCTGCGCCCGCCGAAGGGCATCCTGCTCTACGGCCCGCCCGGCTGTGGCAAGACGCTCATCGCCAAGGCCGTCGCCAATTCGCTCGCCAAGAAGGTCGCCGAGGTGACCGGGCAGCCCGCGGGGAAGAGCTACTTCCTCAATATCAAGGGCCCCGAACTCCTCAACAAGTACGTCGGCGAGACCGAGCGGCACATCCGCCTGGTCTTCCAGCGTGCGAGGGAGAAGGCGAGCGAGGGCACCCCCGTCATCGTCTTCTTCGACGAGATGGAGTCCCTGTTCCGCACCCGCGGCAGCGGCGTCAGCTCGGACGTGGAGAACACCATCGTCCCGCAGCTGCTCGCCGAGATCGACGGGGTGGAGGGCCTGGAGAACGTCATCGTCATCGGCGCCTCCAACCGCGAGGACATGATCGACCCCGCCATCCTGCGCCCCGGCCGACTCGATGTGAAGATCAAGATCGAGCGTCCGGACGCCGAGGCGGCGAAGGACATCTTCGCGAAGTACCTGACCCCGTCGCTCCCGCTGCACGCGGACGATCTGGCCGAGCACACCGGCTCCCGGCCGGCCGCCGCCCACGCCATGATCCAGTCCGTCGTGGAGCGGATGTACACGGAGTCCGAGGAGAACCGCTTCCTCGAGGTGACCTACGCCAACGGCGACAAGGAAGTCCTGTACTTCAAGGACTTCAACTCCGGCGCGATGATTCAGAACATCGTCGACCGGGCAAAGAAAATGGCCATCAAGGCATTCCTGGAACAGGGCCAGAAGGGGCTGCGGGTCGCTCATCTCCTGCAGGCCTGCGTGGACGAGTTCAAGGAGAACGAGGACCTTCCGAACACCACCAACCCGGACGACTGGGCCAGGATTTCCGGCAAGAAGGGTGAGCGGATCGTCTTCATCCGCACACTCGTCACCGGAAAGCAGGGCGCGGACACCGGGCGCTCCATCGATACGGTGGCCAATACCGGTCAGTACCTGTAATACGTGGGACCGGCTGCGGAAGCCCCCGGGGGCCTCCGCAGCCGGTTGCATTCCCCCGTTCCGGCCATGCCGGAGCAATGTCGTAATTGATCTCCCCACCGGCGCAGAGGCACTCTAGGCTCTGCGGTACCGCCGAGTCGCGCAGTGCGGTGACGGGCACCGCACACGCACCGGACACAGCAGCGGTACTTGAGCGTCGCTCCCGGAGGGGACCGACGCCGGGCAAGGAGGGCCGCATGACCGTACGGCGAGTAATGGGCATCGAGACGGAGTACGGGATCTCCGTCCCCGGCCACCCCAACGCCAATGCCATGCTCACCTCGTCCCAGATCGTCAACGCCTACGCGGCGGCGATGCACCGGGCGCGACGCGCCCGCTGGGATTTCGAGGAGGAGAATCCGCTGCGTGACGCGCGAGGCTTCGACCTCGCCCGGGAGACCGCCGACTCCAGCCAGCTCACCGACGAGGACATCGGCCTGGCCAATGTCATCCTCACCAACGGTGCCCGGCTGTACGTCGACCACGCGCACCCCGAATACAGCTCCCCGGAGATCACCAACCCGCTCGACGCGGTGCTCTGGGACAAGGCCGGCGAGCGGATCATGGCGGAGGCCGCCGAGCGGGCGGCCGCCATCCCGGGCGCCCAGCCGATCCACCTCTACAAGAACAACACCGACAACAAGGGCGCTTCCTACGGCACGCACGAGAACTACCTCATGCAGCGGGAGACGCCGTTCTCGGACATCGTGCGCCATCTGACGCCGTTCTTCGTCTCGCGCCAGGTCGTCACGGGCGCGGGCCGGGTCGGCATCGGCCAGGACGGCCACGAGCACGGTTTCCAGATCAGCCAGCGCGCCGACTACTTCGAGGTCGAGGTCGGCCTGGAGACCACGCTCAAGCGCCCCATCATCAACACCCGGGACGAGCCCCACTCCGACGCGGAGAAGTACCGCCGGCTCCATGTGATCATCGGCGACGCCAATCTCTCGGAGATCTCCACCTATCTCAAGCTCGGCACCACGTCCCTGGTGCTGTCGATGATCGAGGACGCCTTCATCAACGTCGACCTCGCGGTCGACCAGCCCGTGCGCACCCTGCACCAGGTCTCCCACGACCCGGACCTGCGGCAGCTGATCACGCTCCGCAGCGGCCGGACACTCACCGCGGTGCAGCTCCAGATGGAGTACTTCGAGCTGGCCCGCAAGTACGTCGACGAGCGGTACGGGACGGACGCCGACGAGCAGACCAAGGACATCCTGATCCGATGGGAGGACACCCTCAACCGGCTGGAGACCGATCCGATGAGCCTGTCGGGCGAGCTGGACTGGATCGCCAAGCGGGAGCTCATGGAGGGCTACCGCCGCCGCGACGCGCTGGACTGGGACGCCCCCCGGCTGCATCTGGTGGACCTCCAGTACGCGGACGTACGGCCCGACAAGGGCCTCTACAACCGCCTGGCGGCCCGCGGGAAGATGAAGCGCCTCCTGGACGAGGGCGACGTCACCAGGGCCCGTACGGCGCCCCCGGAGGACACCAGGGCCTACTTCCGGGGCCGCTGCCTGGAGCAGTACGCCGACGACGTGGCGGCGGCCTCCTGGGACTCGGTGATCTTCGATCTGCCGGACCGCGACTCCCTGCAGCGGGTGCCCACCCTGGAGCCGCTGCGCGGGACGAAGGAACACGTGAAGGACCTCCTCGACCGCTGTCGTACGGCGGAGGAGCTGGTCCGGACGCTGTCGGGCGGCTGAAAGGCCTCCGGGCTGGGAATCAATCACCTGAGGCACGGGCTTGCATCAACTACCGGGCCAAATGTCGGACCCGGTGGGTAGGGTCTGATCAAGAGCTTCGATTGCTTCGAACCGAGCGGGGTGAGCTACATGGCGACCAAGGACACCGGCGGCGGACAGCAGAAGGCGACACGTTCCACCGAGGAGGTCGAGGAGCAGGCGCAGGACGCGCAGGCGTCCGAGGACCTCGCGGAGCGACAGGAGAAGCTGAGCGACGACGTCGACTCGGTGCTGGACGAGATCGATGACGTCCTCGAAGAGAACGCCGAGGACTTCGTCCGCTCCTTCGTTCAAAAGGGTGGACAGTAGTTCACCAGTGTGAACGCTTGGTAGGGAGTGGGGTGGGGGGGGGCCGCGGGACCCCACACCCCACCCGGGGGCCCACGGACGGGCGGGGGTGGGGGGGGGGTTACCCCCCCCCCACAACTTGATAAAAAACCCCGGGCGGGGAGGGG
>NZ_JBHXPF010000119.1:0-5465 GCF_042718715.1 Streptomyces sp. NPDC058576 | reverse complement strand
GGCGGGCCGGGGGCCGAGGCAGTGCGTCACCGATCGCGCCGAGGGCTCACCCGGGCTTGCGGGCGATGACGACCCCGTTGGCGGCCGGGGCGTCGAACCGGCGTATCTCGACCTCGGCGAAGCCCGTCTCCAACAGCCACTCCCGGTACTCCGCCCCGGTGTAGTTCCGGCCGAAGGTCTCCACGAGCATCGACAGGCTCATCAAGGTGGCGTCGAGCGGCCCGTCCTTGGTGTCGGCGACCAGCAGTTCGCTGATCAGCAGACGGCCGCCGGGAGCCAGCGCGTCGTAGCAGCTCCGCAGGATCTTCCGGCACTGGTCGACGTCCCAGTCGTGCAGGATCATGGAGAGCAGCACCGCGTCCTGACCGGTGGGCAGCGGGTCGGAGAAGAAGTCGCCGCCGGCGAAGGAGATCCGGTCGGCGAAGCCCGCCTGCTCGACCTTCTTCTGCGTCAGGTCGCAGACGAAGGGCAGGTCGAAGACGGTGGTGCGCAGCGACGGGTAGGCCCGGCTCAGCTCGATCGCGTAGGCGCCTCCGCCGCCGCCCACGTCCAGCAGAGAGAGGTCGCCCGAGAGGTCGACCGCCTGGGCCAGGGTCCGCGCGGTGGGCCGGGAGATCGCGCTCATGCCCTCCCAGAACGACTCCACGACCACGGGGTTCTCGTCGTCGAACAGTGAGTCGCGGCGCTCGCTGTCCCAGGCGGTCGGGCGGTTCGTCCGCAGCGCCTCGTCCAGGCGCAGCCAGCCCGGGTAGTCGTGACGGGAGACGATCTCCACCCAGCCGCCCGCGTAGTCCTCGCCGCCGCGCAGCAGGTAGCGGGTGGTCATGGGCGTGTTGCGGTATCCCTCGCCGTCACGCTGCAGCAGACCCAACGCCGCACAGGCGGTCACCAGTTGTTCGACGGGGCGTTCCTCCAGATCCAGCAGGCCGGCGAGTTCGGCCGGCGTCATGCCCGGTCGCGCGGCGAAACGGCCGAACAGATCGCGCTCATGGGCGGTCACGAGTGTCTGGGACACCCACAGGCCGTAGACCATGTTCATGATCGGCATGACCGATACAGGTTGTTCTTCCGTGGACGTCATCGTCACCTCTCGGATCGGCGCGGAGCGCGGAAAACGGGGGCCCGCCCGGCGGGGCGGGGTCGGACAGGGCGAGGGGGAGGGGCGGGAAGAAGTCAGACGGTGCGCTGGGCGACGTCCTGACTCCACTGGCGCGCCCTCTCGTTGGCGGCGCTCCGCGTGGCCTCCGACGGCACGATCGGGCTGCCCGCCCGGCGGCCGAAGAGGACGTCCATCGGCTCCTCGATGTCCCCGGCGTACCCCATGGCGAAGCAGCCCTGCTGGTAGCCGATCATCCTGAGGACGTCCTCGGAGAACGTCCGGGCGACCTCCGGCGGGGCGACGAGGTACTGGTTCTCCTCCTGCCGGACCCAGCCGGAGCAGTAGCTCGTGATCAGGCCCTGTCGCACCTGGTCCGAGCGGTTGGTCCCACCGCCGTGCACCACCTTGCCGTTGAAGACGAAGACCGATCCCTTGCGCATCTCGACGGGGAGGGTGTCCGCCTCCGTGATCTCCGAGGGGTCGATCGTGTCGCTGCCGGGCGCCACCCGGGTGGCGCCGTTCTCTTCGGTGAAGTCGGTGAGCGCCCAGAAGAACTGGCACATCACATGGTGGTCGGCCGCGAAGGGGAAGAAGTCCCAGACGAGTTCGTCCTTGTGGGGCTTCTGCGCCACCGAGCCCGGGTGGGCGCTGATGAGCTGGGTCTGCGACAGCTGGAACTCGGTGGAGGAAGCGAGCACTTCCCCCGCTATCGCCTTGATCAGCGGGTGCACGATCAGATCGCGGACGGCCGCCGAGCGGGCGACGGCGCTTCCCGTGCGCTTGGTCCGCTGGCCGGCGAATGCGTCCGGGCCGAACGGCGTGGCGTCGATATAGGGCGTCATCTCGCCCAGCAGGGCGTCCACCGTCTCGTGCGGAAGCACATCCTCGACAACGGCGTAGCCGTTCACACGCATGCTGTGCATGATGTCGTCGATTCGGGCGTCGCTGCTGAAACGATCGTTCGTCTGGGGCTTCATTCCCTGTCCCTCCTTGTCGGGATCGCTCTCCGGGTGCGATGGGGAAAAGAATTACCCGAGTCCGATTCCGCGACAACAAGGAGAGAGCGGCCGTCCTTTCGCCGGCCACGTCCGGCAGCGCCGGGACGACGAGGTGTCCGTGCTGGTCAGAGAGGTCCGACGGCGAGTTCGGAGCGCGTCGTCCGATCGCCTTCCGGGCAGCTGAATACGCCCCCGAGTCGTCACGGGACAGCCATTCATCCGTTTCGGTATGCCCCGAAGTACATTCCGCGCTGTCCCTGCGGGCGTATCGACACCGGACGCCCCGGTGGTCGAATCGCCGAGCAACGAAAAAAGCCGGAACCCGGTGCGGCGCATTGCGTCACCGGGCCCGGCCGACACGAGGAGACAGCCATCATGACCACGATCGACACCACGACGGCGAGCATCACCTTCGACGGGGAGAACCTCGGCCTCGACGACGTCCGCTCCGTCGCCGAGCAGCACACCCCTGTCACGGTGAGCCCCGAGGTGCTGGACAAGGCGGCGGCCAGCCGGAAGCAGTTCGAGGACATCGTCCGCCAGGGCGCGTCGGTGTACGGGGTGACCACCGGCTACGGCGAGATGATCTACATGCAGGTGGAGCCCTCCAAGGAGGTGGAGCTGCAGACGAACCTGATCCGCAGCCACAGCGCCGGCGTCGGCCCGCTGTTCGCCGAGGACGAGGCCCGCGCGATACTCGCCGCCCGGCTCAACGCCCTCGCGCGCGGCTACTCCGCGGTGCGGCCCGAGGTCCTGGAGCGGCTGGCCCTCTACCTCAACGAGGGCATCATCCCGGCGATCCCCGAGATCGGCTCGCTCGGCGCCAGTGGCGACCTCGCCACGCTGTCGCACATCGCCATCACCGTGATCGGCGAGGGGTACGTACTCCGCGACGGCGTCCGGGTCCCGACCGGCGAGGTGCTGCGCGAGCGGGGCATCGAGCCCCTGGAAATGCGCTTCAAGGAAGGCCTCGCGCTGATCAACGGCACCTCCGGGATGACCGGTCTGGGGTCGCTCGTGGTCGGCCGCGCCCTCGACCAGCTCCACCAGGCGGAGATCGTCTCCGCCCTGCTGCTGGAGGCCCTGAAGTGCTCCACCAGCCCGTTCCTCGCCGAGGGCCACGAACTGGCGCGCCCGCACCGGGGACAGATCGACTCGGCGGCCAACCTGCGCACCCTGCTCGCCGACAGCCGGCTGGCCGTGTCCCACGCCGAGATCCGCGGCGAGGTGGAGAGCAAGCGGTCGGGCGACGACGTGACCCGCACCGACGTCTACCTCCAGAAGGCGTACACGCTGCGGGCCATCCCCCAGGTGCTCGGCGCGGTGCGCGACACCCTGCGGCACGCGGCGAGCACGCTGGGCACGGAGCTCAACTCCGCCACCGACAACCCGCTGTTCTTCCCCGGTCAGGAAGTCTTCCACGGCGGCAACTACCACGGTCAGCCCGTCGCGTTCGCCATGGACTTCACCACGATCGCCCTCACCCAGCTCGGGGTGCTCTCCGAGCGCCAGACCAACCGGCTGCTCAACCGGCACCTGAACTACGGCCTCCCGGAGTTCCTCGTCGCCGGGGAGCCCGGTCTCAACAGCGGCTTCGCCGGCGCCCAGTACCCGGCCACCGCGCTGGTCGCGGAGAACCGGACCATCGCCCCGGCCAGCACCCAGAGCGTCCCGTCCAACGGCGACAACCAGGACATCGTCAGCATGGGCCTGATCGCCGCGCGGAACGCCCGGCGGGTGCTCTCCAACAACACCAAGATCCTCGCGGTGGAGTTCCTGGCGGCGGCCCAGGCCGTGGACCTGAACGACTGCTACGGAAAGCTCAGCACCGCCGGCAAGGCGGCGTACGACGCCGTGCGCGCCATCGCCCCGACCCTCGACCGCGACCGGTACATGTCGGACGAACTGGAGCTGGTGGCCGACGCGGTCGAGCGCGGCGAGTTCCTGCGCGCCGTCACCGCTGCCGGGATCACGCTGCGGTGAACCGGCCGCACCCGGCACCAGCACCCGAGTACGTATCAGCACCTCACGGCGGATGGGAGGAGGCAGGATGAAGACGGCGGAAGCGCTGGCGGTCCTGGACGCTCCGGTCGACGCGGACGTGGACCCGGACGACCTGGTCAGGGCGGCCATGCAGTGGCACTTCTCCCCGGAGACCGGCACGCCGTTCTGGCTGCGGCGGCGGGAGAGCCTGGACTTCGACCCGCGTCACGACATCCGCACGATGGCGGATCTGCTGCTGTTCCCGCAGGTCGTCGACGACCTGCGGTACGCCCCGGTGGAGGACCTGCTGCCCCGGGGCTACGGGGGGACCGCCGAGGTGATCGGGGTCTTCGAGAGCGGTGGCACCACCGGAATCCCCAAACGGGTGCTGTATCTGGCCGACTGGATGGAACGCGAGATGGCGAACGCCCTGCGCGCCATGGACGCGCGGGGCTATCCGCACGGGGCGAACTGGCTGTCGCTCGGCCCGAGCGGGCCGCACGACTACGCCGAACTCACCGGCCAGCACGCCCGCCGCCGGGGCGGCTTCCGCTTCGCCGTCGACTTCGACCCCCGCTGGGTACGCCGCTGTCTGCGGGAGGGGCGCGGCGAGGAGGCCGACCGGTACCTGGACCATGTGCTCGCCCAGGCGGCCGACGTGCTCCGCAGCCAGCGGACCGGGGCCCTCCAGGCGCCCCCGCCCGTACTGGAGCGGCTGGCGCGCGACGAGAGGCTGGTCGACCTCGTACGGGACCAGGTGGAGGTCATCACCTGGTGCGGGACGAGCATGGACCGGGACACCCGGGACCTGCTGCGGGGCGAGGTCTTCCCCGGGATCCCGCTGTTCGGGCTCTACGGCAGCACGATGGCGCTGGGAGCCGCCTTCGAGCGGGTGACCACCGAGGACGGCGACTCCGCGTTCGACTCGCCGTCGCCGCACGTCACCTACACGGTGGTCGACCCCGGGAGCGGCAAGCCGGCCGCCGTCGGGGAGACGGGCCAGGTCGTCATGCACCACGTCAGCAAGTCGGCCCTGCTGCCCAACAACCGCGAGCGCGACCTGGCCCGGCGGGTGACCGCGCCGCCGGACGCGGTCGGACACTCCGTGGCGGACGTCCGCCCGCTCGAAGCCTTCACCGGTGTTCCCGTCATCACGGGCGCTTACTGATGCGGGCCGCACCGGACGGGGCCCTCCCCTTCATCGACGCCCTCGTCCCCGCCGGCGCCTACCGCACCGGCCGGCGGGAGACGGTCCTGAGCGTGGCGGGGGAGCCGCTCGCGGAACTCTCGCTCGTACCGGGCCTGTACATCGCACGCACCCTGGACCGGCTGCGCCGGGAGCCGACCCCTTCGGCGGGCGAGCGGGGCCGGTCTCCGGCCCTGCT
>NZ_JBHXPF010000118.1:0-5722 GCF_042718715.1 Streptomyces sp. NPDC058576 | reverse complement strand
CCCCTGGACCGCTCTCGCGCGAGCGGTCCAGGGCTTCGTCGTGCGGTCCTGCTCCGTGCGGGCCTCGGGCGTCCGGGGCTCAGGAGTCCCGTGACCCCGGCGGGAGTGCCGCGGGCCGGGGCCGACCCGCGTGCCGCCCGACCCGCTGCCAGGAGCCGAGGCTGCCGGTGTGCTGGCTCTGCCCGCCGCTCCCGCTGTGGCCGTGGTGGCCGCCGGGCCCGGCGGGTGCGGGGTGACCGCTCAGCGGGCTCCTGGAGGCGAAGAGGCCGGCGCCGAAGGCCGCGAAGCCGAGATTCTCCTCGCCGCTCCGGTCGCCCGGCAACGCCCGGAACGAGCGCCGGTACTCGGAGTACAGCGCGTCGTAGATCGGGGTGGGGGACACGGCCCCCGACGGATCCTGCGAAGGACGCATGGCAGGGATCTGACTCTGATGCTGGCGGGAGGAGTCGTATGAGTGCACGTAGGTGCCAACGACCTCACCGCCCGTCGGATGCGGCCCCGCCGGAGAAATCGCTGTTCGGCGGGGGTGTCCGAGCTGGGCGGACACGCTCAGGTCCCGGCCAGCGGCATCGAGGCGGCGACCAGGACCCCGTTGACCGCGGCCTTCTCCAGCGCGTCCCGGAGCAGGTCCTCGCGCGGCTGCTGGCCGATGGTGCCGGCCGGGGCGGCGAAGACGAGCACCGTCTGGGACTTGTTGACCGCGGCCCGCCAGCCGTCGGTCACCTGGAGCGGCTGGTGGGCCTGCCACCAGGCGACCGGATTGCCGCCCCCGGCGCTCGGCTGCAGCACGGCGTGCAGCTGACCCACCGCCAGCAGCACGGACCAGCCCGCGAGGACCTCCGGCAGCCGGTTCATGTCGGGGGCGGGGCAGAAGCCCTGCTCCAGCAGCAGCTGGAGGAACTCGTCGCCCCCGCTGCCGTCGGTGCCGGGCCGGGCGACCGGGCCGGTCGGTTCGACGACCAGGGCCGGGCGCAGATCGTCCTCGATGAGGACGAGTCCGCTGGTGATGCCGAGGACGGCCTGTTCGGGCATGAGCCCCTCCGTATTCTTCTGCTCGCTGCCGGTGATGCTGCGCACCGCGCCCTGGAGCTGGTCCTCCGCGACCTTGACGACCTGCGAGGGGATGCACGTCGCGTGGGCGAACGCGAGGACTGCGGTCTCGTCGCCGATGAACAGGACCGTGCTGGTGCGTTCCTGGTCGGAGTCGCCGGGGGTCCGGCAGGAGGTGCAGTCGTAACTGCCCGGGGCGTTGTCGCCGACGAGCAGCCGGTCGGCCTCGTCGTCGCCGATCTCGGCGCGTACGTCCTGACTGACGTCGAGCATGCGCGGCACGGGGGCTCCTCGAACTCGGTGCGTGGGCCGGGTGGTTCCCGGCTCATGAAGAGACAACGCGGGATCCGTGGCCGGGGTCACGCACCCGGGCGGACGGAAGTGCGGAACAGGTCGACACATCGGTACGTCGAGCAGTCGACGTACGGCTGCCTCGCGGCAGGCGTGCGGCTTCCCTGGCGCCTGGCGTGCGGCTTTTCTGGCGGCCGGCGTGCGGCCGTCGCCCGGCCGGCGTAATCCCGCCTGCGTCCCGCCCGGAAGTTTTACCGGGACGCAGGCAACCTCCCGGCATTTTCCTACGTCAAGCTCGAAGGAAAGCGTTGGCGAACGGGTGGCGGGCAGACGCCGGTTTACCGCACCGGCGGGCCCGCGGACGCGGTCCGGCCACTTCCGGTCCCCGCGGTCAAACGGATGAGCATCTTCCGGAACCCGCAGGTCAGCGGCGGTGTGGTGACGGAACCGGGGATTCCGCGCGCGAGCTCGCGGGCGCTCCGGGATTTCCCGGCGCATTTCGGGCGGAAATCGTCCGGGACGTACAGTCTTGACACAGCCAGGTCGACAGGGGAAACAGCGACACCATGCATATTTCTTTTCTTCTGCACAATGCCTACGGAATCGGAGGAACGATCCGGACGACGTTCACGCTCGCGCGTACGCTCGCCGAGCAGCACGACGTCGAGATCGTGTCCGTCTTCCGGCACCGTGACGACCCGGTCCTCGGCGCCTCCGACGGCGTGACGATGCGCCACCTCGTCGACCTGCGGAAGAAGAGCGCGACCTACGACGGCGAGGACGCCGAACACGCCCGGCCCGCTGCCGTGTTCCCGCGCGGCGACAGCAGGCACAAGCAGTACAGCAGGCTCACCGACGCCCGGATCGCGGCCCATCTCCAGGGGATCGAGGCGGACGTGGTCGTCGGCACCCGCCCCGGTCTGAACGTGCACCTCAGCCGGCAGACCCGCCGCGGACCGGTGCGCGTCGGGCAGGAGCATCTGACGCTCGACAGCCACGGCTACCGGCTGCGCCGCGAGATCGCCCACCGCTACACGCTGCTCGACGCGCTCACCACGGTCACCCGCGCCGACGCGGACGACTACCGCGACCGGCTGAAGCTGCCGGGCCTGCGGATCGAGGCCATCCCCAACGCCGTCCCCGAGCCCGCCTGTCCGCCCGCGGGCGGCGACCTGAAGTGGGTGGTCGCTGCGGGCCGGCTGCACCGGGTCAAGCGCTACGACCTCCTGGTGCGGGCCTTCGCCCGGGTGTCCGCGGCCCGCCCCGACTGGCGGCTGCGCATCTACGGCGGCGGGGACGCCACCGGCAACGAACAGAGCGCGCTGCGCACCCTCATCGACGAACTCGGCCTGCACAACCACGTGTTCCTGATGGGCTCGGCCAACCCGATGGAGGCCGAATGGCCCAAGGGGTCTGTCGCCGCCGTCACTTCGGACCGTGAGTCCTTCGGCATGACGATCGTCGAGGCGATGCGCGGCGGGCTGCCGGTCGTCGCCACCGACTGCCCGCACGGACCGGCGGAGATCGTCGAGGACGGCGTCGACGGCCGCCTGGTTCCGGTCGGCGACCCGGACGCGATCGCGGCCGCGCTGCTCCAGCTGATCGAGGACGACGAACTGCGCCACCGGATGGGCGGGGCCGCGCTGAAGGCCTCGGCCCGCTTCGACCCGGCGCGGATCGCCGAGCGCCACGAGAGCCTGTTCGCCGAACTCGTCGCGCGCGGCGCCCAGGGGCACGGGCACGGCGCCCTGCGCACCGCGCTGCACCGCACGCGGGGCAGCGTCCTCGACGGGGCCTACTCCCTGCGCTACAAGGCCGCCGACATGCTCCGCAAGGGGAGGACCTCATGAGTGCCACCGCCGTACGGGCCGACTGCGCCGCCGACCGGTCCGGAACGCTGACCTTCGACCTGACCGCCCCGGCCCCCGGCCCCGATGCCGTGCTGCTCCTGCGGCGTCGGGGCGCGGCGGGCCGCAAGCTCGGCGGCGCGGTGCGGGTACCGCTCAGCAGGTCAGGGCCCGGGCGGCTGCGGGCGGTGCTCCCGGCCGCCGCCGAACTGGCCGAGGGCCGCTGGGACGCCTATGTCGAGGAGCCCGGATCCGAGCGTGCCGAGGCGGTCGTCGAGCCGGGGCTGCGGGACCTGCGCGCCCTCGTCGACCGCAGCCCGGACACCGGAACCGCGAGCGTCAGCGCCCGGGTGCCCTACCCGACCGCCGACGGCCGGCTCGCCGTGCGCTGCTGGGTCCGTGCCCCGCACGCCGAGGCGGGAGCCGTCGTCGTGGGCCCGGACGGCATGACGGTCGAGGGCGTGCTGTACGGCGTCGTCGCGGGGGAGGGGGCCGCCGTGGAGGCGCGGCTGCCGGGGGACCCGGCCCGGGTGCACAGCTTCCCGCTCACCTCCGCCGACGGGCCGTCCGGCGCCTTCGCCTGCACCCTGCCCTACGCCCCGCCCGCCACCGGGCCGGTGCCCGAGGCGCAGCTCTGGCAGCTGTGGCTGGTCCCGGCGGCGGGTGCGGACGGGGTCAGGATCTCCCGGATCCTCGACGACGTCTGGTCCCGCAACAAGTCCTTCGTCTACCCGGGCCGCCCGGCGGCCCCCGGGGTGCTCGCCACCCCTTGCTACACCGCCGACAACGATCTCTGCCTGCGCCTGGAGCCAGGAGCCGCCGACCGCTGAGCGACGGGGTTGCGGACGGAAACTGTCCGCAACCCCTGGCAGACTCGCCCGCATGTTGGAGACCTCGGCACGACTGCTGCGCCTGCTCTCACTGCTCCAGGCCCGCCGCGACTGGTCCGGCGCCGATCTGGCCGACCGGCTCGGGGTCACCCCGCGCACCGTGCGCCGGGACGTCGACAAGCTGCGCGACCTGGGCTACCCGGTGAACGCCGGCCGGGGCACCGGCGGCGGCTACCAGCTCGGGGCGGGCGCCGAGCTGCCGCCGCTGCTGCTGGACGACGAGGAGGCCGTCGCGGTCGCGGTCGGCCTGCGCACGGCCGCAGGACACGGCGTCGAGGGCATCGGCGAGACCTCCGTACGCGCGCTGGCCAAGCTCGAACAGGTGCTGCCGAACCGGCTGCGCCGCAGGGTGAGCGCGCTGGGCGCGTTCACGGTGCCGATGCTGCGCGGCCCGGACGCCTCCGCGGTCGATCCCGGCCTGCTCACCGAGCTGGCCGGGGCGTGCCGGGACGCCGAACGGCTCCGGTTCGCCTACCGCACCCACGACGGGGAGCTCTCGCGCCGTACGGTCGAACCGCACCGGCTCGTCTGCACCGAGCGCCGCTGGTACCTGGTGGCCTGGGACCTGGAGCGGGCGGACTGGCGCACCTTCCGGGTGGACCGGATCACCCCGACCCCGCCCCACGGCCCCCGCTTCACCCCGCGCACCCCGCCCGCGGAGGACCTGGCGGCGTACGTCTCGCGGGGCGTCGCGGTCTCCGCCTACGCGGCCCGGGCCGTGATCCTGCTGAAGGCCCCGCTGGCGGAGGCGGCCCAGCGGGTGTCGCCGTCCGCCGGGGTCCTGGAGGCCGTGGACGCGGACACCTGCCGACTGACCGCGGGCGCGCCGGACCTCACCGTGCTGGTGATCCACGTGCTGATGATGGGCATCGATTTCGAGGTCGTCGAGCCTCCCGAGCTCACCGAGGTCATACGGGAGGCGAGAGACCGGCTCACGCGTGCGCTCGACGGACCATGACACTCCGGCGCCACTCCGGCCCGGGGGACAGACACTCCCACCCCGTCCCGCGGGCGGGCGTGAGGGAAACGTACGGAAAGGAAAGGCCGGTTTAAGCGGGCGGGAAATTCCGGTGTCCGGCCATTCGGGCGACACGCGCCGCCGATGTGAAAAGAAGCAGGTCATCCCAGTGATTCCGGAAGGCTGTCGACGCCCGCTCGCGCCCGTGAACGGCGGGTCCCGATATTGTGCGCCGCCGCTTCCTTCCGGTCCGTTCGGGTGAATAGGCCCCCGTATACGCGTGTGGGGATCCTGTGACACAAGCGTGACCGGCACGGCATGTGGAGATGCAGCGGAACGCCCGGGCGGCCCCGCCTTCCGTCACGGTCCGGGGCCGCCTACGGTGAGGGCATGGCATCTCTACCGACCCCTCCAGCACAGCCGGACGACGCCACCGAGTCGTACGTCGGCCTCGCCGCCGACGCCGCGGACCGGCAGGCCAGGAGCCGCGGCTGGGACACGGTCCGGGCCGTTCCCCCGGGCACGTTCCTGACCATGGAGTTCCGCCACGGACGGATCAACTTCCAGGTCGAGGACGACACCGTGACGCGCTGCTGGGTGGGCTGACCTCCTCGACCCCGCGTGCCGCCCGGCCCCCGCACGGTGCTCGCCCCCGCATGCCGAAGGCCCCGACCACGGTCGGGGCC
>NZ_JBHXPF010000117.1:4749-6282 GCF_042718715.1 Streptomyces sp. NPDC058576 | reverse complement strand
GTACGGGCCATCGAGCCCGTACCGCCCCTCCCTCTTCGCCGCTGTCCGCAACCTGCCCGGCCCCCCGGCGCACTGGAAGGGTGAGACGGTCCGCCTGCGCGGGCCGAGGAGACGGGGAGAGAAGGGGCGGGGCGATGCCGATCCCGGGAAGGCGGCGGAATGCGGGCCGATGACGACGCGGCGCTGCACGACTTCGTGGAGGGCAGACGCGCCGCGCTGTTCCGCAGCGCCTATCTGCTCTGTGGAGACCGGCACGAGGCCGAGGACCTCGTACAGAGCGCACTGGTCAAGGTCGTCCTCGGCGGCCGACGGCACGGCGGGCTCGACAACATCGAGGCGTACGCCCGCAGGACGCTGGTCAACACGTTCATCGCGAGCCGCCGGAGGTTCTGGCGGCGGGAGCGGGCGTACGGCGAACTGCCCGACCGCCCGGAGGACGCGGGCGACACGGATACCGGGCTGGTCGTCAGGGCGGCGCTCGCCCGGCTCACGGCCAGGCAGCGGGCGGTGCTGGTGCTCCGCTACTGGGAGGACCTGAGCGTGGAGGCCACGGCCGAAGCGCTCGGGATGAGGACGAACACGGTCAAGAGCCACACGGCTCGGGGCCTGGCAGCGCTGCGCACCGGGATGGTGGAGGAATGGGTATGAACGACGTCCGTGAACTGCTCGACCGTGCCGCCGAGGGGGCGGGGAAGCCCGCGTTCTCCACGGCGTCGGTGTACGCCAGGGCGGCCCGGGTCCGCCGGCGCCGCCGGGCCGTCGTCTCGGCGGCCGCCCTCACCGTGGTCGCCGCCGGGGCGTTCGCCCTGCCCCGGACGGGCGGCGACGCGGACCCCGCGCACACCACGGTGGCGTCCCCCGGCCCGTCCGGCTCCCCGACGGCGTCGGCCCCCGCGCCCACGAAGGCCGAACGGCTGGCGGCGCTCCTGCCGGGAGATGTGGGGGAGATCGAGGAGGTCTCCCTCGCCGCGCTCATCAAGAACGCGACGCCCGAACAGGCCCGTGCCACGTACCTCGGGCCGCTGGACGGGCACTACGCGTTCCGCAGGGACGGCGGTGTGGGCTACCTCGTGCTCACTCTGGCGAGCCGGGAGGCGGTGGAGCGGAAGACGGGCCGCCCGGCCGATCCGGCCGAGGACCTGTGCGTCCGGGTCGGCCAGGAGCCGGCCCGTGCCGACTGCGTCCGGGAAGTGCTTCCGGACGGCCGGACGCTGACGACGTGGCACGACTCGATGGACTACGAGGGCGACGACAACGTCGGCTGGGGGCCCGAACTGGTCGGCCGCCTCACCCAGCAGGACGGCTCGCAGTTCCTCGTACGCTCCAGCACCGGCTTCGAGGGCTCCGGCACCCAGGGGCCCCTGCTGCCGGAGCCGCCGCTCTCCCGGCAGCAGCTGAAGGGCCTGCTGACCGGCCCGGAGGTGCTGCCGAAGGGCTGAGGCCGCGGACGCGCGGGAGGGGGGGGTGGGACGGGGTGCGGGCCCCCCCCCCCCGGGGGCCGGGGGCCCCCGAGCAAAAACACCAACAAAAAAA
>NZ_JBHXPF010000117.1:0-4739 GCF_042718715.1 Streptomyces sp. NPDC058576 | reverse complement strand
GGTGCGGCCGCGGGGCTGCCGCCGCGGCCGCGGGGGTGGGGGGTCGGGCCCGGGGCCCCCCCCCCCCTCCCGTGTGCGACGGGCCCCGGAGAGCTACAGCACCTTCGACAGGAACGACTTCGTCCGGTCCTGCTGCGGGTTGCTCAGCACGTCGCGCGGGTGGCCCGACTCGACCACCACGCCGTCGTCCATGAAGACCAGCGCGTCGCCCACCTCGCGGGCGAAGCCCATCTCGTGGGTGACGACGATCATCGTCATGCCGTCCTCGGCGAGGCCCCGCATGACGTCCAGGACGTCACCGACCAGCTCCGGGTCGAGCGCCGAGGTCGGCTCGTCGAAGAGCATCAGCTTCGGCTCCATCGCCAGCGCGCGGGCGATGGCCACGCGCTGCTGCTGACCGCCGGAGAGCTGGGTGGGATAGTTCTTCGTCTTGTCGGCGAGGCCCACCCGGTCCAGCAGCTTCTCGGCACGGGCCCGGGCCACGGCCTTGGCCTCGCCCTTGACCTGGATCGGCGCCTCCATGACGTTCTCGATGGCCGTCATGTGCGGGAACAGGTTGAACCGCTGGAACACCATGCCGATGTCCCGGCGCTGGAGGGCGACCTCGCTGTCCTTCAGCTCGTAGAGCTTGTCGCCCTTCTGCCGGTAGCCGACCAGCTCGCCGTCGACCGAGAGACGGCCGGCGTTGATCTGCTCCAGGTGGTTGATGCACCGCAGGAAGGTCGACTTGCCGGAGCCGGACGGGCCGACGAGGCAGAACACCTCACGCGGGGCGACCTCCAGGTCGATGCCCTTGAGGATGTGGGCGGCGCCGAAGGACTTGTGGACGCCCTCGGCCTTCACCATGGGGGTGGTCATGCGGAGACACCTCCGGAGGGCCGGTTGCTGAACGAGGCGAGGTTGACCTTGACGCGCTGCAGCGGCGTGAGCGGCAGCGAGCGCAGCGAGCCGCGGGCGAAGCGGCGCTCCAGGTAGTACTGGCCGACGCTGAACACGCTGGTCATCACGATGTACCAGATGGACGCGACGAACAGCATCTCCATCACCGCGTACGACGTGGAGCCGATCTGCGAGGTGGAGCGGAGCAGCTCGTTGTACGTCACCGCGTAGACCAGCGAGGAGGTCTTCAGCATGTTGATGAACTCGTTGCCGGTCGGCGGGATGATCACCCGCAGCGCCTGCGGGAGGACCACGCGGCGCATGGTCTTCGCCTGGGTCATGCCGAGTGCGTGCGACGCCTCGGTCTGGCCCTCGTCGACCGACTGGATGCCGGCGCGGCAGATCTCCGCCATGTAGGCGGCCTCGTTCAGCGCGAGCCCCAGCAGGGCGCACATGAACGGGGTCATGACGTCCGTCATCTCGTCCTTGTAGATGAACGGGATGTTCAGGACGGGGAAGATCAGCGCCAGGTTGAACCAGAGCAGCAGCTGTACGTAGACCGGGGTACCCCGGAAGAACCAGATGTACAGCCAGGCCACCCAGCTGGTGACCGGGTTCTTCGACAGCCGCATCACGGCGAGCACGACGCCGAGGATCACGCCGAGGACCATCGCGAGGACGCTGATCAGCAGGGTGCGGCCCGCACCGGCGACGACGGTGCTGTCGAACAGCTTGTCGCCGACGGCCTGCCACTGGATGTTGCCCTGCGAGAAGGCGTACCCGAGGGCGACGAGGAGGCCGATGACCACGACGCCGCTGATCCAACGGCCGACATGGCGGACGGGAATGGCCTTGATCTTCTCCGGGGCCGTGGTGGCGGCCTTGGAGACGGACACCTGGCCGGCCGGTGAGGCGGCGGGCGTCTTGTCGAACTTGTCAGTCATCGTGACTGCCCTTCGGTGAAGCGTCCGGTCACTTGCCGCCGTTGACGGCGGCCTTGTCGATCGCTCCCGTACCGGCGCCCCACTTGTCGAGGACCTTCTGGTACGAACCGTCGGCGATGATCGCGTCGACGGCCTCCTTCAGGGCGTCGCGCAGCCCGGTGTTGGTCTTCTTGACGGCGATGCCGAACGGGCCGGCGTCGACCTGCTCGCCCACGACCTCGAACGCGTTGCCGCCGTCGGCCTTGCGGGCCAGGTCGACCGCGACCGGGTAGTCGTTGACCCCGGCGACCGCACCGCCGGACTTGACGCGGGTCTGGGCCTCGGTGTCGTTCTCGAACGACTCGATCTTGACGGCCTTCTCGCCACCGTCCGTACAGGCCTTCGACTGCTTCTTGAGGGCCTCCTCGTACGTGGTGCCGCGCTGCACGGCGGCGGCCTTCCCGCAGAGGTCCTCGATGGAGTTGATCTTCTCCGGGTTGCCCTTCTTCGTGTACACGGCGGTACCGGCGAGGAAGTAGTCGACGAAGTCGACGCCCTCGCCCAGCTTCTTGCCGGAGTCGTCCAGGCCCTCCTGGCGCTGCTTGTTGTCCGTGATGGACGACATGGCGATGTCGTGGCGGCCGGAGTTCAGGGCGGTGATCAGACCGTCGAAGGAACCCGAGGTGAACTCGAACTTCACGCCGAGCTGCTTGCCGAGAGCGTCGGCCAGATCGGGGTCGACACCCACGATCTTCCCGTTCTCCACGGACTCCATCGGGGCGTACTCGGCATTCGTGCCGACCTTGATGACACCGGACTTCTGGTACTTCTCCGGCAGCTTGGAGAACAGCGGCGCACCGCTCTTGGTCTCCTTGCCGCTGCCGCTCTCCTGGGACGCGCTGTCGGTCTGGTCGCCACAGGCGGTGAGCAGCAGGGAGCCGGCGACCGCGATGGCGCCGATCGCCGCAATCCGGGACTTCGCGGTCGTACGACGCGTGATGCTTGCGGTCATGTCGGGATCCTCCGGCAGGTGAGGGTGAGGTGCTGGTGGGCGGCTTGGCACGCACCTTCGAGTGTCGCCACCTTGTGTGATGACGGCATCCTGCCATTCGGACTGGCCCATTCAGGGGTCCTGCCATGTCAAAATCGGATAACGGGCGACCCCCGAACATCAACGGCCGGTACCTCGGGACCGGACCTTCTGTGGGGATTCATTCCCCTCGCCGGAGAATCTTCGGCACGTCTCGTCTGGTGGATGGCATTTATGCCGGTTTGCCGACTTGTCCAGATATTCGACTATGAGTCACGTCACCGCGTCGATATGGACTCGTCCGTAACCCCGTCCGTCCGGTAAGAAAGACGTTTACACCCCTCATCCGGGGCTCAGGGCGCGTGTGCGGCGCGCCCGCGCGTATGTACCTCTTCCCTGCCGGGGCGGGTCAACCCGCTCGGTGCAGGGCGCGTACGCGGTGCCCGCCCACCCCTCCTCAACCAGGAGTGGCCACCCTCAAACGATGAAGACTTAAGGGGTCAACACCATGGCAGCGGAGATCGTCAATCCTCGCAGCGACAGCACCACCGACAGTGGCATCCAGCGCACGAGCGCAGCGGACACCGGGGCCGACGAGCCCTTCGATCCGGCCTTCGCCCTCCACCGGGGCGGGAAGATGGCCGTGCAGGCCACCGTCCCGATCCGGGACAAGGACGACCTTTCCCTGGCGTACACGCCCGGTGTGGCCAAAGTGTGCAGCGCCATCGCCGCCAACCCCGAGCTCGTCCACGACTACACCTGGAAGTCCCAGGTCGTGGCCGTCGTGACGGACGGCACCGCCGTGCTCGGCCTCGGCGACATCGGGCCCGAGGCGTCCCTCCCCGTGATGGAGGGCAAGGCCATCCTCTTCAAGCAGTTCGGCGGCGTCGACGCGGTGCCGATCGCGCTCGCGACGACCGACGCCGACGAGATCGTCGACACCGTCGTCCGGCTCGCCCCCTCCTTCGGCGGGGTCAACCTGGAGGACATCTCGGCGCCCCGCTGCTTCGAGATCGAGCGCAAGCTCCAGGAGCGGCTGGACATCCCGGTCTTCCACGACGACCAGCACGGCACCGCGGTCGTCACCCTCGCCGCCCTGCGCAACGCCGCGAAGCTCTCCGGGCGGACGCTGGGCGATCTGCGCGGTGTCATCTCCGGTGCGGGCGCGGCGGGCGTGGCCATCGCCAAGTTCCTGCTGGAGGCGGGGATCGGCGACATCGCGGTGGCCGACCGCAAGGGCATCGTCAGCCGTGATCGCGACGACCTCACCGAGGTCAAGCGCGAACTGGCGGAGCTGACCAACCGGGCCGGGATCTCCGGTTCCCTGGAGCAGGCGCTCGCCGGTGCGGACGTCTTCATCGGCGTCTCCGGCGGTACGGTCCCGGAGGCGGCGGTGGCCTCGATGGCGCCCGGTGCGTACGTCTTCGCGATGGCCAACCCGAACCCGGAGGTCCACCCGGAGGTCGCGCACAAGTACGCGGCCGTCGTGGCGACCGGCCGTTCGGACTTCCCGAACCAGATCAACAACGTGCTGGCGTTCCCGGGCATCTTCGCGGGCGCGCTCCAGGTCCGGGCCTCCCGCATCACCGAGGGCATGAAGATCGCCGCGGCGAACGCGCTGGCCGACGTGGTGGGCGACGAGCTGGCCGCCGACTACGTGATCCCGTCGCCGTTCGACGAGCGGGTCGCCCCGGCGGTCACCGCGGCGGTCGCTGCGGCGGCTCGGGCGGAGGGTGTGGCTCGGCGCTGAGGTGGCGCTGAGCGGTGCGTGCTGGGCGGGGCCTGCTGGTTGGGCCCCGCCCTTGCGTTTCCGCCTCCGCGGCGATCTCCTCAAGCCCCTCCGGCGATTGAGCAGCGGGTGCCCGAACCAACAGCCCCTGGGGCTATTGTGCAGCGGGGGTCTGGGG
>NZ_JBHXPF010000116.1:0-6636 GCF_042718715.1 Streptomyces sp. NPDC058576 | reverse complement strand
GAGAGAACACTCTCCGCCGCCGCCGGGCCCCTGCCCGTGCCTCCTCGTCAGGTCACGGCGCCCACGGCGCGTCCACCGCCCACGTCGTGTCCTCGGTGAACAGCGCCGGGCTGTCGAAGGGCTGCTTGCCGCCGGGCGTGGCGAGCCACACCTCGGAGCCGATGTGGCGCAGATAGCTTCCGGGCAGATTGGCGCTGGTGAACCGCACCCCGCCGTTCCCCGCGACCGCGCACCAGGTGGCATCCGCCTTGAACAGCGCGGAGTTGTCGTTGGCGTCACGGCGCACCCGGAACTCGCGGTGGCGGAGGAACTCGCCGGGGTAGTTCCTGGACTCGAAGGAGTAGCAGTTGCCGTTGGCGAGCCCGGCGACGATCTTCCAGGTGGCGTCCGCCTTCAGCACGGCCGGACTCCCGCTGTTCACCACCTCGGTGGAGGCCAGGCCGTCGTAGTGGCGCAGGTGCTTCGTGGTGTGCCCGGGGGTGGTGACCCGCAGCGACCTGTTCTGCCCGGTGGGGAGGTTCACCGGGGGAGCGGGGTTGCGGGACGCCTGGATGAGGGCCTGGTTGGCGGCCTTGACCCGGGCGGTGTCCACCTTCACGACCTGGCGGTCGTACGTCAGCAGCCCGTTCGCCTCGTTCTCGACGTCCGTGATCTCCGTGTAGACCGACGCGGAGAGCCCGGCGGGGAGTTGGCCGATGCGGATGGAGTCCAGGAGGCCGACGAACCGGTTGTTGAGGGCCGCGATGCTCGGCTGGTCCTCGTAGCTGAAGCCGCCGCCCGGATACCACTCGTGGCCCGGCACCTTGTACCCCAGCCCGCCGAACTCGCCCAGCACGGCCGCCCGGGTGGCGCTCGGCGCGGTGTTCCCGGGGCCGACGTAGATGTGGTTGTCCACCACGTCGCCGTTGCCGCCGTCGACCGAGCCGCAGCAGTTGACCCCGCTCATGTTGTTGACGAGGCGCGAGGGGTCCTGGGCCTTGACCTCGTCGGCGATCCGGGCCTGGTCGTACTGCCCCCAGCCCTCGTTCTGGTTGACCCACATGACCACCGAGGGCGAACTGCGGTGCTGGTCGATGATGTTCCGGTACTCCGCCTCCCACTGGGTGCGGGCCGGCCCGTCCGGGACCTTGCCGGTGTCCATCGACGGCATGTCCTGCCACACCAGCAGGCCCAGCTTGTCCGCCCAGTAGAACCAGCGCTGCGGCTCCACCTTGATGTGCTTGCGGACCATGTTGAACCCGAGGTCCTTGTGCGCCTGGAGGTCGTACTTCAGCGCCTCGTCGCTCGGCGCGGTGTAGATGCCGTCCGGCCAGTAACCCTGGTCCAGGGTGCCGGTCTGGAACACGAACTTCCCGTTCAGCACCGGCCGCAGGATGTTGTCCACCTTGGCCAGGCCCACCGACCGCATGCCCGTGTAGCTGCCCACGGTGTCGGTGACGGCCGAGCCGTCGAGGAGATCGGCCTTCACGTCGTACAGGAACGGATCCTCGGGCGTCCACAGCCGGGGATTTGGTACGGGTACGGAGATCTCCCCGCCCACCGCTCCGGTCGCCGTGCCCACGACCGTACCGCCGCTGGAGATGGTGATCCGGGCGCTCCGACCCGCCGCGCCGGCCGTCTGGACCCTCACCCGCAGGGTGTTGTTCCCCAGGCTGGGCGTCATGTCGAGGCGGGTGATGTGGGCCGATGCCACGGGCTCCAGCCAGACCGTCTGCCAGATGCCGGAGGCCGCGGTGTAGAAGATCCCGCCGCCCGGGTGCGGTTTCACGTCGTTGATGCGCTGCTTGCCGACCGCCTGGCCGCCGGTCTGGCTCGGGTCGTAGACGGAGATCACGATCGTGTTCGTCCCGCCGGCCAGCTGCGGGGTGATGTCGTACGCGAACGAGTCGAAGCCGCCCTTGTGCGCGCCGACCTGGGTGCCGTTGACCCAGACCGTGGTCTGCCAGTCGGAGGCACCGAAGTGCAGCTTCACCCGGCGGTTGTTCCAGTTCGCGGGGACGGTGAAGGTCCGCTTGTACCAGAGCTTGTCGTTCTCGGTGATCCGGCGCTGGATGCCGGAGAGCGCGGACTCGGCGACGAACGGGACCCGGATCTGCTCCGGGAACGTCGCGGGCTGCCCGGCGTCACGGCCGGTGACCGCGAAGTCCCAGATGCCGTTGAGGTTCGTCCAGTCGGGGCGGGTCAGCTGCGGGCGCGGGTATTCCGGCAGCGGCTTGTCGACGGGGACCTGGTTGGTCCACGGCGTCGTCATGGGCGCGGGCTTCGGCTCCCAGGCGGCGGGCGCGGCGCCGGCCGGGGAGGTGCCGGTCCCCACGAGGGCGGTGGCCACCAGGGCGAGGAGGCCGGTGGTGGCCGCTAATCTCCGCCACCAGGTGCGGCGGCGGGGTGCGGGTGCTGGTCGCATGGTGGGACATCCCTTTCTACGGTCGTACGCGGAGGGGCGGGCGGTACGTCGGGAGAGCGCTCAGAGCAGCCGCCACAGGTGGTCGGCCGTGCCGTTGTCGTCGTACTGCACGACATGCGCGCTGTCGGCCGTGGACATGCCGTCCACGCCGAGGACCTTGTCCGAGTTCCGGTTGCGGATCCGGTACCAGCCGCCCCCGTCCGGGACGAGCTGCCAGAGATGGTCGGCGGTGTCGTTGTCGTCGAACTGCACGACATGCGCGCTGTTCGCGGTGGACATCAGGTCCACGCCGAGCACCTTGCCGCTGTGCCGGTTGCGGATCCGGTACCAGCCGTCCCCGTTGGCCACCAGCCGCCAGAGGTGGTCGGCCGTCCCCGTGTCGCCGAACTGGACCACATGCGCACTGTTCGCCGTCGACATGCCGTCCACGCCGAGCACCTTGCCGGAGTGCCGGTTCGCGATCCGGTACCAGCGGTCCGCCAGCCACGGTTCGGCGTCGGGCGCGGCCGTCGGGAAGGACGTGATCCGCAGGCGTGCCGCGCCCATGGGCACGAGCGTGACCTCCTCGACCGGCTCCGTCGAGCGCGCCGGGCTCGGCTGGAGGGGAGCGACCACGTGCCCGTCGTCCGCCGTCCACTCGGGGATGCGGCGGGCGCGGGCGGTCAGGGTGAGCGGGGTGCCGTCCAGCGTGAACGGGTTGTCCCCGGGGGCCCGGCCCGTGGAGTGGTGGCGCAGGTGCGCGGCCGGCCGGGCGGGGTCCACGACGAGGCCGTAGTTCCAGGGGCTCGTGGCGTGGACCGCGTACTCCGGGAACGTGTCGCTGCCGCCGATCCGCTCGTACTCCTCCCCGATCCTCAGCGAGTACGTGAGCGGCCCGTGGTCCACGCTGACGGAGTCGTGGTTCTCCGCCCAGGTGCGTACCGTGGTGCGCTGCGGCAGCCGCAGGGTGACCTTGTCGCCGCTCGACCAGGTCCGCTCGATCCGGGTGAAGGCCGGTCCGGCGGGCGCGGCGACCCGCTGCCCGTTGACCCGGATGTCGGGATCGGCGCACCAGGCCGGGATGCGCAGGACCAGCGGGAAGGCCAGCGGCTTCGGTGCGGTGAGGGACAGCGTGACCGAGTCCGTGAAGGGGTAGCCGGTCTCCTCCGTGAACGTCACCTCCGTGCCGTCCGCGACCTTCGCGCTCACCTCGCTCGGCGCGTACATCGCCGCCGCGAGCCCGCCGTCCGGGGTGGCCAGCCACAGCTCCTCGGTGAAGTACGGCCAGCCCATGCCGTAGTTGTGCGGGCAGCAGCGGTACTGGTCCACGCCCGGCAGATACGCCAGCATCGCGAACGGGTTCTGGAACTGGCGGTCCCGCTTGGGCTCGTCGTCCAGGTCCACGCTGTTGGCGCAGGTGATGTAGTGCACCGCCTTGCCCGAAGGGTCGAGCGAGGCCGGGAGCGAGTTGAACGCCAGCTCCTCGCAGCGGTCCGCCCACAGCGGGTCGCCGGTGATCCGGGTGAGCAGCTGGTGGCTCGCCATGAACTCGACGATCCCGCAGGTCTCGAAGCCCTGGCGGGGGTCGCCGTGCCCGGGCCGGGCGTTCTCGTCGCCCGCGAAGCCGCCGCCGGGGAACTGGCCGTAGGCGTCCATGGCCTTCGCGTACGTGCCGTAGGTGTCACGGGTGTCGGTGGCCGAGCCGCTGCGCAGCGCGAACTGGGCCGGCTCGCGGAAGCCCTGGGCGATGTTCACGTTGTGCGGGTTGACCAGGTTGTCGCCCCAGTCGGCCCCGTACCGGTGGATCTTGTCGACGAGGTCCAGGAGGAAGGCGTCGCCGGTGCGGTTGTAGAGCCACATGACGCTGTCCAGGCCGTCGCCCCAGCGCAGGGCGATCCAGCTGGTGTCGAAGGCCCCCGGTCCCTGGGCGTTCATGTAGCGGAAGAAGCGGCTCAGGAAGGGGATGATCCGGTTGTCCTCGGTGTACTCCTGCCAGGAGCGCAGGGCCTGGATCAGGGGGAGGAACGGCCAGAAGTCGGGTCCGCCGTTGAGCGAGGTCCGCAGCGCCTTCGGGCCGAAGAAGCCGTCGGACTGGCCGGTGGCGAGGATCGCGTCCATCCAGCGGCGGGTGGTGCCCAGCGCGGTCGCGTCACCGGTGACGATCGCGAGATCCGCGTAACCGCGCAGCCAGTACGGGACTTCCTCCCAGCCGCCCTTGTCCGGGCGCACCCAGCCGGTGGCCGTGAAGTCGAGGAAGTGCGAGAACTCCTCGTACCGGCCGCACAGGCCTTCCCGTTGGAGCTTCAGCTGCCCGGCCAGCCAGCCGTGTGCCTTCACCTTGCCCGGGGGCAGTTTCAGGAACGCCGTGGGGTGCAGCGGGGCCGCGTTGGGGGAGTAGTGGCCGCCCCGGGCGGCCGGGACCCGGTGGCGGTCGGGCGTCGCGGCGGTGGCCCACCGGCTGGTCGCGCCGGTGGCGACGGCGGTGGCCACCGCCGTCGTGATGAGCTGCCTGCGGTTCAGGGGCATCGGTGCGGCTCCTGCTCTCGGCCGCGGCCGCCTGTGCCGCGGCCGGGCTCGGTGGGGGTGGCTGCGCGGCACCGTGGCCGTGCAGGGCGGGGCTGCTGGGCGGCGCGGGGTGGGGCCGGACGGACCGGGACGCGGCGCGACGGCGGTCGGCGCATGCCGAGGACCGCCTTCGCGGGGCGGGACGGTCGGACGAGAACCGTTCTTGCAACGTTGAAAATGAGGCGTCCGGCGGTATGACAGCACGGCCTCGGGCGGGTGTCCAGACCTCGCGCAGAGCCGTTGTCGCGCGGTGAGCCGACGGCCGGGGGCCAACCGCGACGGTCGGCCGACACATTTTGGAAACGCATCGACAACGCTCTTGCCGCCCGTGCCGCACCGCCTATATAACGTTGTAAACCGAGCCGCCGACAGGCCGCGCAGGCTCTCACGACCGCTGTTCCCGCAGTACGGAGCAGGGGTGTGAGGAATGCAGTGGCATCAGCTGCCCCGTGGCCGATGCCTCGTCCCGCATGCCCGACCGCACGCCGACCAGCGTGCCGTCAACCCGCCAAGGAGCGTTCCGCGCATGATGATCCAGCGTCGATCCCGTACCCTCGCCGTGGCCTGCGTCCTCGCCGCCACCACGCTGGCCGCCGCCGGCTGCGCCAAGTCGGAGACCTCCAACAACGCGGGCGGCGACAGCAGTCAGGGAGCGCAGGAGGCCAAGACTCCCGATTCCTCGTCCGGCGCGGGCTGCAAGCTGGAGACCTACGGCGCGCCCAAGCTGGACCTGAAGGACGCCGTGGTCGGCTTCTCCCAGTCGGAGAAGGAGGCCAACCCGTTCCGGATCGCCGAGACCCAGTCCATCAAGGACGAGGCGAAGAAGATCGGCGTCAAGAAGCTCCTCACCACCAACGCCCAGTCCCAGCTGTCCAAGCAGATCAGCGACATCCAGGACATGCTGTCCCAGGGTGCGCAGTTCCTCATCGTCGCCCCGCTCAACTCCGACGGTCTGGAGCCCGCGTTGAAGGCGGCTGCCGCCAAGAAGGTCCCCGTCCTCACCATCGACCGCAAGGTCAACTCCACTGCCTGCAAGGACTACGTGGCCTTCCTCGGCTCAGACTTCGTCGAGCAGGGCAAGCGCGCCGCCGACGCGATGATCAAGGCCACCGGCGGCAAGGGCAAGGTCGCCATCCTGCTCGGCGCGTCCGGCAACAACGTCACCACCGACCGCACCAAGGGCTTCGTCGACCAGGTCAAGGCCGAGGCCCCCGGACTGGAGATCGTCGCCCAGCAGACCGGCGAGTTCGCCCGCGACAAGGGCCAGCAGGTCATGGAGCAGCTCATCCAGTCCAAGCCGGACATCACCGCCGTCTACGCCGAGAACGACGAGATGGGCCTCGGGGCGGTCACCGCGCTGAAGGCGGCCGGCAAGAAGCCCGGCAAGGACGTCAAGATCGTCTCGGTCGACGGCACCCGCAACGCCGTCCAGGCCCTGGTCAACGGTGAGTACAACGCCGTGATCGAGTCCAACCCGCGCTTCGGCCCGCTCGCCTTCGCCACCGCCCAGAAGTTCTACGCCGGTGAGGCGATCCCGGAGAACGTGATCATCACCGACCGCGAGTACGACGAGGCCAACGCCAAGGATTCGCTCGGCGGAGCGTACTGACCCGACCGGCGCTCCCTCCGGAACTCCCACCGGCACTCCGAACGGCACTCCGGCCGCCGCGTCGCCCCCGGGCATCCCC
>NZ_JBHXPF010000115.1:0-6838 GCF_042718715.1 Streptomyces sp. NPDC058576 | reverse complement strand
GCCCCCCCTGGGTGGGGGGGGGGGCGTTTTTTTTTTAACCCCCCCCCCCGGCGGGGGGGGGGCCCCCGGGGGCGCCCCCCGCCCCCCCCCCCCTCGTCGATGGGGGACCAGCGGGGGTTACTTCGGGGGCATCAGGACCGTGTCGATGATGTAGACCGTCGCGTTGGCGGTCGGGACGTTGCCGCAGACGACCTTCGAGGAGTCGTTCACGGTGTACTCGACGCCCGAGCCGGCCGTCGTCAGCTTGCTCTTCTCCAGCGTGTCGAAGGAGCCCTTCTCCAGCTGCTGCGGCGTCAGCTTCTCGCCCACCACGTGGTAGGTGAGGACCTTGGTGAGCTCGGCCTTGTTCGCCAGGAGCGCGTCCAGGTCGGCCTTCGGGATCTTCGCGAAGGCGTCGTTGGTCGGGGCGAACACCGTGATGTTCTCGGCGTTGTTGAGCGTGTCGACCAGGCCGGCCTGCTTCACGGCGGCCACCAGCGTCGACAGTTCCTCGTTGTTCGAGGCGGCCGTGGCGACCGGGTCCTTCGCCATGCCGTCGAACGAGCCCGCGCCTTCCTTCGGCACCGACGAACAGGCCGGGCCGAACGGCTCGTCCATGGTCGCCGACTCATCGGCCGAGGGGCTCGCGGGGGCGGACGCGCTGGGCGTCGAGCCTGCCGCCGAGTCCTTGGAGGAGTCGTCCGACGAGCAGGCGGTCAGCGTCAGCGGCAGCACGGCGGCTGCGGACACGGCGACGGCTGCGCGGCGGAAGAGGAGCTTGTTCATGGTGTTTCTCCTGGATCGAGGGTGTTGTGCGAAGAACGGAGTGGGAAGGGTGAGGGGCGGGGCGCCGTGGCGGCTGTTCGGCGCCCGGCGGTCCGTCTCCCCAGCCGCGGGAGACGGACCCGGTGCCGGGGCGAGCCGTCCGACCAGGAGAGACAGCACTCCTGCGGCTCCTGCGGCACCGCGGCCGACGACGGTGAACGGCCCGGACGGCTCCCCGGCCGTCCCGGCGTCCCGCCCCCGGCCGCACCCCGGACCGGAACCGGCGACAGGCGGCTCGTCGCCCCGCCCCGGACACCGTGGGGACCGGCGCCGGCCGGTTCCGTACGGCGTCCCGGGGCAAGGCGACGGCGCATCCCGCATCCGGCGGCCGGGCCGCCGGGCGCGGTGACCACGGCACGCGCCGAGCGGAGCCGCCGGGGCAGGTGTGCCCCGTCCGCCCGCGTTTCTTTCCGGTCCGTTCTCACACTGGGAGTTCGGCGCCGGTCGGCCGGAGGATTGGTCCCGGGCTCTCATTCACTCGTTCGGAGCAGAGTCCCGATGATCGACCAATCCTTTCGGCCGCCGGCCACGAATAGAGTGTGAGGGGCTCTCCAGCAGTGCTCCGAGCCAGTGTGGAAGGACCGGAGGGAGCCGGAATGGCAGGGGAACGGCGGCGGACGGCCGTGGTGGGAGCAGGAGTGGCGGGACTGACCGCCGCCCACGTTCTCCGGGACGCTCATGAGGTGACGCTGTACGAGGCCGACGACCGCGTCGGGGGCCACGCCCACACCCACGATCTGGGCGCGTCCGACGGCCGGATGCACCGCGTCGACTCCGGGTTCATCGTGCACAACCGGCGTACCTACCCCCACCTGCTGCGGCTCTTCGACGAACTGGGCGTCGCCACCCAGGAGTCCGAGATGTCGATGTCCGTACGGTGCGAGGGCTGCGGTCTGGAGTACGCCGGAGCGCGGGGTCCCGCCGGGCTCCTCGCGCAGCCGCGCTCCGCCGTGCGCGGCCCCTACCTGCGGATGCTCGCCGACGTGCCGCGCTTCCACCGCGCCGCCCGGGCCCTGCTGGCGCTTCCGGAGAGCGGGGCGAGTGAGATGACGCTGGGGGAGTTCGCCCGGCGCGGGCGCTTCTCGCCGTACTTCCACGCCCACTTCCTGACGCCCATGGTCTCCGCCGTCTGGTCCTGCGACCCGGTCACCGCCCTGCGCTACCCGGCCCGTTACCTGTTCCGCTTCCTCGATCACCACGGCATGCTCGCCATCGGCGGCTCCCCGGTCTGGCGCACCGTCACCGGCGGGTCGCGCAGTTACGTCGACCGGGTCGTCAAGCAGCTCACCGCCGTCCACACCGCGACCCCGGTGCGCGCCGTCACCCGGCACGCGGACGGCGTCGAGGTCACCACGGAGGACGGCACGACCACCCCGTACGACTCCGTCGTCATCGCCACCCACCCGGACCAGGCGCTGCGGATGCTCGCCGACCCGACCGACGCCGAGCGCAGCACGCTCGGCGCGTTCCGGTACTCCCGCAACCCGACCCTGCTGCACACGGACACCACCCTGCTGCCCCGCGCCCGGGGGGCCAAGGCCTCCTGGAACTACCTGATGCCCTCCTGCGCCGCCGACGCCGACCGGGTCACCGTCAGCTACGACATGAACCGGCTCCAGCGGCTCGACGCCCCGGACACCTTCGTCGTCACGCTGAACGGCGCCGACCGGGTCGACCCGGACACCGTCCGCGCCCGCATGGTCTACGAGCACCCCGTCTACACCCCGGAGTCGGTGGCGGCCCAGTCCCGGCTGCCCGCCCTGTCCGGTCCCGTCACCGCCTACGCGGGGGCGTACCACGGCTGGGGCTTCCACGAGGACGGCTGCCGTTCGGGGGTCGAGGCCGCCGCCGCCCTGGGGGTGCGGTGGTGAGCGCCCTCTACCCGTGCACCATCACGCACGTACGGAACCGGCCGACCAAGTACGCGTTCCGGCACCGGACGTATCTGTGGCTGATCGACCCCGACCGGCCGCCCCGGCTGCCGCGCGCCCTGCGGCCGCTGGCCCGGTTCGACGCCCGCGACCACTTCGCCGGCACCGCCCCCACCATCCGGGGCGGGCTCGAACGCTTCCTGCGGGCGCGGGGCGTGGAACTGGGCGACGGCACCGTCACCATGCTCACCCAGGCCCGGGTGTTCGGGTACGTCTTCAACCCGATCACCGTCTACTGGTGCCACCGCGCCGACGGCAGTCCCCTCTGCGTCGTCGCCGAGGTGCACAACACGTACGGCGGGCGGCACGGCTACCTTCTGCGCCCCGACGGGAATGACCGAGCCGTGACCGGCAAGGAGTTCTACGTCTCGCCGTTCTTCCCCGTGGACGGCGGCTACCGGATGCGGCTCCCCGAGCCCGGGTCCCGTCTCGACCTGAGCATCCATCTGGAGCGCGACGGGGCCCGCCCCTTCACCGCCACCGTGCGGGGAGGCCGCCGCCCGGCCACCCCCCGGCAGCTGGTGCGCCTCGCCCTGCGGCACCCCCTCTCCACCCTCCTCGTCTCCGCCGCGATCCGCCTGCACGGCATCCGGCTCTACCTGCGCGGGCTCCCCGTGCAACCCCGTCCCTCTCACCGCACACAGGAAGGCATGCAGTGACCGCTCCCACCTCGGCGCTGCCGGCAGAACACACCCCCGGGACCGACCCGGAACGCTGGCCCGACATCGTCACCCTGCCCCGGGGCTCCCGCGCCCGGACCGCCGTCGCCGAACGCATCGTCCGCAACGCGCTCGGCCGGCTCCCGCTGCGCGCCCGGCTCGCGGGCACCGAAGACATCGGCCTCGGCGGGCCGCTCATGGACATCCGCGACCCCGACGCCTTCTTCCGGCGGATCGGCGCGAGCGGACTCATCGGCTTCGGCGAGTCCTACATGGCGGGCGAGTGGGACGCGCCCGACCTCGTCGGCGTGCTGACCGTCCTCGCCGACAACGCGGCCGACCTCGTCCCCCGGTCCCTGCAACGCCTCCGCGGGATCTGGGCCCTCCGCAGGCCCGCCGCGCAGATGAACACCCCCGAGGGCTCCCGGGACAACATCAGCCACCATTACGACCTGTCCAACGAGCTCTTCGCCCTCTTCCTCGACGACACGCTCTCCTACTCCTCCGCCGTCTTCCGCGGCTTCCCCGCCGAGCAGGACCTGCTTCCCGCCGCCCAGCACCGCAAGATCGACCGGCTGCTCGACGCCGCCGGGGTCACCGAGGGCACCCGGCTCCTGGAGATCGGCACCGGCTGGGGCGAACTGGCCATCCGCGCGGCCGCCCGCGGCGCCCGGGTCACCACCGTCACCCTCTCCGCCGAACAGCGCGAGCTGGCCCGGGTCCGCATCCGCGAAGCAGGGTACGAGGACCGCGTCGAGGTGCGGCTGAGCGACTACCGCCACGTCACCGGCGACTACGACGCCATCGTCAGCGTCGAGATGATCGAGGCGGTCGGCGAGGAGTTCTGGCCGATCTACTTCCAGACCCTGGACCGGCTGCTCGCCCCCGGCGGCCGGGTCGCCCTCCAGGCCATCACGATGCCCGACGACCGGCTGCGCGTGAGCCGCTCCACGTACACCTGGATCCACAAGTACATCTTCCCCGGCGGCCTGCTGCCCTCCACCGAAGCCGTGGAGCGCATCACCACCGACCACACCCGCCTGCGCACCACCCAGCGCATCCGCTTCGGCGCGCACTACGCCGAGACGCTCCGGCTGTGGCGGGAGAGGTTCACCGAGCGGGCGGCCGAGGTCGACGCCCTCGGCTTCGACGCCGTCTTCCGCCGGATGTGGACCTTCTACCTCGCCTACTCCGAGGCGGGCTTCCGCTCCGGCTATCTCGATGTGCAGCAGTTTGTTCTGACCCGCGAGGAGACCGCGTGACCACGACCGCAGCCAAGCCGCCCGCCCGGCGCACCCCGACCGGGGCCGCCCAGCGTGTCGAGCCGCTGATCGAGCGGTTCCTCGGCGGCGGACTGCCGGTCCGGATAAGGATGTGGGACGGCAGCGAGACGGGCCCGCAGGACGCCCCCACCGTCCATGTACGGACCCGCAGAGCGCTGCGCCGCCTCCTGTGGGAGCCGGGCGAACTCGGCCTCGCCGAGGCCTACATCACCGGCGACATCGACCTCGACGCCGATCTCGGCGACGGGCTGCGGGCCATGCGCCGCGCCGTGCGCGAACGCGGTCTCACCGCGCCCTCGCCCGCTCTCGCCGACCGGATCAAGGCCGCCGGCCTGGCCCTGCGCCTCGGTGCGGTCGGCCCCCGGCCGCCGGTGCCCGCCGCCCGCGCCGGACTGCGCGGAACGCTTCACAGCAAGGCCCGCGACCGGGCGGCGATCAGCCACCACTACGACCTGTCCAACGCCTTCTACGCCCTGCTCCTCGACGAGACGATGGCGTACTCCTGCGGCTACTGGACCAGCGGCGCACCCGGCTACGGCCCGGCCGACGCCCAGCGCGACAAGCTGGAGCTGATCTGCCGCAAGCTCGGACTGCGGCCCGGCGCACGGCTGCTGGACGTCGGCTGCGGCTGGGGTTCGCTGACCCTGTACGCGGCGGAGCGCCACGGCGTCCACGTCACCGCCGTCACTCTCGCGGCCGAACAGGCCGCGTACGTACGGCAGCAGGTCGCGAGCCGTGGACTCGGCGACCTCGTCGAGGTGCTGAACATCGACTACCGGGACATCGCGGAGCGGCCCGAGACCCGGGGCGCGTACGACGCCGTGTCCACCATCGAGATGGGCGAACACGTCGGGGACGCCGAGTACCCGGCGTTCACCGCGATCCTGCACGACGTGCTCCGGCCCCGGGGCCGGGCCCTGGTCCAGCAGATGTCCCGGGGCACGACCGCCCCCGGCGGCGGCGCGTTCATCGAGTCCTACATCGCCCCCGACATGCACATGCGGCCGCTCGGCGAGACCGTCGCCCTGCTGGAGGGAGCCGGTCTGGAGGTCCGCGACGTCGAATCACTGCGCGAGCACTACGTCCTGACCGTGGAGGCCTGGCGGCGCACCCTGGAGGAGCGCTGGACGGAGTTCGCCGCGATGGTGGGGGAAGAGACCGCGCGGGTGTGGCGGCTCTATCTCGTCGGCGGCGCGCTCGCGTTCGAGGAACGGCGGATGGGCGTCGACCAGATCCTCTCCGTACGGCCCGACCCGGTCGGCTCCGCCGCGATGCCGGCCACCCGGCGCGACTGGTACGCGCCTGCCGCCCCGGAGGAGGGCCCGTGAGCGGCTTCGCCTGGGGCGCGTTCGCGAGCGGGCTCGCGGGTGCGGCCGTCGCCGCCCTCGGCGTCATGCTCGTCACCTTCGCCGTCGCCCTCAACAAGGGCGTGCACCGGATCGTCGACATCGCCTGGGGCCTCGGCTTCGCCGCCGTCGCCCTGGTCTCCTACGGCCTCTCGGCGGGCGCGGGCGACGACGGCCGCAGGCTCCTGGTGACCGCGCTGACCGTGATCTGGGGGGTGCGCCTCGCCGTCCACATCGGGCGGCGCGGCCGGGGCCACGGCGAGGACCCGCGCTACGAGAAGATGCTGGCCAAGGCCCCCGGCAACCCCCAGCTGTACGCCCTGCGCAAGGTCTACCTGCTCCAGGGCGCGCTGGTCTGGCTCGTCTCGCTCCCGGTGCAGGCCGCGCAGTACCTCACCGCGCCGCTCGCCTGGTGGGCCTGGGCGGGGGCGCTCCTGTGGGCGGTCGGGATCGCTTTCGAGGCGATCGGCGACGCCCAGCTCGCCCGGTTCAAGGCCGACTCCGCCAACAAGGGGAAGATCATGGACCGGGGGCTGTGGTCCTGGACCCGTCATCCGAACTACTTCGGCGACTTCTGCGTCTGGTGGGGACTCTTCCTCTTCGTCTGCCAGGCGCCGGCCGCGGCCGGCGCCACCGTCGTGGCCCCGCTGGTGATGAGCTTCCTGCTGACCAAGGGCAGCGGCGCGGCCCTGCTGGAGCGTCATATGGCGGACCGGCCCGGGTTCGCCGAGTACCGGGCCCGGACGAGCGGCTTCTTCCCGCGGCCGCCGCGCCGGGCGTGAGCAGACGGAAGGGCCCGTTCCGCAGCTGCGGAA
>NZ_JBHXPF010000114.1:0-6842 GCF_042718715.1 Streptomyces sp. NPDC058576 | reverse complement strand
GCCGTTTATGGCCCCCCGATTGGTCGGGGCGTCTGGGGGGCCCTGTTTACATCCTTGTCGGCCTCTGTTCAACCACTCTAGTTCGGCGGGCGGTTTTTGTAAACACCACAACCCGCCCCTCGATCATTTCCAGGGGCCAAGCTCCAGGGCCGATGCGTCCAGGGCCTGCTCCGCGGTGGTCCGCGCGGGCCGCGTACGTGCGCACCGCTGTCCGGCGGGAGCTTCGGCCCTGACGGCGTCGGAGGGGCCGACGCCTCAGTCGCAGAAGGCGGTGTCCGTCGCGGATACGACCGCCTTCGCGCTCTTCTCCGCGTCGCTGAAGGTCCCGGGGAGTGCCGTCACCGCCAGGCCGACGGAGCGGCCGTCGTCGGTGGCGCCGCCCCGGGTCTCGTAGCCGTCGATGTCGCCGCCGTGCCCCCAGTACTCGCCGCCGCAGCTCAGCGGGATGCTGAAGACGCCGAGACCGTAGCGCCATCCGGGCATGAGCGGCGCGTCGACCGTCTTGCGCATCTCGGCCAGTTGCCCGGGTGCGAGCAGCTTCCCGTCGAGGAGCAGGCGGGCGAACTTCGCCAGGTCGCTCGGTGTGGAGATCATCTGGCCGGCGGCTCCGCCCCACGAGGGGTCCATTCGTGTGGCGTCGATGACCCTGCCGTTCTCCGTGCTGCTGAGGGCGTAGCCGCGAGCGTGAGGCTTGGGGACGGACTGGTCGCCCGGCTGCGGCCAGGAGGTGTGGCGCAGCCCCGCCTTCCGGATCACGCGCTCGGTGATCTGCTCCTGCACCGGCCGTTGGGTGACCTTCTCGATCAGCAACCCCGCCAGCAGGTAGTTGGTATTGCTGTACTTCCACTGGGCGCCGGGCGCGAATTCCGCGGGATGGGCCAGGGCCGCGCTGAGCAGATCGTGCGGATGGAAGAACGTGTGCTGGATTTTCGCGAAGTCCTCCAGGCCTATGTGCTCGGTGTAGTTGGGAAGACCGCTGGTGTGCTGCAGCAGCTGCCGGACGGTGATCTTCCTGCCGTCGATGCCCTCACCCCGTACCACTCCGGGAAGGTAGGTCTCGATGGGCTCGTCCAGGGCGACCTTGCCCTCGGCCACCAGTTGCAGGACCACGACCGCGGTGAACGTCTTGGTGTTGCTGCCGGCCCGGACGTAGCCGTCGCGCGGGACCGGAACCTGTGCTTCGAGCCGCGCCGACCCGGAGACCAGCGAAGAGGTACGGCCGTCCTTGCGCACCCAGGCGAAGGCGGCGGGGAACCCTTCCTCGCTCACCAACGAGTCGAGGCTCTTCTGCAGGGCCCTGTCCGCGCCGGCTCGCGCAGGCGCGTCCTGGGGAGGGTTCGCCACTGCCGCGACGGTGGTGGCGGATCCCACCAGACTTGCCACCGCTATGACCAACAGGCCCTTGCGCAGCTTTGAGTTCGTCTTCTTCGGTGCCATCAACACTCCCTGGATGAACGGACCGGGCACTGAAGATCCTGTCGGGGACCGCTGATGAGATCAGTAGCGCCGCCCCCCGGATTCCGGCTGGGGCGGGCACCACCGCACAGGTGTACCTGAGGACACCGCAGGGGCCCGCCGTGACCTGACGGGCAGGCGATCGCGATCTAGATGGCGAGAGACGCCTTGGTCTCCCTGGTCTCCTGGTCGGCGAGCACCTCCGGGACGCCGGCCTCCAGGCCGTCGAGCGCGACGGTCACGACGTCGACGGGGTCGTTCTTGGGGATGTCCCAGCCCGCCATCATGTCGGTGTCGGTCGAGCTGAGGTACAGCCCGGTGACCTGGGTGCCCTGCCCGGCGAGTTCCAGGCGTACTCCGTTGGTCATGCTCCACGCGGCGGCCTTCGAGGCGGCGTAGGCGTTGGCGCCCGGGTAGGAGAGCCAGGACAGCCGCGAGTTCACGTTGAGGACGCCGCCACCGCCGTTGCGGGCCAGGATCGGCGCGAACGTGCGGATCATGGCGAGCGGCCCGTAGAAGTTCGTGTCGAACTCCTGCCGGATCGCGTTGAGTTCACCGCTGACGAGGTCGTTTCCCGTGGTCGTGCCGGCGTTGTTGACGAGCAGGGTCAGGTCGGGGGCGGCGGCTGCCGCCGCGGCCACCGCGTCCGGATCGGTGATGTCGAGCGCCAGCGGAATCGCGCCGGGTACGTCGATGGTCCCCGGATTCCGGGCGGCGGCGTACACCTTCGCGGCGCCCCGGTCGAGGAGCTGCTGGACGAAGTGGCGGCCGATGCCGCGGTTGCCGCCGGTGACGAGTGCGATGCTTCCTTCGATCTTCATGAGAACAACGCTAGGCATCTCATGTGCGAGTCTCAATGACGGATTCGCTCAGTTCCCTATCTCTATGACTCACGCAGTCGATATGCTGAGAGCATGGATGCTCTGACGGGACTCATCGACGCACAGGTGGTGCGCGGTGTGCTCGGCGCGCGGATCGCCGCGGGGGACGACTGGGGGTGGTGGTCGGCCGAGCAACCGGGGGCCGCCTTCCACGCGCTGACCTCGGGCACGGTGTGGATCGCCCCCGAGGGCTCCGAGCCGCTGCAACTCCGGGCCGGCGACGTGCTCCTGCTCCCGAGCGGGCGTGCCCACGCACTGGCGAGCGACCCCGAGGCGCTCGCCCGCACCTCGCCCGAGCGCTCCGACGGCTACACACTCGCCGCCGACGGCACGGTCCGGATGGGTCACGGCCCGGCGCACACGCACATCCTCTGCGCGCACTACACGCACGACCCCACGGCCTCCGCGTCCTTTCTGGCGGCACTGCCCGACACCGTCCTGCTGCGCGGACAGGGTGACGGCGGCGGACTCGCCGAGACCGTCCGCCTCGTGGGCCGCGAGCTGACCGCCTCACGGCCGGGCAGCCAGGTCGTCCTCGCCCGCCTCGTCGACGTCCTCCTCGTACAGGCTCTGCGCGACTGGCTCGAACGCGCCGACGACAGCCCGGCATCCCCGCTGCACGCTCTGCGTGACCCCGTCGTCAGCGCGGCGATGGCCATGATCGACGCGCAGCCCGGCCGTGCCTGGACGACCACCGAACTCGCCCGGGCGACCGACGTCTCCCGCGCGACCCTGGCCCGCCGCTTCCCCGCCGCCCTGGGTGAAACCCCCGCCGCCTACCTCACCCGACGCCGCCTCGACCTCTCCGCACGCCGCCTCCGCGACACCGACGACCCCCTCGAACAGATCGCCCACGACATCGGCTACACCTCGGTCTACGCCTTCAGCCGCGCCTTCCGCCGCGAACGGGGCGTACCGCCCGGCCGCTTCCGCACCACATCCCGCACGGTCCCGCGGACGCCTGTGCCTGGGCCCACGCGTCCGCAGGGGGCCGACGCCTATGATCACTAGCCGGAATCCGACCTGAGGAGGCGGGCGAACTGCCGACCGCCGTGCTGGTCCATGGCCTGTACCACCGCCCCGAGCACTTCGACCGGGTGGCGCGAGGCCTGCGGTCCGCGGGGATCGCGGTCCTCGTTCCCGAGCTCCACCGGGGCTCGCTGGCGGCCGACACGGCGGCCGTCCAGGCGGCCGTCGACTCCCTGGAGGAGCCCCCGCTCCTGCTCGGGCACTCCTACGGCGGGTCGGTGATCACCGGAGTGCGCGGAGCGCGACATCTCGTCTATCTGGCGGCCTTCGTCCTGGACGCGGGGGAGAGCGCGGCCTCGCTGGGCGGGGCGTCGGCGCGACTCCAGGACGCGATCCTGCCCGAGCCCGACGGATCGACCAGCCTGCATCCCGACCGGGCCGCCGACGTCCTCTACGGCGACTGCTCCGACCCGCTCGCCGCCTGGGCGGTCGGCCTGCTCCGCCCGCAGGCGCCCGGCTGCGGGCGGGGGGTTCCGCGGCGGCACGCCTGGAAGGACACGCCCTCGACCTACGTCGTCTGTGGGCAGGACCGGGCCATCGACCCGGCCCTGCAACGGACGATGTCCTCACGCTGCACCGAGGTGCGCTCATGGGGGGCGGCCACTCCCCGTTCGTCGGGCGTCCCGAACTCCTCGTGGAACTCCTGCGGGAACTGCTCGTGCCCGTGGTCCGGCCGTAGCTCGCGATGAACCCATGGGGCAGAGTGGGCCCCATGCCGACCACGTACGAGACCATGCCGTTCCACCTGGAGACCGAACGCCTGATACTCCGGCCGTGGCTGGAATCGGACGCCGCCGAATTCTGCGACCTTCTCGCCGAACGCGGCAACGGGAAGCCCCCGGTGGAGCGTATCCGGACGTCCATCGCGGAGTTTCTCGCCGCGACGGAGACCACGGGCATCGCCCTCCTCCCCATCCAGCGGCGCGAGGAAGGCGACTTCATCGGCTACTGCGGGTTGATCATCGGCCGCACCACTCTGGAGGAGCCCGAGATCGCGTACGAGCTGTTCCAGCACGCGCACGGCCGCGGCTACGCCACCGAGGCGGCCGGCGCCGTACTCGCAGCCGCCGCGGCGACCGGACGGGAGCGGCTCTGGTCGACCGTGGCCACGTGGAACACCCCATCGCTCCGGGTTCTGGAGAAGCTCGGATTCCAGCGGGATCGCGTCTCCCTGGAGGAGAACGGCGAAGTGGTCTGGCTCACACGCCCATTGCCGTGAGGGCGGGATCGCAGGCTCCCGGCGTACCGCCGGCGTTAACCGATCCGTCACGGCCTCTTCCTTTCTGTTCGATTCTCTTGGAACATCCTGTTCGCTTCTGTTCCCCACACTCCAAGAGGCCCCTCACTCATGGCTGATATGAATCGGCGCCGCTTTTTCCAGATAGCCGGTGCGTCAGCGGGATTCGCCGCTCTGTCCGGCAGCATCAACCGGGCCGCCGCCATCCCCGCCCACCGAGGATCCGGGACGATCAAGGATGTCGAGCACATCGTCGTCCTGATGCAGGAGAACCGTTCCTTCGACCACTACTTCGGCGCGCTGAAAGGCGTGCGGGGGTTCGGTGACCCTAGGCCCGTGACGCTGCCCAGCGGGAAGTCCGTCTGGCGCCAGGCCGATGCGGCGGGCAAGGAGACCCTGCCGTTCCATCCGACCGCCGACGACTTGGGGATGCAGTTCCTCCAGGGCCTCAACCACGACTGGGCGGGCGGCCACCAGGCCTACAACGACGGACGTTACGACCGTTGGGTCCCGGCCAAGACGCCGACGACCATGGCCTACCTGACCCGGGACGACATTCCCTTCCACTACGCGCTCGCCGACAGCTTCACCGTCTGCGACGCCTACCACTGCTCGTTCATCGGGGCCACCGACCCCAACCGCTACTACCTCTGGTCGGGTCACACCGGCAACGACGGCACCGGCGGCGGGCCCGTCCTCGGCAACGAGGAGAAGGGCTACGGCTGGACCACGTACCCCGAGCGGCTGGAGGAGGCCGGGATCTCCTGGAAGATCTACCAGGACATCGGCGACGGCCTGGACGGGCCCGGCGGCTGGGGCTGGATCGACGACGCCTACCGGGGCAACTACGGCGACAACTCGCTCCTGTACTTCAATAAATACCGCAACGCACAGCCCGGCAACCCGCTGTTCGACAAGGCGCGCACCGGTACGAACGTGGCCGAGGGCGACGGCTACTTCGACGGGATCGCCGCCGACGTCCGCAACGCGACGCTGCCGCAGATCTCCTGGGTCGCCGCACCGGAGGCCTTCACCGAGCACTCCAACTTCCCGTCGAACTACGGCGCCTGGTACATCGCGCGGCTGCTGGACGCCCTGACGTCCGACCCCGAGGTGTGGAGCCGGACCGCCCTGTTCATCACCTACGACGAGAACGACGGCTTCTTCGACCACGTCGTGCCGCCCTACCCGCCGACCTCCGCCAACCAGGGCCTGTCCACGGCCGACACCTCCACCGAGGTGTACGCGGGCGGCTCCTCGTACGGCCCCGGTGTCTACGGACTCGGGCCGCGCGTCCCGATGCTGGTCGTCTCGCCCTGGAGCACCGGCGGTTACGTCTGCTCCGAGACCTTCGACCACACCTCGGTGCTCCGCTTCATGGAGCAGCGCTTCGGGGTGCGCGAGCCGAACATCTCACCGTGGCGGCGTGCCATCTGCGGCGACCTGACCTCCGCCTTCGACTTCGCGTCCACCGCGCCCGCCCCCGGCGACCTGCCGGACACCGACGCCTACGAGCCGCCGGACCGCGAACGGCACCCCGACTACCGGCCCACCCCGCCCGCCGTCGGCTCGATGCCGAAGCAGGAGCCGGGCAGCCGCCCCGCCCGGCCGCTTCCGTACGCCCCGTACGTCGACGGCGCCGTCGACACCGGCACCGGAAAGATCGCGCTCACCTTCAGCCCGGGGACGGCGGCCGGCGCGCAGTTCTACGTCACCTCCGGCAACCGGACCGACGCCCCGTGGACGTACACCGCCGAGGCCGGCAGGACGGTGGCGGACGCCTGGAACTCCGCCTACTCCGGCGGCACCCACGACCTCACGGTCCACGGCCCCAACGGCTTCCTCCGTACGTTCAGGAGCCCGGGTTCCACCGCGGGACCCGAGGTCACCGCGCGCCACAACGACGGGAGCGGCAACCTCGACCTGACCCTCACCAACCCCGGCGACACCGAGATCCGCCTCACCCTCGCCAGCGCCGCCGCCTACGGGGGAGCGGAGCAGACGGTCACCGTACGGCCCGGCGCCACGGTGTCGCGCACCGTGGACCTGCGGGCGGGCAAGCGCTGGTACGACGTGTCCGTCACGGCAGAGGGCGCCCCCGACTTCCTGCGCCGCTTCGCCGGTCATGTCGAGACCGGGGCCGCCGGGGTCAGCGATCCGGCCACGGCCACCGGCTGAGGGCGGGTCGGCGGCAGCGGAAGCGGTCGCAGAAGAACGGCGGGGCCCGGACGTCCGGGCCC
>NZ_JBHXPF010000113.1:0-7966 GCF_042718715.1 Streptomyces sp. NPDC058576 | reverse complement strand
ATCGTGTCGTCGCTGTTCACGACGATGCTCGTGGTCGCCTTGCCGGGGCCCGCGCCGCCGATCCGCACGAACACGTCCTGGAGCGAGGTGGGGTTCGCCGAGTGATCGGCGGACGCGCCCTGCGGCCCGACCTCCAGCAGAGTCCGCGAGTTGACGGGACCGGCGTCGATGAGGAAGCCCGCCAGCTTCACCCCGTCGACGTCGGCGACCTTCATCGCCGTCACCCCGTTGTCCGGGATGATCGTGGCCAGGCCGAGACCCAGGACGACGGTGTTCGCCCGGTTCACGTTGATGGTCTGGTCGATGTGGTAGACCCCGGGTGTGAACAGCAGGTTGAGCCCCTGCGCGAGCGCGGCGTTGATCGTCGCGGCCGTGGCGCCCTGCTTGACGACGTAGAAGCGGTTCAGCGGGATCGACTCGCCCTGCTGGGCGCCGCCGTCCCACGAGACGCCCCGTGCGTTGACGCGCTTCGCGGGGACGAAGACCTTGTACTCGTTGCCGTCGAGGTAGAGGAAGGGCTTCTCGCGCGAGATCGGGGTGGTGTCCAGCGTGGTGTACGGCGGGGTCGGGTAGCTCGCCGCCGGCGCGCCCTGGACGCCGGAGAACGTCATGTTCCACACGGCGTTGGTCCAGCCGCCCACCGAGCTGTCGCGGGTGTACCACTGCTGCTGGGAGTAGGGGCCGACCGTGCCGTCGATCTTGGAGTCGGCGATGTAGCCGCCGCTGGCCCAGCCGTATCCGTCGGGCGCGAGGTTGAGCCCGCCCTTGACGTGCATGCGGCGGAACGGTGCCGCCTGGGAGACCGCCCAGCGGTTGGTGCCGCTGACCGGGTTCAGGGTGAGGTTCTCCGCCGAACGCCAGAAGTTCTGCGTCGCGTTCCCGTTGAACCAGCCCGCGTCCACGGTCACGTCGCCGCTGAACGTGGTGGCGTTCGGGTTGAGGCCGAGACCCGCGATCTGGGTGTAGAAGCCGATCTGCGCGTTGATGTTGTTGTACGTGCCCGGCTTGAAGAGGAGCGCGTGCCGGCCGCTGCCGAACTGGGCCTCCTCCTGCTGCTGGAAGATCTCGTCGACCTTGCCCTGGATGTTCGGGGTGGACGGGTCGAAGACATGGACGTTCGGGCCGAGGTCGCCGCCACCCGGAATCTCCGGTCCGCCGCCGTCCCGCGTACCGAAGACCTTGAACTCCCAGAGCGAGTAGCCGTAGCCGGTGCCCCGCTGGGTGCCGGTCAGCCGCACGTAACGGGCGTCGCCGGAGACGTTCAGGGTCTCGTTGCCGCCCGCCGATGTGGTGGTGCTGTAGGCGGTCGTCCAGTCGTTGCCGTTGGTCGACAGCTCGATGCGGTAGCTCTTGGCGTGCGCGGCCTCCCAGGCGAGTTCGACCCGGCTGAGAGCCGCCGGGGAGCCGAGGTCGATCCGGATCCACTGGGGGTCGGCGAACGCGCTGGACCAGCGGGTCCCGGCGTCCCCGTCGACGGCGTTGCCCGCCGCGGTGCCGCCGTTCTCCTGGCTGGAGGCGGTCACCGTGGAGCCCTGGGAGAGCAGGACCGGAGCGGCCTGCGCCGGAGCCGCCTGCACGGCCGCGAGCAGCGTCGCGACGAGGGCCGTGATGACCGCGAGGGCCAGCGTGCGCCAGCGACGGGATGCGGCCAGGGGAGGCCGCGAGGGTCTGACGAGGGCAACGGACATGTCTGAGTCTCCTGGAAGGTCAGGTGGGCGGGGGTGGGTACGGATGTGGGCGCGTTCTCCCACGAGGGGGAGAGAGCGCTCTCTCGGTAGCCGAATGATTCTCCCGTGTTTCCGTCGCGTCAAGAGTTGTGCGCGGGATTGACGCCTCGACTCCCCGGGCGGGGCAGATGTTTCATCTCCTGAAAGCTGACCAGGAGTTGACTTGGCATCAGCGGGATAAGTCGGACGTCTTCCTTGTGGCATCTGGAATCAACTCGGCCGTAACTCTTGACGGTTCACGCCGCCCCCGCCACGCTCCCGACTGTGGGGGAGCGCTCTCTCGGCCTTTTCCCCTCACAGCGCAAGGAGTTCGCATGGAAGCCCGTGGTACACCGCCACGTGCCAGTACACCTCGGCGCGGCTCCTCATCCTCAACAACGCGGTCGGTGGTGACTGGCCCGGCCCGCCCGACGCCACCACCCGCTTCCCGCAGAAGATGAGCATCGACCACATCAAGGTCTGGCAGTAGGAAACCGTCTGCCCGGGGCGTCCGGCCGGCGGGGTCCCTCCACCGGCCGGACGTTCTTCCCCCACCCGCCTCACCCGCGCGGCGCGTACAGGATCCACAGCGGTCCCTCGGCGAGCTCCACGCGCCGGCCGTCGGAAGCGGTGTACACCGTGTCCGCGTCGGCCGACGGGCGCGCCCACCGCGCGTCGTACGCCCGGCCGTCCCGCAGCACGACCGCGTCCCCCGACCCCACGGTCTCGGTGAACGGGCTGTTGTTCCCGGACCGGTCGCGGAATTCCGACTCCGTGACGTCCACGTCCTGGACGACGACCGTACCGGCCCCGAGCCGTCCGCCCTCGGTCGTACGGGCGGGGGAGCCGTCCAGGGAGACGAGCCACCGCTCGTTCCCGGCGGACCACGTGAACGTCACCGATGCCGACGGGTAGCGAACGGTCCGGCTGTCCTCCGGCTCTCCGCCGGCAGGCGGCGAGCCGAACGTGAGCCCCAGCTCCGCTACGGCGTTCACCCCGGAGGCCGCGAACGGGATCCGCTCCGGCCGCAGGTAGAGATTGTGCGGCGCCGGCCGGTCCGGGCCCCGGAAGTACGCCCCCGGCGCCTTCGACGGCGGTACGGCGTCCAGCGGCGCCCGGTCGATGACCGGCAGCAGCCTGCTCTGCGCCCCCGAGAAGGCCAGCTTCGGTCGGTCGAACTGCCGCAGCAGCTCCAGATCGGTCTCCCGCGCGCTGCGCACCGGGCCGATCACCGGCGGCAGATCGGAGGAGTAGACGGCGAGAAGACGGCTCAGGCCCGCCTCCACCTGCTCGACGTAGACGATGTCGGCCTTCTCCAGCCCGGTGTGGGGGCGTGCGGGCGCCACGTTGTCGATCTTCACGGCGAGCACCTCGGCGGCCCCGCCCGTATCGGAGGGAGAGCTGCTGCGGGACGAGGGCGACTCACCGCCCCCGCCCGCGCACCCCGCGATCACGGCCAGCAGGAGCGCGATGAACAGCGCGGCGACCGCCCTGCTCACTCCGGCTGCGGACATGGCGACCGCCCTTCCGGGCCGTCGGCCGACGAAGTCAGCGGAGCGTCGCCGTGTCGTGGCCCCCTCCATCATCCCTCATCACGTGTCCGGCGCGCCCTCGGTCGCGGGGGAGGGGGAGCCCCCGCAAGGGGGTGACGGCCCCGGCATGGCCGGAACTGCCCTGCGCCGCGCCCTCGATTCCGCTTCCGAAGGCGCTGTTCGCTCTCTACGGTTGCACCAGTGACGGGTCGCGTGCCCGGACGGGACGACAGGCGAGGCAGAGGGGGTTCGGTGGAAGCCGAGTTGACGGCACTGGCGGCATCGGGTGCGACGACCTTCGTGGGGCTGATGGCGACGGAGGCGTGGACGCAGGTGCGCGGGCGGCTGTCCCGGTTCCTGGGCCGGGGCGAGAACGTCGAGGCGATCGACGCCGAGCTGGAGGAGTCCCGCGAGGAACTGATCGCCGCACGCCGGAGCGGTGACGAGGACGGTGCCGCGGACGTCGCGGCCGAGTGGCGGATCAGGATCCGCCGGGCTCTGCGCGACAACCCCGAGGCCGAGCAGGAGCTGCGGGCCATCCTCGACGACCTGGCGCCCCAGCAGGCCGCCGGCCCCGCCGTGGCGATCAACCACAACACGATCAGCGGCGGCCACTACAACGCCCCGGTGATCATGGCTCAGTGGGTCAACGACGGCGTGCCCCCCACGCCCCGGCGGGGTCCGGGCACCGCGTGACAACCCCGAGTTCCGGCGACGGGCCCCGGCACACCGCCTCGCGCAACGACTTCTCCGGCACGAGCCACGGCCCGGTCGTGCAGGCCGCCACGATCCACGGCGGCATCACCTTCCACGTGGAGCCGGCCGCGCCCGCCGGGGAATCGACCGCCCCCGACGAGATCCCGCCCCTGACCGTACGGTTCCGGAACCGGGAGCGGGCGCTCGATCTGCTCGACGGCCTGTTCGTCCGCGACCCCGACGGCGCGAGCGTCGGCTTCGGGGCGCTGTACGGACTGCCGGGCGTCGGCAAGACCACGCTGGTGTCCCGCTGGGCGGAACAGGGGCGCGAGTCGTTCCCCGACGGGCAGATCTACGTGGACTTCGCCACCCTGCGGGGCGGGACGGCGGGGGCCGACGTCTCGGAGGCCGCGTGGTGCTGCCTGAAGTCCCTGGGGGTCGACGCGGCGTACATCCCCACCGCGCTCGCGGACCGCACCAGGCTCCTGCGGACCAGGACCGCGGGCAAACGGCTGCTGGTCTTCCTGGACAACGTCACCGACCCCTCCCAGGCGGCCGCGCTCGTGCCGAAGGGCAGGGGCAGCGTGCTGCTGGTGGCGAGCGGCTCGCGGCTGGGGGAACTCGCCCTGGACGGCGCCCGGATGATGCCCGTGGAGCCGCTCGACCGCGAGAGCGGCCTGAAGGTGCTCGCCGACCGCTGCGGGGCCGGGACCGTCGCGGCGGACCCGGACGCGGCGGACGAGGTGGTGCGGCTCTGCGGCGGGCTGCCGGTGGCGCTGCACGTGGCCGCCGCCCGGCTGGCGACCGAGTCGCGTCTCACCCTGGCGGGTCTCGCGGCGGAACTGGCCGACGAGCCGCGCCGACTGGCCGGCATGTCCCTCGGAAAGGACCGGTCCGTGGCCGCGGCATTCGACCTCGCCTACCGTGAACTCGCCCCGGAAACAGCCCGGTTCTACCGCCTGATGGGCTGGTACCCGGGAGCCGTCTTCGACGCCGGTGTCGCCGCGGTGGCCGCGGGCCTCGACCCGGAACGTACCGCGGACGCGCTCGAAGAGCTGACCGGGGCCAGTCTGCTGGAGGAGACGCCGGACGGGCGCTTCCGCTTCCACGACCTCGTACGGCTGCACGCCGCCGAACGCGCGACGCAGGAGGAGCCGCCGGCCGAACGGCCCGCTCTCGTACGGCGCGTGACGCTGCACTACCTGGCCCTCACCGCACTCGCCGACCGGGCCGTCCGGCTGGACCGGCTGCGGATCGCCGACCTCACGCACCTGCTCGCCGACCTTCCCGACCCCTTCGGAGCCGAGGACGGACCGGAGCCGCTGGCCTGGCTGGAGGCCGAACACCGCAACATCCTCGGCGTGCTGCGGGCCGCCGCCCGCGAGGAGACCCTGCACACGGAGGTGTGGCAGCTCGCGGAGGCCTTCACCGTCCTGTTCCTGCACCACCGGCACCTCGGCGACTGGCGGGAATCGCTCGAACTCGGCGCGGCCGCCGCAGCGGAGGCACTGGTGCCCGCGGCCGAGGCGCGCCTGCGCAGCCTGCTGTCACGCCCGCTGATGGACCTGGGCGACCACGAGGCGGCCCGGCGCGCGCTGGACACCGCCGAGGCCTGCGCCGAGGTGTCGGATCACCTGGTCGTCCGCGCCTCCGTGCAGGAGTTCTCCGGACGGTACTGGGACCGCACCGACCCCGCTCGGGCCATGGCGGCCTACCGGAGCGCACTCGACCTCAACACGGCGGCGAACGAGCACCGGGGCGCGGCCATAGCCTCCTACTTCCTCGGCTGCGCCCAGGACGCGGCCGGTGACTCCCGCGCGGCACTGGACACCCTGCGCGACGCCCACGAACAGCTCACCGCACGGAAGGACGCGCGGATGGCGGCCCGCGTGCGCATGGCCATCGGCCTCGCGCACGACCACCTCGGTGAGAGGCGGGAGGCGACCGCGGCGCTGAGCGCGGCCGCCGAGACGCTTCGCGCCCAGGAGGCCACCCACTACGAGGCGCAGGCGCTCGTGGCGCTCGCGGACATCGAGGCACGTCCCCCTGGCGACCCGTGCGCAGCACGCTCCAGCCTGGAGCGCGCCCTGGAGATCTACGAGGCCGGCGGCAGCCCCCGGGCGGAGGAGCTCCGCGAGCGGCTGGCGGGAGGACCGGCGGCCGACTGACGGACGGAGACCGGGCGCCCCCGGTCAGCGCCGGGCGCCGCCCGGCGACGGTGCGCGCAGCCGGATCGCCACGTCCTCCTCGCGCGCCCCGACCCGCAGGGTCACCACGGCGTCGTCCAGCGGAGCGGCGGCCCGCAGCAGTGCGTAGACGACCGCGGCGGGCAGCCCCGGGTGGGCCGTCGGGCCCGTCACGGTCGTCTCCACGATCCGGCCGTCGCGCAGCCCCGCCAGGTATCCGCCCCCGCGCAGGGCCGCAGCGGCGAGGCGGCACCCCGGCAGGCGCTCCAGGGTGTCCCCGACCCACAGGAGCGCGGCCGACGCCGAGGGGGCGGGAGCCCCGCGCAGCAGCACCGACGCGCTCTCCAGCAGCCTCCGCTCCGGCTCCCGTTCGTCACAGGCGAGGTGGCGAAAGCGGGTGGCGGTCTCGTCCGCGCCCTCGCCCGGCACCGCCGCCGGCCGCCTGCGCACGGTGACCACGCCCGGACCGTCGTCCGAGGAGAGGGCGGTGGTGACTGTCCAGGCGGTGACGTCCGCCCCGGTCGCCTCGGGCTCGGCCAGATACAGCTCGGGCGGGGGAGCGGGCCCGGGTTCCGCGAGGTCCAGCAGGTGGTAGAGCGCGGCGCGCAGCCGCGCCAGGGACTGCCCCGGCCGGTCGAACGCCCCCGCGGCGACCGCGGCGAACCGGTCCGGAGCCTGCCCGGCCAGGGCGGACGCGATCTGTGCGTGGACGTCGCCCCGCGCGTCGAGGCGGGGCGCGGTCCGCCCGAGCGCGGCCGCGGCCGTGCCGTCGACGGCCTCGCTGCCGAAGGCCCCCAGCAGCACGGGCTTGCCGAGCGCCGCCCCGTACAGGGTCACCGAGCCGTGGTCACCGACCACGATGTCCGCCGCGACGAGCGCGGACCGCCAGGCGTGGACATGCGGGACGAGCATCAGGCCGGCTTCCAGCGCCGGGGCGAGGAGATTGCGGATCTGCCAGGAACCGTGCCCCGCCCAGACGTTGGGGTGCACGATCGCCGCCACCCGGAACTCGTCGTACGGGAGCGCGGCCAGCACCCGGGCCGCCAGTCCCGGATCCTGTCCGATCAGCGAGCTGCGACCCCAGGTGGAGCTGAGCACCACGAGCCGGTGCCCGCCGGGAACGCCGAGCGCCCGCCGGTACGCGTCCGCCCGTCCGGCGCTGACGAGCAGTTCGTCGTAGCACGGGTCGCCCACGAGCAGGGTGCGACCGGCCGCCTTCGGATGGGAGGAGAGCAACTGCTCCTCCTGGCTCGGGTGCGAAATGGCCAGCCAGGCACGCCCGGACTCCAGCAGGCCGTCCGGCACGACCCCCGACAGCCGGTCGCCCGGGGCACGGGCGTCGGGCACCTGCTTCTGGAAGCCGACGCCGTGCGGCAGGACGAGGACCGGGCAATGCCCCACCGGGACATCGATGTTCTCGCTGGCCGTGAGGATCAGATCGGGGTCCGCCCGGCTCACCTGCTCCCAGGGGATGACCCGGCAGCCCGCGTCGTGCAGCAGATCCAGCACCCCGTCGTTGAAGGCGGAGGTGGGGTCGTGGGCGAAGACGACCGTGACGCGCCCGTCCCCGCGCAGGAGGGCGGGCAGGCATTCGAGGACCCGTACGGTCGAGGTCACCGTGCGGGCCGCTACGACCAGGGTCTTCTCACCGTGGAAGGTGCTCCATCGCCCGGCGTCGCCGCCGACGGGGACGCGGAGGGGCTGGCTAGCGTGCATGGCCACCCCGAAAGGCTACGGGCACACCGCCCCAGCGCGGCTCGCGGCTCGCGGCTCGCGGCTCGCGGCTCGCGGCTCGCGGCTCGCGGCTCGCGGCTCGCGGCTCGCGGCTCGCGGCTCGCGGCTCGCG
>NZ_JBHXPF010000112.1:4665-8658 GCF_042718715.1 Streptomyces sp. NPDC058576 | reverse complement strand
CGTCTCTGCTGCCGTGTCGCCGGAAGCGTCAGCTCTCGGTCGTCGTCGCCGACGCCTTGCCCGCCGGGCGGGTGGCGCGGCGGCGGCGCGGCTTCGGCTCGGCGGCCGCCTCGCTCACCACGGCCTCGGCCTCGGAGACCACGGCGGCCTCCTGGGTCGCGGTCGAGGTGACGCTGCGGGTGGCCCGGCGGCGGCGCGGCTTGGCCTCCGCCTCGACGGCCGGGGCCTCGACGGCGGGCTGCTCGGTGACGACGGCCTCGGCGGTGGCCTTCGAGGCGGTCTTCGCGGTCTTCTTCTCCGCGGGCTCCGCCGTCTCCGCCTTCGCGCGGGACTTGGTCGTCCTGGTCGCCCGGGCCTTCGGCTCGGCCGACGCGGACTCGGTGGCCTTGGCCTTCGACTCCGTCTTCGGCTTCGTGGCGCGGGCCGGACGACGACGCGTCTTCACCTCGGGCTCCGGCTCGGCGGCCGGGGCGATCTGGAAGTCGACCTCGTCGGCCGGCTTCACGATCCGGGTGCGGCGGCGCGGCTTGACGGCCTTCGGCTCGGCGACCGGCTCCGCGACACCCGCGGCGACGGCCACGGTCTGGAACTCGGCCGGGGCCGGGACGGCCGGAGCCGCGGCGACGGGCGAGGCCGTCTCCTCGGTCACCGGCTTCACCGCGGCACGGCTGCGACGACGGCGCGGCTTGGTCTCCGCCACGGCCGTCACGGCCTCCGCGACCGGCTCGGCCACGGGAGCGGCCTCGGCCACCGGGGCGGGAACCGCCGGGGCCTCGGCGACCGCCACGGCCGCCTCGGTGACCCCCTCGGGGGCGCTGACGCGGGTACGGCGGCGACGGCGCGGCGTGCGCGGCGCGTCGGACGCCTCGTCACCGGCCGGGGCGACCGGGGTGGCCTCCTTGGCGGGTGCGGGCACCGTCGCGGCGCCCGCCTCCGCGCCGGCCCCGCCACGGGTGCGGCGGCGCTGGCGCGGCGTACGGGTGCGCGGCTCGCGCTCCTCACGGGCGGGGGCCGGAGCGGCGGCCTTGCGGCCGCGGCCGCCGGTCTCGCCGAGGTCCTCGACCTCCTCCGCCCGCAGACCGGCGCGCGTCCGGTCGGCGCGCGGCAGAACACCCTTGGTGCCCGCCGGGATGCCGAGCTCCTCGAAGAGGTGCGGCGAGGTGGAGTACGTCTCGGGCGGGTCCGGGAACTTCAGGTCCAGGGCCTTGTTGATCAGCTGCCAGCGCGGGATGTCGTCCCAGTCGACCAGCGTGATCGCGATGCCCTTGGCGCCCGCGCGGCCGGTGCGGCCGATGCGGTGGAGGTAGGTCTTCTCGTCCTCCGGCGACTGGTAGTTGACGACGTGGGTCACACCCTCGACATCGATACCGCGCGCGGCGACGTCGGTGCAGACCAGGACGTCGACCTTGCCGTTGCGGAAGGCGCGCAGCGCCTGTTCGCGGGCGCCCTGGCCGAGGTCGCCGTGGACCGCGCCGGAGGCGAAGCCGCGCTTCTCCAGCTGCTCGGCGATGTCGGCGGCCGTGCGCTTCGTACGGCAGAAGATCATCGCGAGGCCGCGGCCGTCGGCCTGGAGGATGCGGGCGAGCATCTCCGGCTTGTCCATGTTGTGCGCGCGGTAGACGTGCTGGACCGTGTTCTTGACGGTCGTGCCCTCGTCGTCGGGCGACGTGGCGTTGATGTGCGTCGGCTGCGACATGTAGCGGCGGGCGAGACTGATGACGGCACCGGGCATGGTGGCCGAGAACAGCATCGTCTGGCGCTTGGCCGGCAGCATCGTGATGATGCGCTCGACGTCGGGCAGGAAGCCCAGGTCCAGCATCTCGTCGGCCTCGTCGAGGACGAGCCCGCGGATGTGGGAGAGGTCCAGCTTGCGCTGGCCCGCCAGGTCCAGCAGGCGGCCCGGGGTGCCGACGATCACGTCGACGCCCTTCTTGAGGGCCTCGACCTGGGGCTCGTACGCCCGGCCGCCGTAGATCGCGAGAACGCGGACGTTACGGACCTTGCCGGCCGTGAGCAGGTCGTTGGTGACCTGCTGGCACAGCTCGCGGGTGGGGACGACGACGAGCGCCTGCGGCGCGTCGGTCAGCTGCTCGGGCGTGGCGCGGCCCGCCTCGACGTCGGCGGGGACGGTCACGCGCTCCAGGAGCGGAAGGCCGAAGCCGAGCGTCTTGCCGGTGCCGGTCTTGGCCTGGCCGATGACGTCGGAGCCGGAGAGGGCTACGGGGAGCGTCAGCTCCTGGATGGGGAAGGGGGACATGATGCCGACTGCCTCAAGGGCTTCGGCCGTCTCGGAAAGAATGCCGAGGTCGCGGAACGTAGTCAGGGTGCTGCCTCTTCTGTGAGACGCGGTCCGAGGCGAACGCTGGGGGTCGTACCGTGCCGGGGTTGGTCATCCGGCCGTGGATGGGCCGGGTGGCGCGGGACCACTGCCGTCGCTCGAGCGCTCGTGCCGCTGAGGGGGCCCCTCATCTGCAGTCGTACGTGTCGTACGCACCGCGTGGAGGGCTGTCGGGTCGGAGCCGATCGGGCCACCGACCGGGCATCCTCATTCATAGGGCGCGCCCCTGGCACAGCACAGTGCTCAGTAGGCGCAATACCACTGTACCCCGGATTCGCGCATGTGTGTTGGACGAATTCATCGGAACGGTATGACGCCCCCGGCTGACCAGGCCCTTCCGCCCCGCGCGGAGCGGGCTATCGTTCCGTTCATGGAGACGCCAGACCACGCCACCGATACCCCCGCCGAAGCTTCCGGAACCACCGGGATCGCCGCCCAGGACTGGGCCACCGCGGCCGCCGACCCGCAGTACCGCGCCGCGGTCGTGGACCTGCTCGGCGCCCTCGCCTACGGAGAGCTGGCGGCCTTCGAGCGGCTGGCCGAGGACGCGAAGCTCGCGCCGACCCTCGGGGACAAGGCGGAGCTGGCGAAGATGGCCGCCGCCGAGTTCCACCACTTCGAGCAGCTGAGCCGACGGCTCACCGCCGTGGACGAGGACCCCACCGCCGCGATGGAGCCGTTCGCCAAGGCGCTCGACGACTTCCACCGCCAGACGGCGCCCTCCGACTGGCTGGAGGGCCTGGTCAAGGCGTACGTCGGCGACTCGATCGCCAGCGACTTCTACCGCGAGGTCGCGGCCCGGCTGGACACCGACACCCGGTCCCTGGTGCTGGCCGTGCTCGACGACACGGGCCACGGGAACTTCGCGGTGGAGAAGGTGCGCGCCGCGATCGAGGCCGACCCGCGGCTCGGCGGGCGGCTCGCGCTGTGGGCGCGCCGGCTGATGGGCGAGGCGCTGTCGCAGGCCCAGCGGGTGGTCGCCGACCGCGACGCCCTCTCGACAATGCTGGTGGGGGGCGTCGCGGACGGCTTCGACCTCGCCGAGGTGGGCCGCATGTTCTCCCGGATCACCGAGGCCCACACCAAGCGGATGGCCGCGCTGGGGCTGGCGGCGTAACGCTTCGGGCCCCGCTACTGGGCCGCCGCCGACCGGGCGAGGCGGCGGCCGCGTGGACGGATCAGGAGCGACAGCGTCACCGCCCCGACCGACACGGCTCCGATCAGCGTCACCAGTACATGGCCGGGACCCAGCGCGGCATGCGTCAGATACGCGCCGAACAGGGCGCCCAGCGCGCCGGTGAGATAAACCGCACGGCCGGACGGCAGGCGGTCGGCCAGTGATCGGAGCGCCGCCCAGGACAGGGCGAGTCCGAGCACGGCGGCGCCGAAGGATTCCCAGATCACAGAGGATCACCTCGCGGGGGTGTGCGGGGCGGGCAAATCGGTCGTAGGCGGTACTACCCCCCGCCCGCGGCGGGCAACCCTCCAGCGGCCCGTTCCGACCCGTACGGGAACCCTGCGGCGGCCCCGCACACGACACAGGAGCGGGGCGGCGGGGGGAAAAAACCCCCGCCCCCCCCCGGGTACAAGCCACCCCAGGAACAAAAACCCCCCCCCCCCCCCCCCCCCGGGGGGGGGGCGACCAAAAAAAAAAA
>NZ_JBHXPF010000112.1:0-4655 GCF_042718715.1 Streptomyces sp. NPDC058576 | reverse complement strand
GTCCCCCCCCGTCGGGCACCCGGGCGGCGCCCCCCCACCCCCCACCGGCGCCCCCCGGCGTAAAACCCCCCCCGGCCCCGCTCCGGTGATCAACGCGTCCGATGGACTACAGCGCCCCGAACCCCACCCGTCGGGTGGTCGGCTCACCGATCTCCACATACGCGATCCGGTCGGCCGGCACCAGGACCTTGCGGCCCTTGTCGTCCGTGAGGCTGAGCAGCTCCGCCTTGCCGCCCAGTGCCGCGGCGACCGCGCTCTCGACGTCCTCGGCGGAAAGCCCGCTCTCCAGAACGATCTCGCGGGGCGTGTGCTGTACCCCGATCTTGACCTCCACGGCTATGTCCCTCCGACGGTCAGTCCTTGCGCGGCGAACCGCGCCGTACGCAGCCACATTAGCCCGGCGGGAGCGGCGCTCAGGGCCCGACCGGCAACGCCCGCAGCGAACACGGCGTCAGGCGTCCCGTCACGGAGGGCTCAGTGCTGCTCGACACCGTGCAGCGGGAAGCCCGCGATGCCCCGCCAGGCCAGCGAGGTGAGGAGCTGCACGGCCGTGTCGCGGGGGATGGCGGACCGGCTGGAGAGCCAGTAGCGGGCCACCACCTGGGAGACACCGCCCAGCCCCACCGCCAGCAGCATGGACTCGTCCTTGGACAGGCCCGTGTCCCCGGCGATCACGTCGGAGATGGCCTCGGCGCACTGGAGGGACACCCGGTCCACCCGCTCGCGCACGGCGGGCTCGTTGGTCAGGTCGGACTCGAAGACCAGCCGGAACGCGCCGCCCTCGTCCTCCACGTACGCGAAGTAGGCGTCCATCGTCGCCTCGACGCGCAGCTTGTTGTCCGTCGTCGAGGCGAGCGCCGTGCGCACGGCCTGGAGCAGCGACTCGCAGTGCTGGTCGAGGAGGGCCAGATAGAGCTCCAGCTTCCCGGGGAAGTGCTGGTAGAGCACCGGCTTGCTGACTCCGGCCCGCTCGGCGATGTCGTCCATCGCGGCGGAGTGGTAGCCCTGCGCGACGAAGACCTCCTGTGCGGCGCCCAGCAGCTGATTGCGTCGGGCGCGGCGGGGCAGGCGGGTGCCCCGAGGGCGCGCCGCCTCTGTCTGCTCGATGGCTGTCACGCCGCCTCCCAAATATGTGTTCCAGCACAGCCGGTCCGTGCAGGCTGCGCCGTACAGCCATCGTACTTTTGGGTAACCGTGGTGTGCGCGGCGCGGACGCAGAATTTCACGGACCGGACTGCTGTGGAAGTCACAGTTGCCTGCGGTCGCGAGTAAACCGGGGCGTATCAGCGGTAATCGTCCTCGTCGAGGGGGATCGCCCTGCGCTGCTCCGCCACATCGGCCTCATTGGCGGCGGCCGGGTCGACGCTCTCCGCCCGCTCGTCGCCCTCGGGCCGGACGTCCGCCCGCTGCTCGGCGGCGTCGGCCTCCGGGGCCTCCGGTCCCGGTGCGTCCGGCTGCGCGCTCTCGAAGGTGTCCGGGTCGCTCGGATCGACCGTCATGTGCGGCTCCCTTCCTTCCCATGAAGCCTAGGCGGTGGCTGACCGTTCCGCGTGGCGGCCTTGTGACGGCGAACACACGAATCAGTGCGTGATCGTCTCGTAACATTGGCGCATGTCTTCGACCGAGCTGCCGGGTATCCAGGCCGCCGCCGCCGCGGTGGCCCCCACGGTCAGTGCCGTCCGGGTCGCCGACGGCGAACGGCTGCGCTCCGTGTCCTTGCCGGGGATCGGTCTGAACGTCCGCTGCCGGCCGGGAGACCGGACCGGACTGCCCTCCGCGCTGTACGTGCACGGGCTCGGCGGATCGTCGCAGAACTGGTCCGCGCTGATGCCGCTGCTGTCCGACCTGCTCGACGGAGAGGCCGTCGACCTGCCCGGTTTCGGGGACTCGCCGCCGCCGGACGACGGTGATTACTCGGTCACCGGACACGCTCGCGCGGTGATCCGGCTGCTGGACGCGGAGGAGCGGGGACCTGTCCACCTCTTCGGCAATTCGCTGGGCGGCGCGGTCGCCACCCGGGTCGCCGCGGTCCGCCCCGACCTGGTGCGCACCCTCACCCTGATCTCGCCCGCGCTGCCGGAGTGGCGGGTGCAGCGACCCGCCGTCCCGACCGGTCTCTTGGCGGTGCCGGGGGTCGCTCCCCTGTTCGCCCGGCTCACGAAGGGCTGGACGGCGGAGCAGCGGACCCGCGGAGTCATGGCACTCTGTTACGGCGATCCGGCACAAGTCTCCGACGAAGCCTTCCGCAACGCGGTGGCCGAGATGGAGCGACGGCTGGAGCTGCCGTACTTCTGGGACGCGATGACGCGTTCGGCCCGGGGCATCGTCGATGCGTACACCCTGGGCGGCCAGCACGGACTGTGGCGCCAGGCCGAGCGGGTGCTCGCACCGACCCAGCTCGTGTACGGCGGACGGGACCAGCTCGTCTCGTACCGGATGGCACGCAGGGCGTCCGCGGCCTTCCGCGACGCCCGGCTGCTGACGCTGCCCGACGCGGGGCACGTGGCGATGATGGAGTACCCGGAGGCGGTCGCCCAGGCGTTCCGGGAACTGCTGGACGATAGCGGCGGGAGCTGATCCGGGGCGTGGGACGACACAGTCGAAAGGGCGGGGCGATCCGCCCCGACGCGGCAGCGGCGGAACCGGACGGCGAGCGCGCCGCGGCGAGGCCCGCCTCCGGCGGCCGGCGCAGGCGGACCGCGCCCGCACCGACCGGTGACGGGCGGAACCTGTTCTCCCCGCTGACCGGTGATGGGCAGGGCCCGTTCTCCGCCGACGCCCCGCAGGTGCGCGGCGGCCACCCCGAACAGCGCGAGCAGGGCGGCGGCTGGGGCGCCGGACCGCAGCGCCGGCAGGGCGGCCGGGGCCCGGGGTCCCAGCACGACCAGGGAGAGGGCTGGAGCACCGGCCCACAGCCCCGCTACGGACAGGGGCACGGTGCACCCGCGACCCACAACGCCCCTCATCCGCAGGCGCCCCACCCGGGCCCGGACAGCCGGACCGGCGATGCCCGGCCGTATCCCGGCGGGTCCGCCGGGCCCACCGGACCTCAGGACACCGACGCGCGGCAGCAGGCCGTGGCCCGCCAGGTGTCCGCCCAGCGCGCGGCCCAGCGCGCCGCGGACGGCCGGGCGGCACAGCAGCCGACGCTCGACGGCTCCCCGGTCCCGGGCCCGCGCCGGGAGTTCCTGGAGGCCTTCGACACGGACGCCCCGCCGAGCGCCCCCGCTGCGACGCCGCCAGGCCCGCCGGACGGCTCGGACGGCGTCGACGAGGCCGACGCCGAGACCGGGGATCCGGACGAACGCTCCGCGAACCGGGGCGGCAAGGGGCGGACGTTCACCGGGATCGCCGCCGCCGCGGTGACCACCGTGCTCGCGGTCGTGGTGGCCGGACAGGTCGCCGAGGACTCCGGCGGTCGTGCGGCCGCCGCGCGCGCCGCCGAGGTGGAGCGGCAGGGTCTCGGCGACGAGGCCTCCCGCTCCGACGCCCGCCCGACCCCGAAGCAGCCCCCGTCGAAGCCCGAGGTCAAACCCCTCTCGTACGCGGCCAAGATGGCCCAGCCGTATCCGCTCGCCGCCGATCTGAAGGCGAGCGGTGAGTTCGAGGCGGTGCCCGGTCTGGCGAAGGCCCCCGGGAAGGGGCAGAAGCACAGCTACCGGATCGATGTGGAGAAGGGGCTCGGCCTCGACGCCGGCCTGTTCGCCGAAGCCGTGCAGAAGACGCTCAACGACGACCGGAGCTGGGCGCACAACGGGGCGATGACCTTCGAGCGCGTCTCCTCGGGGGACCCGGATTTCGTGATCACCCTCGCCAGTCCCGGGACCACCGGCGACTGGTGTGCCAAGTCCGGTCTGGACACCACGGTCGACAACGTGTCCTGTGACTCCGCCTCGACCGACCGCGTCATGATCAACGCCTACCGCTGGGCGCAGGGCGCCGTCACCTTCGGCCCGGACAAGATGCTGTCCTACCGTCAGATGCTCATCAACCACGAGGTGGGCCACCGGCTCGGGTACAACCATGTGAGCTGCCGCACGCCCGGCGCCCTGGCCCCGGTGATGCAGCAGCAGACCAAGACCCTTGAGCTCGAAGGCATCAAGTGCAAGGCCAACCCCTGGGTGTACCCCGAGAGTTGAGCTGGCCGGCCATATCCTGAGGCGGCCGTCCCATCCCCGCTCTGACAGCGGTCGGGGCGGTCGAGCGGCGGCGGCACGACCGCCCTGGGCCGGATGCTTCTCCGGCGGCTGCTCGACCCCGACGGCCGACCGCCTCCGCCACGGGGGGCAGGGAGATCGGCGCGCTGTCGGAGAAGGAGCCGCTGACAGCGCCGGCGTATCGGGATCGCCCGCGCGCCGGCCGCTGCCGGCGGCCGTGCCCGCCCTCGACCCGGCGCTCGCGGCGGCCCGCGGGACAGCCCGCAGGGAGCTGGCCCGGGCCTGACCCTCCGTGACAACCGACCGCTGTATCGCGACGGAACGCGACCGGGGCGGGAAAGTTACGACGGTTCACCCCTTTCGGTGGTGGGGGGGGGGAACCCCCCCCGCCCCCCCCCCCGCAACCCATGAAGGAGGGGCCCCGCGGGGGGCCCGGTAAAAAAGCGCCCCCCCCCCCCGGAGAGCGGGGGGGTGTTATGGGGGTGGGGAGGGTAAACC
>NZ_JBHXPF010000111.1:0-9122 GCF_042718715.1 Streptomyces sp. NPDC058576 | reverse complement strand
GCGCTGGCGGTGGGGTTCTTGTTTAGAATATGTATGGTTTTCTGGAAACCCTCGTAAACCTCCGGCGGGCCGTTTGCGTTGGTTAACAGCACCGGGCCCGCCGGGGTCGTTCAGGAGCGGAAGGGGACTACTTCTTCCACTCCTCCCAGTCCATGTTCCAGCCGTTGAGGCCGTTGTCCGGGGCGATCTGCTTGTCCTTGGAGTTCTTCACGACGACCACGTCGCCGATCATCGACTTGTTGTAGAACCAGGCCGCCGGGGTCTGGTTGTCGTAGCCGCCGCGCACATCGCGCAGACCGACACAGCCGTGGCTGGTGTTGGTGGTGCCGAAGACCGAGGACGCGCCCCAGTAGTTGCCGTGCAGGAAGGTGCCCGAGGTGGACAGCCGCATGGCGTGCGGGACGTCCTTGATGTCGTACTCGCCGCCGAAGCCGACGGTGTCGCCGTTCATCCGGGTCACCTTGAGCTTCTCGCTGATGACCATCTGACCGTTGTACGTGGTCGTCGCCGGGGCGCCCGCGGAGATCGGGATGTCCTTGATCTGCTTGCCGTCACGGACCACCTTCATCCGCTTCGCGCTCGCGTCGACGGTGGAGACCTGGCTGCGGCCGATGGTGAACTTCACCGTCTTGGCCTGCTTGCCGTAGACGCCCGGCCGGCCCTCGACGCCGTCGAGGTTGAGTTCGACGGTCACCTCGGTGCCCGCCGCCCAGTACTTCTCCGGGCGGAAGTCGAGGCGGTCGTTGCCGAACCAGTGGCCCTCGATCTCGACGGCCGGGTCGGCCGTCACCTTGATGCCCTTCTCCACCGCGTCCGGGTCGGTGATCCCGCGGGTGAAGTTGATGGAGACCGGCATGCCGACGCCGACGGTGGAGCCGTCCTCGGGCGTGTACTGGCCGAGGAAGGTGTTCGCCGGGACGAGCGTGGTGAAGGTGGTGTCCTTCGCCGACTCCCGGCCCTCGGCGTCCTTGGCGACCGCGTGCACCGTGTACTTGGTGGAGGCGGCGAGGTGCCGCTCGGGCGTCCAGCTCACGCCGTCGGCCGAGATCTCGCCCTCGACCTCATTGCCCTTCGGGTCGGCGACCTTCACCGTGGTCAGCTTGCCCTGCTCGGCGCCGATCTTCAGGGCGCCGCTGGTCGCCACGGCCTCCGCGCCGTCCTTGGGCGCGATGGTCACGACCGCCTGCGAGGCGGTCGTGTCCTCCTTCTTGCTGCCCGCCGGACCCTTCTCGTCCCCCGCGTCGGCACCGCCGCCGCCGCACGCCGTCACCAGCAACAGCAGTGCTCCCAGAACCAGGGCCCAGAGCCCCGGCCCGCCGCGCCGCTTCCCGCTCGCCCCGGCCGATGCCCCCGATATCGGCTGCCCGTTCACTGTGGTCGTCTCCCCTCGCACGGCCCGGCTCCCGCCAAGACCCGCACCCCCGCGCGCTGCATATGCACGCCCGCCGCAAGATAATCACATCGCTCGCGCGGTGAACTCCCCCTGGGATGTCACCGTTCCGTCCCAAGTGGTCCGGAGAGCTGTGCAGGTGGCGCGGGGTGCCGGGGCGGCCGGAGCCGGGGAGCGGGCAGCGGCCCCGGCACGGGGATCAGCGCACGGCGGAGCCCGCCTTCCACTGCTTCCAGCCCATGTTCCAGCCGCTGAGCCCGTTGTCCGGTGCGACCTTCTTGTCCTTGGAGTTGACCACCTCGACCACGTCACCGATCAGGGTCCGGTCGAAGAACCAGCCGCCGGGGGTGGAGCCGCCACCGCCCTTGGCGTCGCGCAGCCCGATGCAGCCGTGGCTGACGTTCTCCTCGCCGAAGACGGACTCGTCGGCCCAGTAGTTGCCGTGCAGGAAGGTGCCGGACTCGGTGAGCCGGATCGCGTGCGGCACGTCCTTGATGTCGTACTCGCCCTTGCCCTTCTTGTCCGTGAAGCCGACGGTCGCCCCGTTCATCCGGGTCACCTCGTGCATCTCGGTGACGACCATCCGCCCGTTGTACGTGGTCGTCTTCGGGGCGCCCGCGGTGATCGGGACCGTGTCCACGAGCTCTCCGTCCCGCCGCACCTCCATCGTCTTGGCCTCCGCGTCGACCCGGGAGACCTGGGAGCGGCCGACCGTGAAGACGACGGTCTTGTCCTGGCTGCCGTAGACCCCCGGGGCGCCCTCGACGTCCCGCAGCCCGATGTCGACGGTGACCTCGGTGCCGGGCTTCCAGTACGTCTTCGGGCGGAAGTCGAGCCGGTCCTTGCCGAACCAGTGCCCGGCGACCTCCACCACCGGATCGGACGTCACCCGGATGGCCTTCTGCACCGCGGCCCGGTCGGCGACCGGGCGGTTGAAGGCGAAGGAGACGATCATGCCGGTGCCGACGGTGGACCGGTTCTCCGGTTTGAAGTAGCCGATGAAGCGGTGCTCGGGGACGAGCGTGGTGAACGTGGCGTGCCGTGCGGAGCGGCGCCCCCGTCCGTCCACGGCCACCGCGTCGATGCTGTACTTCGCGGCGAGGGCGAGCCGGGCCATCCGGGGCTCCGGGGCCCAGGAGCGCCCGTCCTCGGCGATGCGCCCCGCCACCGTCTGCTGCTGCGCGTCCTCGATCCGCATCACCTTCACGCTCTCCAGCCGCCCGTCGGGGATCTTCACCGCGATCCGGGTCTCCTCGTCGACGTCCTCGGCGCCGTTCTCGGGGAAGACGCTGATCGCGTCGCCGGGGGATCGCGCCTTGCCGTTGAGCAGGGCCTCCCGGGTGTCGGTGCAGCCGGTCAGCAGGGCCAGCACGGTCAGCAGTCCTGCCCAGGTCAGCACGGCGGCCGAGCCGGCGCGTGCGCTCTTCGCTGTGTCGTTCACGCTCCCCCAACGACCAGGGCCGGTCGGGGGAAACGTGAGTGCGGGCCGCCCGGTGGGCAGAACAGAGGGGAGGACTACCCCGAAGGGCCGCGGCCGGGACGCCGCGCGCCACTCGCAGGTGCCCGTCCCACGAGCCGCGGGAGGCTACACGGTGTCGAGCGCAGCCGAGCAGGAGGCAGTACAGGACCAGGAGCCGGTGCAGGATCCGGACGCGGTGGCCGCCGTGCGGGCGGAGGTCGCCGAGGTGCACCGCGCCGACGCCGTACGGTCGGGGGCGTCGGCCCCCGCCGTGTGGCCCGGGGCCCCGATGCCGCTGGGGGCCCGTTTCCGGGTCGGCCCGGAGGGGGTGGCGGGGACCAATTTCGCGCTGTGGGCGGGCGGGGCCGAGGCGGTCGAGGTGTGTCTGTTCGACGAGCGGGGCGTCGAGACGCGCTGTCCGCTCACCGAGCTGACCCATGAGATCTGGCACGGCTTCGTGCCCGGGGTGCGGCCCGGTCAGCGGTACGGCTACCGGGTGCACGGCCGCTGGGACCCGTGGACGGGGGCCCGCTGGAACGCGGCCAAGCTGCTGCTGGACCCGTACGCCCGCGCGGTCGACGGGACCTTCGCCCTGCCGCCCGAGGTCTACGGGCACGTCCGGGACTGGCCGGACCAGCATGTCGCCGACACCGTGCGCGACGACCGGGACTCGGCTCCGTACGTTCCCAAGGGTGTGGTGGTCCACGATGACGACGACTGGGTGGAGGACCGCCGCCCGAAGACCCCGTGGGCCGACTCCGTCATCTACGAGCTGCACGTGCGGGGCTTCACCAAGCTGCATCCGGACATCCCGCCCGAGCTGCGCGGCACGTACGCCGGGCTCGCGCACCCGGCGGCGATCGAGCACCTCACCCGGCTCGGGGTGACCGCCGTCGAACTGCTCCCGGTGCACCAGTTCGCCCACGAGGACCATCTGCTGCGGCGCGGGCTGCACAACCACTGGGGCTACAACTCCATCGGCTATTTCGCCCCGCACGCCGACTACTCCGCCTCCGGCACGGCCGGCCAGCAGGTCGGCGAGTTCAAGCGGATGGTGCACGCGCTGCACGACGCCGGGATCGAGGTGATCCTCGACGTCGTCTACAACCACACGGCGGAGGCGGGCGAGCTGGGGCCGATGCTGTCGCTGCGCGGCATCGACAACCGGGGCTACTACCGTCTGGAGGGCGACCCGCGCCGCTACGCGGACTACACCGGCTGCGGCAACACCCTGCACGTGGTGCAGCCGCAGGTGCTGCGGCTCATCACCGACTCGCTGCGCTACTGGGTGACCGAGATGGGCGTCGACGGCTTCCGCTTCGACCTGGCTGCGGCGCTGGCCCGCTCGATGCACGACGTCGACATGCTCTCCCCGTTCCTCGCGGTGATCGCCCAGGACCCGGTGCTGCGCCGGGTCAAGCTGATCGCCGAGCCGTGGGACGTCGGCAACGGCGGCTACCAGGTGGGGGCCTTCCCGCCGCTGTGGACCGAGTGGAACGACCGCTACCGCGACGCGGTACGGGACTTCTGGCGCGGCGCGCTCCCCGACGTACGGGATCTCGGCTACCGGCTGACCGGCTCCAGCGACCTGTACGCCTGGGGCGGGCGTCGTCCCTACGCCTCCGTCAACTTCGTCACCGCGCACGACGGCTTCACCCTGCGCGACCTGGTCAGCTACGAGCAGAAGCACAACGAGGCGAACGGGGAGGGCAACCGGGACGGGACGAGCGACAACCGGGCGTGGAACTGCGGGGCGGAGGGCGAGAGCGACGATCCGGAGATCAACGCGCTGCGCCGCCGCCAGCTCCGTAACCTGCTGACCACGCTGCTGCTGTCCACCGGGGTGCCGATGCTGGTGGCGGGCGACGAGATGGGCCGGACGCAGGGCGGCAACAACAACGCCTACTGCCAGGACAACGAGACCGGCTGGGTGGACTGGTCGCTGCTGGAGCAGCCCCACTGGCGTCAGCTGACCGAGCTGACGGCCCGGGTGCTGACGCTGCGCCGGATCCATCCGGTGCTGCGGCGGCGCGCGTTCTTCTCCGGCCGGGCGCAGGCCCCGGACGGGCTGCGGGACCTGGCGTGGTTCGCCCGGGACGGCCGGGAGATGACGGAGGGCGACTGGTACGCCCCGGCCGCAACGCTCGGGCTGTACCTCTCCGGCCGGGACATTCCGGGGCGGGACGCGCGGGGCGAGCCGGTCACCGACGACAGCTTCCTGGCGGTGCTGCACGCGGGCGCGGAGCCGGTCGCCTTCGCGTTGCCGGGAGCGCCGTGGGCCAACGCCTACGAACTGGTCCTGGACACCTCGCGGGAGGATCAGGCGGAGGCCCCCGGCACGGTCCTCGACGGCGGTACGGAGGTGACGGTGCCCGCCCGGTCGGTGCTGCTGCTGCGGGTGGCGGAGTAGGGCGTCAGCCGAGGATGCCCCGGTCGTAGCCGACGGCGACGGCCGCGGCCCGGTCCTTGGCGCCCAGCTTGGCGAAGATGTGGGTGAGGTGCGTCTTCACGGTCGCCTCGCTGACGAACAGTTCGGCGGCGATCTCCCGGTTCGTCGTGCCCCGCGCCACCAGGACCAGCACCTCGCGCTCGCGGGCCGACAGGGCGCTCCCGGCGGGGTCGGCGGCGGGGGTGCGGACCCGGGTCATCAGCCGGGAGGCGACGGCGGGCGACAGGACGCTGCGCCCGTCGGCGGCGGCCCGCACGGCGGCGAACAGCTCCTCGCGCGGGGCGTCCTTGAGGAGGTAGCCGGTGGCGCCCGCCTCGATCGCGGGCAGGGTGTCGGAGTCGGTGTCGTACGTGGTCAGCACCAGGACCTTCGAGCGCGCGCCGCGCCGGGTCAGCTCCGCGATGGCCGCGACTCCCCCGCCGCCGGGCATCCGCAGGTCCATCAGCACGACGTCGGGGTCCAGGCGCTCGACGACGGCGAGCGCGTCCACGCCGTCGGACGCCTCGCCGAGGACCGCGAAGCCGGGCGCGGCGGCGAACATGCCGCGCAGTCCGTCCCGGACGACCGGGTGGTCGTCGACGACGACGAGGCTGATGGCGCGGGCGGGGGTCTCGGTCATGAGAGCACCGTACGGGGGCTCTCGGACGCCTGACCAGGTTCCGCCGCGGGGCTGTTCACGGGTGCCTGACCAGGGGGACCCTCGCCGATACCGCCGTGCCGCCGCCCGGTTCCGACTCCACCTCGACCGCGCCCGCGATGCGCTCCGCGCGGGCCCGCATGCCGCCCAGGCCGAAGCCGCCGGTGCGGCCGGCCGGGGCGGCGGCCGCGAGGTCGAAGCCGCGTCCGTCGTCCCGTACGTCCAGGACCAGTTCGTCGTCCATGAAGGACAGCGTCACCCCGACCCGTGAGGCCCCGGCGTGCCGCCCGGCGTTGGCCAGCGCCTCGCCCGCGATGCGCAGGAGGGTGGCGGCGATCTCGTCGTGGACGGGTTCGACGGTGCCGGTGACGGTGAAGTCGGCCCGGACGCGGTGCTGTTCGGCCCAGCGGGCGACCGTCTTCTTCAGTGCCCCGGCCAGTTCGTCGTGTTCCAGCGCGACGGGGGTCAGGTTGTGCACGGAGCGGCGGGCCTCGCCGAGGCTGTGGCGGGCGAGCGCGGCGGCCCGCTCCAGGTGGAGGCGGGCGGTGGCGGGGTCCCTCTCCGTGAGGGAGGTGACGACCTGGAGCTGGGCGATGATCCCGGTGAGGCCCTGGGCGAGGGTGTCGTGGATCTCGGCGGCGAGCCGGCGGCGTTCGTCGTCGACCCCGGCCTCGCGGGCCTGCACGAGGAGTTGGGCGTGCAGGGCCGCGTTCTCCGCCATGGCCTGCTCCAGCCGGAGGTTGGTGCGCTCCAGTTCGGCGATGGTCGCGGTCTGGATGCGGGCCTTCTCCTCCTCGCGCATCCCGACGTGCCAGAAGAAGAGGGCGAGGGTGGCGTTGACGACGTAGAGCACGCAGAAGGCGACCCAGTTCATCAGGGAGGCGGGCGGCAGGCCGCCGCTCTGGGAACCGGCCAGGGTGACGGCGGTGGTGAGCAGGCCGATCCGGACAGCGCGCTGGGGCAGCAGGGGCTCGACGTCGAAGTAGCTGAGCGCCGCGTAGATCGCGAAGAACGGGTTGAGCCAGGACAGCGCGAAGGCGAGGACGGTCCTCGCCGTGTAGTAGGCCACCCCGGCCGGGGCGCCCGGAGCGGTACGCGGGCGGGCCCGGCCCCACCAGAACTGGAGCCCGTACGCGACCACGGCCAGGGCCCCGGCCGCGTACATCTCGGTGCGGGTCATGATGAGGTCGGCGGCGACGCCCCCGACGAGGACGGACAGGGTGAGGACGGCGTAGGGACCGTACCGGTAGAACTGCTCCCAGCGGTCCTCGATCGTGCGGGGCCCCGTCGCACCCGACGGGTACGAGGGGCTGGGCGGCGACGTCATGGCCGCAGTCTCCGTCACTGCCACCGGAAGAGGCGACCGGCCGCGATGCCCAGAACAACGGTCCACAGGGCGAGGACCCCGAGGTGGATCCAGCCCGGCCAGCTCCCGGACGCGGCCTGCTCCAGCGCCTGGGAGGCCGCCCCGAACGGGCTGATCTCCACGATGCGGCGCAGGGCGTCGGGCATCGCCTGGACCGGCAGATAGACCCCGGCGGTGAACATCATCACGAGGTAGGCGCCCGACCCGATCGCGGTGACCGCCTTCGTCGTGCGGGACAGGGCGCAGAGGGTGGCGCCCAGGGTCAGCGCGGCGGCGACGGCGAGCAGCAGCGCCAGCAGATAGCCGGGGAGCTGTTCGGGCAGCGGCACCCCGTAGCCGATCCGGCCGACGACGGTGACGAGCAGCGCGGAGCCGAGGCAGGCCGCGCCGTGCAGCAGGATCTGGGCGGAGAGCAGGGCGGAGGGCCGCACCGGCGTGGCGGACATCCGGCGCAGGATGCCGCGCTCGCGGTAGGCGGTGAGGACCGGCGGCATCGCCTGGACCCCCGCCGTGATCAGAGCGAGCAGGATCGAGATGGGGACGTACAGGTCGATGACGCGCCGTCCGCCGAGGTCGTCCTGCGCCTCGTTGAAGGCGGGCACGAATCCGAGGATCACCAGGAGGACGGACGGGAAGGCGAAGACCCAGAACAGGCTGCCCGGTTCGCGGAGGAAGAGCCGGGTCTCGGCGATCAGGACGGCGGCCGCGGGGCCGCGTCGCCGGGCGGCGCGGGGTCCCGGGACGGTAGCCGGTGCGGTGGTGGTCTCGGTCTGCATGTCAGGCGTCCTGTCCGGTGAGGTCGAGGAAGGCTTCGTCGAGGGTGGTCTCGGTGATGCGCAGCCGCAGGGCGGTGACGCCGAGTTCGGCGAGCAGGGCGACGAACGGGGTGAACGTCTCGTCGGTGCCGTGCAGCGTGAGCGCCCCCTCGCGGTCGGGCGGGGTCACGGACGCGACGCCGGGAAGCGCGGCGAGCCGGGTGAGGTCGGGGCCGGTGAGCGCCCGGGAGGGCGCGAAGGAGATGACCGTGGAGCCGGTGGCCCGCCGGATCAGCCCGGCCGGGGTGTCCAGGGCGACGACCTTGCCCCGGTCGATGACGGCGATCCGGTCGCAGAGGCGCTGGGCCTCCTCCATGAAGTGGGTGACGAGCAGGACGGTCACCCCGCCGTCGCGGATCTCCTCGATGAGCTTCCAGGTGTCCCGGCGGGCGCGCGGGTCGAGGCCGGTGGTCAGCTCGTCGAGGACGACGACCTTCGGGTCGCCGATCAGGGCGAGGGCGATGAACAGGCGCTGCTTCTGGCCGCCGGAGAGCCGGCCGAAGCGGGTGGCGAGCTTCTCGTCGAGGCCGAGCCGGCCGGCGAGCGGACGCCAGTCGACCGGAGCCGGGTAGAACGCGCTGTACAGCTCCAGCGCCTCACGTACGGTCAGCTTGGCCTGAAGCTCGCTCTCCTGGAGCTGGGCACCGAGCAGCCTGGTCACCCGGTCGTGGTCGGCGACCGGGTCGAGTCCGGCGACCCTGACCGTGCCGGCGTCGGGGATGCGCAGGCCCTCCACGCATTCGACCGTGGTGGTCTTGCCCGCCCCGTTGGGGCCGAGGATGCCGAAGATCTCCCCCTCGTCGACGGAGAAGGAGACGCCGTCGACCACGTGGCGGCCGGCGTAGGTCTTGCGTACCCCGTTGACTTCGATGATTGCCATGTCCACCAGGGTTCCGGCGGGCGGGCCCGGGCGGTATCCGCCGTCACGCTCGACGGCGCATCAGCCGATCGGTTGATCCGGCGTACGACCGGGCGGCCGGGAATCGGGCGTCCGGCGGTCCGGACC
>NZ_JBHXPF010000110.1:0-9838 GCF_042718715.1 Streptomyces sp. NPDC058576 | reverse complement strand
CCTTCGTGGCGCGCGCCGGGCTCCTGGGGTGGTGCGGTGGGCGTTACCCCGTCGTGGCGCCGAGCGACGTATCGCCGGGCGTCGTGCCCGTACCGCCGTCGTCGCCGGCCCCGCCGTCGTCGCCGCCTCCGCCCGGAGTGCCGGGGTCGGTGGACGGCTCGGTGGGATCGCCCGAGGGCTCCCCGCTGCCGCCCTCGTTGGTGCTGCCGTCCGACGTACCCGGGTCCGTGTCGGTCGGGGTCGGCGACGGGCTGAACGTGGGCTCGCTCGGCGTCGGGTCCGGGGTCCACGGCGGCGGGTCCGGCTCGGTCTGGCCACCGCTGGTGGTGTCCGGCTCCTCCGGCTCCTCGCTCTCCTCCTCGGACGGCTCCTCCGAGGGCTCCTCCTCGGACTGGCTGACCGAGGTGGACGGGGTGACCGGCTTCTTCTTGTCGCCGTCGCCCTGCGCCGCGTTGAGGGCGAAGGCGACGCCCGCGCCGATCGCGATCAGGGCCAGCAGGACGAAGAGCCACATCTTGCCGCGCCCGCCGGACCGCCGCTGCCCGCCGCCGTCGTAACCCCCGTCGTCCGGGTTGTACGGCGGCAGGATCGGGCCCTGCGAGGTGTCCCCGTGCATCGGGTGGCCGGCGCCCATCGCGCGGGTGGAGCCGGTCATCCCGTGCGGCGGGGTCTGGCCGCCCTCGTGCAGCGCGACCGGGCCGGTGTTCCAGGTGCCCGTGTGACCGCCCTGCACCTGGAGCATCTGCAGGCTGTACTGGACGAGCCCGCGCATCTCCTCGGCGCTCTGGAACCGGTCGTCCGGGTCCTTCGCCAGCGAGCGCATCACCATCCCGTCCAGCTCCGGCGGCACCACGTCCGAGACCTCGGACGGCGGCACCGGAATGTCCTGGACGTGCTGGTAGACCACCGAGAGCGGGGTCTCACCGGTGAACGGGGGCCGCAGCGCCAGCAGCTCGTAGAGCAGGCAGCCGGTGGCGTACAGGTCGGAGCGGTGGTCGACGGCCTTGCCGAGGGCCTGCTCGGGGGAGAGGTACTGCGGCGTGCCCATGACCATGCCGGTCTGGGTCATCGTCGACTGCGCGCCGTGCAGCGCGCGGGCGATGCCGAAGTCCATCACCTTGACCGCGCCGGAATCCGTGATGATCACGTTGGCGGGCTTGATGTCGCGGTGCACGATGCCGTGCTGGTGGGAGTACGCGAGGGCTTCCAGCACGCCCGAGACGATGATCAGCGCCTGCTCGGGCGGCGGGGCCTCGGCGGTCAGAAGGAGATCGCGGATGGTGCGGCCCTCGACCAGCTCCATCACGATGTACGGGACGGTCTGGCCGCCCACGACGTCCTCGCCGGAGTCGTACACGGCGACGATCGCGTGGTGGTTGAGGCCCGCGACGGACTGTGCCTCGCGGGTGAAGCGGGCCTTGGAGACCGGGTCCTCGGCCAGGTCGGAGCGGAGCAGCTTCACCGCGACCGTCCGTCCGAGCCGGACGTCCTCCGCCGCGTAGACCTCTGCCATGCCGCCCCGGCCGAGCCGGTGGGTCATCCGGTAACGCCCGTCACCGACGACGCCGCCGACGCCCCAGGAGTCGGTGCCATCCGAAACTCCGCCGCCGTTTGCTTCGGAATCGGGTGCCATCAGTCCTCGCCGTCGTATCTGTCCGCGCGTCCGCGGGTTCTCACGGTGCCTTGCTGCATTGCCACGTCACGCTACAGCCTCCGCCGGACACCACGGTTCCGCTCCGGCAGGATCATCGGACCGTCCGGCGCGTCCTCCACCGGAATGTGATGCGTTTCCTGTAACGCTTCCGAGACGCTTCTTGTGCGTAGGGTCACGGAACGGGCACCCGGCTTGACGTGTCGGACCCCTACGGCAGACTTGGCGCGTCATCGCGTTGCACGGAACCGCGGGCCACGCGAAGACGTCAGACAGAAACACACAGAAGCACCGCGTGCGACCGCGCGCCGCCGAGGGGGATGCAAGTCATGAGCCAGGACGGCGCACAGGGCCGCTACGCGGGCGGGGCGGTCGCGGGCGGCCGCTACCAACTGCGCGACCTGCTCGGCGAGGGCGGGATGGCGTCCGTCTACCTGGCCTACGACTCCGCTCTGGACCGTCAGGTCGCGATCAAGACCCTGCACACCGAGCTGGGCCGCGAGCAGTCCTTCCGCGAGCGCTTCCGGCGTGAGGCGCAGGCCGTCGCCAAGCTCCAGCACACCAACATCGTCTCCGTCTTCGACACCGGCGAGGACGAGCTCGGCGGTGCGCTGATGCCCTACATCGTCATGGAGTACGTCGAGGGGCAGCCGCTCGGCTCGGTGCTGGCCGCCGACATCCGGCAGCACGGCGCGATGCCGGCCGACAAGGCCCTGAAGGTGACGGCGGACGTGCTCGCCGCCCTGGAGACCAGCCACGAGATGGGCCTGGTCCACCGGGACATCAAGCCCGGCAACGTGATGATGACCAAGCGCGGCGTCGTCAAGGTCATGGACTTCGGCATCGCCCGTGCCATGCAGTCCGGCGTCACCTCGATGACCCAGACCGGCATGGTCGTCGGCACCCCGCAGTACCTCTCCCCCGAGCAGGCCCTCGGCCGCGGCGTCGACGCCCGGTCCGACCTGTACTCGGTCGGCATCATGCTCTTCCAGCTGCTCACCGGCCGGATCCCGTTCGACGCGGACTCGCCGCTGGCCATCGCGTACGCGCATGTGCAGGAGGAGCCGGTCGCGCCCTCCAGCATCAACCGGTCGGTCACCCCGGCGATGGACGCCCTCGTCGCCCGCGCGCTCAAGAAGAACCCGAACGAGCGCTTCCCCAGCGCCGCCGCGATGCGCGACGAGATCGCCCGGGTGCTGAACGCCTCCGGCGGCCAGACCGGCGCCCCGATGATCGTGGCCGGCGGCGGGCCCGCCAACAGCGGTTCCGGTGTCGGTTCGGCGGTGTTCCCGCCGGTCGACCAGAGCACTCCGGCGCCGCACAGCGTGCAGACGCCGTACCAGCCGCATCCGCAGCACCAGCAGCCCCACCAGCCCGGCCCGTACAGCCGGCCGACCCCGGCGCCCACGCCGAGCTACGGCTACCCGCAGGCGGCCCAGGGTCAGGGCTACCAGCACCCGGGCCAGCTGTCCCACCAGACTCCGCCGCCGTACTCGATCTCACCGCAGCACTCGACGGCGGTCGGCGCCTCCGACCGCGGCGGCTCGAAGCGGAACATGCCGGTCATCGTCGGCTCGATCGTCGTGGCCCTCCTGGCGGTCGGCGGCCTGATCACCGCGATCGCCCTCCAGGGCGGCAAGGACGACGAGGCGGGCAAGGGCGACGGCCCGGGCACCGAGCAGGTGGAGGGCTACCGTCCGCCGGAGCGCAACCGGACGATGGAGGAGACGCAGTGCTCGGACGCCTCCGAGGACTCCAACGACCCGAAGAAGGTCCGCGCGCCGAACTTCATCTACAAGGACATCCTGTCGGCCAAGTCGTGCGCGGCCGCCGCGGGCTGGACGATCAAGGTCATCGAGGAACCGGGCAACACCTACGCCGAGGACCAGATCGTCGGCCAGTTCCCGTCCTCCGGTGCGGCGGTCGACGAGCAGGGCGCCCACTTCGAGCTGAAGGTCTCCACGGGCAAGCCTTCCTGAAGCGCCGGCCCCTCCGGGAACGTCGGTTCTCCCAGCACCACCTCGCCCTGCCGGAACGTGTCCGAAGCTGATCGTTACGGGTCCACGGATCTCTCCTCGATCTCCGTCGTGGATCGCTGACCGGGCCCGGATTTCCGGATACCGCGTCCGGGATGCCGGATGAGGGGGCCCGTGTGACGCTGATCTCATGGCTCCAGGACTTCCGGCGGCATGGCCGTCGAGGTGTGCGGTCTGTCTGATGGCGGCGGCCGGAGCGGCGCTGGGGCCACTGGGCGGTTCCGCCCACGGCTCATCGGCGCCCGACGGTCCGTCCCTCACCGCCTCGGCCCCCGGGACGTCGAGCCCCGCCTCCGCCGCCCCGGCCACCCCGCCGCCTGCCCCGTCGGGCTCCGCGTCCCCTTCGGCGCTCCCTTCCGCCCTGCCCCTGCCCCCGCCTCCGTCGTCCGGCGTCCCGGCTTCCGGAGCGTCGGAGTCCGGAGCGGCCCCGTCCTCCCCGTCCTCCCCGGTGGCGACCGGGCACGGCGCGCAGGCTCCCGCCGGGCCCGAGGCGGAGGACGACGCGCCGGAGTCCTCCGCCTCTTCCGCTTCCCCCGAGGTGTCCGGGTCGACCGCCCCGCTGGCCGGGCGTGAGGCCGGGGCCGGCAAGGCGCGTCCCGGGCGTTCGCTGTCGCCGCTGGAGCTGGCGCGGGCCGAGGACCCCGTCGAGGAGGCCCCGCCGGAGGAGACCGACGAGGGCCTGGCGGACCCCGTTGACCTGCCTGTTTCCACCCCGCCGCCCGACGCGTTCAGCGATCCGGGGCAACGGTCCGGGCAGGCGCTGGACGCCGCGGCCGTCCAGCGGGTGCAGCAGGTCTCGCTCGGTACGGGCATCGCCCTGGTCGGGCTGGGACTCGGCTTTCTCGCATTCCGTATGCGCCGTTCGAACTGAGCGTCGCCACCCACCGCTCCGCTCCGGGTCCCCCTTCGCAGAGACGGCCGACGAGACTTGCCAGGACCGACATACTCGGTATACATACTCAGTATGTCCATTCGCCACGGCCTGCTGGCCCTGCTGGAACGGGGCCCTCGCTACGGGTCCCAGCTCCGCACCGAGTTCGAGTCGCGCACCGGCTCCACCTGGCCCCTGAACGTCGGGCAGGTCTACACGACGCTCAGCCGCCTGGAACGGGACGGCCTGATCGTCCAGGACGGTTCGGACGATGCCGGGCACGACCTCTACGCGATCACCGACGACGGCCGCACCGAGCTGCGCACCTGGTTCGGGACGCCGGTGGACCGCACCAGTCCGCCCCGCGACGAACTGGCCATCAAGCTCGCCATGGCCGTGGGAGCCCCGGGGGTCGACATCCGGGAGGTCATCCAGTCCCAGCGCCACCACACGCTCAAGGCGATGCAGGACTACACCCGGCTCAAGGCCCAGGCCCTGGCCGACGTCCCGGCCAACCGGGACGAGGTCGCCTGGCTCCTCGTCGTGGAACAGCTGATCTTCCAGGCGGAGGCCGAGGCCCGCTGGCTCGACCACTGCGAGTCCCGGCTGGTCCGCCTCGCCGAGGCCGCCGCCATCGAGCCGTCCGCCGAGCCCGCCCCCGCGGCCACGCGTGGTCCGGCCCGCTCGCCCGCCGGCCGGACACGCTCCAAGCGCTGACACCGCCGCGCACCACTCGGGCGGTGCCGGTCCCGGTGCCGCCGCTCCTGCCCGACCCGTGTTGTTCCTAGTCGTTCCTAGGGGGGAACCACCCGCCATGCCCTCGTCCGCCACACCGCCGCCCCCGCCGTCCTCCGGGACGCCCGGCGGCAGCCCCGTACTCGAACTGCGGGAGCTGACCCGTACCCATGGCTCCGGCATCGCCGAGGTGCACGCCCTGCGCGGGATCCACCTCTCCGTGTACCCGGGCGAACTGGTCGCCGTGATGGGCCCCTCCGGCTCCGGCAAGTCCACCCTGCTGACCCTGGCCGGCGGGCTCGACACCGCCACGAGCGGCCAGGTCGTCATCGAGGGCCAGGACATCGCCTCCCTCGGACCCAAGGGAATGGCCGCCCTGCGCCGCCGCAGCGTCGGCTACGTCTTCCAGGACTACAACCTCATCCCCGCCCTGACCGCCGCCGAGAACATCGCGCTGCCCCGCGAACTCGACGGCGTCTCCGTGCGCAAGGCCCGCAAGGAAGCCGTCGCCGCGCTGGCCGAGATGAAGCTGGAGGAGATCGCCGACCGCTTCCCCGACGAGATGTCCGGCGGCCAGCAGCAGCGCGTCGCCATCGCCCGCGCCCTCGTCGGCGACCGGCGTCTCGTCCTCGCCGACGAGCCGACCGGAGCGCTCGACTCCGAGACCGGCGAGGCCGTCCTCGCCCTGCTGCGCACCCGCTGCGACCAGGGCGCGGCCGGCGTCATGGTGACGCATGAGCCCCGGTACGCGGCCTGGGCCGACCGGGTCGTGTTCCTCCGTGACGGCTCGATCGTCGACCAGACGGTGACCGCGGGAGCCGACTCCCTGCTCTCCGCCGGAACCGCCGAGGCCACCGCGTGAGCCCTCTCCCCGGCTGGCGCGCAGCCTTCCGCATAGCCCGGCGCGACGCCGTACGGGCCAAGGGCCGCAGCGCCCTGGTCGTCGCGATGATCGCCCTGCCGGTCCTCGGTGTGACCGCCGCCGACCTCACCTACCGCAGCGCCCTGCCCACCAAGGCCGAGGAACTGACGGGAGAGTTGGGAGCCGCCGACGCACTGTTCTCGGCCACGGGCGTGGGCCCGGTGAAGATCGAGCAGATGCCCGACGGCGTCAACTGGGGCACCCCCGAAGACGCCCCGGACCCGACCCCCGAGCAGCAGGCGAAGCCGGTCGACGTGCGCGCGGCCTTCCCCGAGGGCTCGCGGTATCTCACCGAGCGGAGCGTGCCCGCGTCGGTGACCACCCGCCACGGCCTCGCCGACACCCAGATCACCGAACTGCGCATCGCGGACCCCATGCTGCGCGGCCGGATCGAGCTGACCGACGGCGCCTATCCCCGGGCCGAGGACGAGATCGCGGCGACCGAGGAGTTCATCGAGTCGTCCGGGCTGTCCATCGGCGACCGCGTCACCGTGCGCGGCCCCGACCAGTCCTACACCCTCACCGGCGCGGTCGAACTGCCCGCCGACCTGCGGGCCGACTCCCTGTACGCGCTCCCCGGGGCGGTCATCGCCCCCTGGCAGAAGACCGCCGACCGCGACAAGGAGATCCTGCCGCCCCAGGCGACCGACCCGGACTGGCTGGTCGAGGGCCCGCCCGCAGGTGTGACCTGGCAGGACGTTCTCGCCGCCAACGAGAAGGGCGTGGTGGTCACGTCCCGCCAGGTCGCCCTGAACCCGCCGCCGGACTCCGAGGTCCCGATGGCGGCCATGATGGGCAACACGTACGACGGGGACGGGGAGCTGACCGCTGCGGCCCTCACGGTGGCCGCCATGGCCGTCCTGGAGATCGTGCTGCTGGCCGGTCCGGCGTTCGCCGTGGGCGCCCGCCGTTCGCGGCGCCAGCTGGGTTTGGTCGGCTCGTGCGGCGGCAGCCGGGGACAGGTCCGGGCCGTGGTCCTCGCGGGCGGCGCGGTGCTCGGCGGGGTCGGCGCGGTGGCCGGCGTCGGCGCCGGGTTCGGTCTGACCGCCCTGTTCCGGCCGATGATCGAGGACTTCACGGGCCGCCGCTTCGGCGAGCTGACCGTGCAGCCCTGGGAGATCCTCGGCATCGCCGTGCTCGGCCTGGTCACCGGCGTCCTCGCCGCGCTCGCCCCGGCGATCGTCGCGGGCCGCCAGTCCGTCCTGGAGTCGCTCACCGGCCGGCGCGGCACCCGCCGCGGCTCCCGTGTGCTGCCCGTCATCGGCGTCGTCGCGCTCGCGGCCGGAATCGCCGTGGCGGTGTACGGCGGTGTCAACGGCAGCACCAACCTCGTCGCCGGCGGATCCGTCCTCGCCGAACTGGGCGTCCTCGGCTGCATCCCGGTGATCGTCGGCCTCCTCGGCCGGCTCGGCCGGAGGCTCCCGCTGACGCCCCGTATCGCCCTGCGTGACGCGGCCCGCAACCGGGGCCGTACCGCACCCGCCGTCGCCGCCGTGATGGCGGCCGTCGCGGGCAGCGTCGCCATCGCCACGTACACCAGCAGCAACGCCGCCGAGCAGGCGTACGACCATGTGCCCAACATGACGCCGGGCACCGCCGCGCTGATGGCCGCCGACGTCGGCGACGACGCCGAACTGCCCCGCTCGCGGTCCGCCGTCGAGCAGAACTTCCCGGTCAACGGCGCCCGCGCCGACATCGGACGGGTATGGGCCGGCAGCGACTGCTCGGTCTACTACGAGGAGGAGAACGGCTGCGGCACCCTCGAATTCGTCAAGCCCACCGGCGAGGGCCACTCCTGCCCGCTGAAGGGCAAGGGCGCCAAGGATCTCGCCCTGCGGATCTCGGCGGACGAACACAAGCGGCTGATGAACTCCCCGGCCTGCGTGGACGAGAACTACACCATGACCGCGTTCGGCACCGGCAGCGACAAGATCGTCATCGGGGGCGCGGACATGCTCGCCTCGTACGTGAAGCTGGACGACCCGGCGGCGGCGAAGGCCCTGGCGGAGGGCGTTCCCGTCCTGCTGAACCCGGCGTACGCGAAGAACGGCGAGGTCACCCTCAAAGCCGCGCACATCTACAACGACCGCGACAAGAAGATGCGGGCCCTGCACCCCGGAAAGGCCCGGACCACCACGGAACAGCTGAAGGTGTACGTCGCACCGGACCGCTACGCGGCGACGCCCGGCATCCGGATGGTCATGCCGAGGAGCACCGCGGAGCGGCTCGGCCTGCACGTCGAGGACTACGGCAGCTTCTACACGCTGCACCGCGATCCCACGGACGCCGAGAACCAGGCGGCCCACGCGGCGCTGGAGCAGGCCGGCAACCGCGCGTACCTGATGACCGAGAACGAGATGCCGCAGACGGACGACGACACGATCCTGCTGATCCTCGCCCTGTTCGCCGGGGTGGTCACCCTGGGCGCGGCGGCCATCACGACCGGGCTGTCCAAGGCCGACGCGGAGGCCGACCTCACCACGCTCAGCGCGGTGGGCGCACCCCCGGGCGTACGGCGTTCGCTGTCCGGCTTCCAGTGTCTGGTCGTCGCTCTGACCGGCGTACTCCTGGGAACGGCGGCGGGCCTCGTGCCCGCGGTCGCCCTGCGGCTGACCGACCTGCGCGAGGCGGTGGCGGACATGCGGGACAACCCGATGGAGTCGGCCTACACGCCGATCGTGATGCCGTGGGAGACCGTCGGGCTGCTGGCCGTGGTCGTCCCGGTGCTCGCCGGACTGCTGGCCGCCGGCCTCACCAGCTCGCGGCTGACCCTGGCCCGACGCGCGGGGTGAACGGCGCTTCCGGTACCCCCGGAAGGCTTCCGGTGCCCCCGAAGACGGTGGATCTTCCGTTTTCGGGGGCACCAACGTGGTGTACGGCATGTGTGCGAGACAATGGCGGCATGGAAATGCCGAGGAATGACCGGTCGCAGGAGCACCCGCAGGTCCTTGTCGTGGGCCAGGACGGAATGGCTATCGGCGGCGGTGCCAGTGACGACGAGTCGCGCGAGGTCCCGGTGACGGAAATGGTGGAACAGCCCGCGAAGGTCATGCGCATCGGCAGCATGATCAAGCAGCTTCTGGAGGAGGTCAGGGCGGCTCCTCTCGACGAGGCGAGCCGGGTCAGGCTCAAGGAGATCCACGCCAGCTCCGTGAAGGAGCTGGAGGACGGCCTGGCGCCCGAGCTGGTCGAGGAGCTGGAGCGGCTCTCCCTGCCGTTCACCGAGGAGTCGGTGCCCTCCGAGGCCGAGCTGCGGATCGCCCAGGCACAGCTCGTGGGCTGGCTGGAAGGGCTCTTCCACGGCATCCAGACGGCGCTGTTCGCGCAGCAGATGGCGGCCCGCGCCCAGCTGGAGCAGATGCGCCGGGCCCTGCCGCCCGGCACGGTCCACGAGGACGAGGAGGGCGGCGCGGACCCGCACGGCCCGATCCGTTCGGGCCCGTATCTGTAACCCGCATCCGCCCCGGAGACCGAGGACCGACCGCGAGGGGCCCCGGGGGGCGCCCCTCCGGGGGGGGGCCGCGGCCCCCGCCGTGGGGGGGGGGGGGGCGGCGGGGGCGCGGGGGGGGGTGGGGCGCCCGAGCAGGGGCAGGGGCCGGGAGGGGAGCGGCGCCTCGACCGGG
>NZ_JBHXPF010000109.1:0-11925 GCF_042718715.1 Streptomyces sp. NPDC058576 | reverse complement strand
GGGCGGGCCGGCGGCCCGCCACCCACAGCCGTTCCGGCCGGCTAGTCGATCGCCGTGATCAGCTCGCCGTTCCCGGTGTCACCGCTCAGCTCCCAGAAGAACGTGCCGCCCAGGCCCTGATCGTTCAGGGCCTCTTCAGGCCTCCGACCTGCCCGTTGCCCCCGTGACGGAAGGCCTCCCATCGGGCATACTCAACGCGCCACAACCGATGACCGCGCCACCCGTGACCCGGGAGGGCAGGATCGGCTGGGCAGTCTGTCTTTCCCGGGTCTCTTCCGGGAGATCACCCGGCGGCGCCTCTCACACCCCGAGCGCGCGACCGTCGCAACGCCCGACAGGGAGGAGAGCGCCGTCATGTCCGACCGTGCCCCGCATCCGGTGGAACGCCGTCTGCCCACCGAGGAGTCCCGGCAGCTCGTCGCGCTCGTCCGCGACATCGTGTCCAAGGAGATCGCTCCCCCGGCGGCCGAGGAGGAGGAAGCGGGCGTCTTCCCCCGCGAGGTCTTCACCCTCCTGTCCGAGGCCGGACTGCTCGGACTCCCGTACGGCTCCGCCCACGGCGGCGGTGACCAGCCCTACGAGGTCTACCTCCAGGTTCTGGAGGAACTGGCCGCCGCCCGGCTCACCGTGGGGCTCGGCGTCAGCGTCCACTCCCTCGCCTGCCACGCACTCGCCGGATACGGCACCGACGAGCAGCGGGCCGCACACCTCCCCGCGATGCTCTCCGGCGGCCTGCTGGGCGCCTACTGCCTCTCCGAGCCCGCCTCCGGCTCCGACGCCGCCTCGCTGCGCACCAAGGCCGTACGCGACGGGGACGAGTGGGTGATCACCGGGACCAAGGCGTGGATCACCCACGGCGGTGTCGCCGACTTCTGCACCGTGCTCGCCCGTACCGGCGTGGAGGGCCCCCGCGGCATCACGGCCTTCCTCGTCCCCGGCGACGCCGAGGGACTGAACGCCGCTCTCCCCGAGAAGAAGATGGGGATGAAGGGCTCGCCCACGGCCCAGCTCCACTTCGACGGCGTGCGGGTCGCCGACGACCGGCGCATCGGCGAGGAGGGCCAGGGCTTCGCCATCGCCCTGTCCGCGCTCGACTCCGGCCGCCTCGGCATCGCCGCCTGCGCGATTGGGGTGGCTCAGGCGGCCCTGGACGAGGCCGTCCGCTATGCCACCGACCGGCGCCAGTTCGGCCGCCCCATCGCGGACTTCCAGGGGCTGCGGTTCATGCTGGCCGACATGGCCACCCAGATCGAGGCCGGCCGGGCGCTGTATCTGGAGGCGGCGCGGCTGCGCGACGCGGGGGAGCCCTTCTCCCGGCAGGCCGCCATGGCGAAGCTGTTCTGCACGGACGCGGCCATGCGGGTGACCACCGACGCCGTCCAGGTGCTCGGCGGATACGGCTACACGCTCGACTTCCCGGTCGAACGGCTGATGCGCGAGGCGAAGGTGCTCCAGATCGTCGAGGGCACCAATCAGATCCAGCGCATGGTCATCGCCCGCCACCTCGCAGGTCCCGAGACGCGCTGAACCGCAGCGGCCCCTCCGGCCAGGCGGGCAGCGCCGCGGCCTGGATCCACTCCGGGTCGCGACGGCCCGGCAGGGTCCGGCCCGCGCTCTCCCACTGTCTGAGCAGTGCGCTGAAGATCGGTGGGTCCGCGGGGGCGCCCATGGGCGAGGTCCCCGTGGAGCGGGGCAGCGGCTGCGTGGGTGTTCCCGGCTGCGGAACCGATTCTTCGAGGGCGGGTGCGGCGAGCCGACGGCGACCCGAACCGACTGGTGTGTGCAGCATGGTCATACGGGGCCAACGCGGCAGGCCGGGCCCGGGTCACTGTCACGCCGATTCGAGCGCTCGTTCGCGGGGGCCCGCGCCCGGCGCCGGGGCGACCGGGGGCTGGGAGAGCCGCAGGCACCACGGCGGCCGGCCGTCGTGGTGCTGGGCAGGGCGTACGGCGGATCGCTCAGGCGGCCTCGTGCCGCATCCGCGGCACGCGCAGCGGACGGGAGCCGGGTCCTCCGGCGTGCGAGAAGGGCTGCATCCGCCAGTCGAGACCCTGGGGGAGCGTCAGCAGCAGCCCGGTCTCCTGCTCCTGGAGCTCCAGCGTCTCGTCCGCGGGCCGGGCGTCGCTCGCGCCGCGGCCGGTTCCGGCGCAGACGGTGAGGACGAAGGGGTTCCACGGCGAGGGGCACCGGGCGTGCTCCGGCAGGACGTCCTCGTCGGCCAGCAGCGCGATGGGCTGGGCGCAGTCGGGGCAGATCACCCGGACCATCTCGAACATGTCGTACGCGTCAAAGCCGTCGTCGTCCGGATCGACAGGCTCCGGTTCGGTACGTTCGGTGAGCTTCAGGCTCTGCATGGAAATTCCCCCCTCGGGTGGGCCGACAAGGCGCCACGGCCTCGGCCACAGCAAGCACTTCCCGTCGCGCATGGCCGGTAACCGCGAGGCGGCCCGCTACCGACCCGCAATCCTGTGGCGTTCGTCACATGCCGCCCGCAGGTGCCGTTCCGTGACCTCCGCGACTGTGCCGAGCGGTGTCCGGGGCCATAGGTTGATCCGCATGGAGGAGCTGGACCGTCAGATCGTGGAGTTGCTCGTCAAGGACGGGCGGATGAGCTACACCGACCTGGGCAAGGCCACGGGCCTGTCCACCTCGGCGGTTCATCAGCGCGTCCGCAGGCTGGAGCAGCGGGGGGTGATCCGCGGCTATGCCGCGGTCGTCGACCCCGAGGCCGTCGGGCTGCCCCTCACCGCGTTCATCTCGGTGAAGCCGTTCGACCCGAGCGCACCCGACGACATCGCCGAACGGCTCGCCGGGGTGCCCGAGCTGGAGGCCTGCCACAGCGTCGCCGGGGACGAGAACTACATCCTCAAGGTGCGCGTGGCGACCCCGCTGGAGCTGGAACACCTGCTCACCCGGATCCGCACGCTCGCCGGCGTCTCCACCCGGACCACCGTCGTCCTGTCCACCCCGTACGAGGCCCGGCCCCCGCGAGTCTGAGAGGCCTCAGGGGGGTCGCGGGACCGGCGGGTCCCGGCAGGCGCGAGACTGGTCCCATGAGCCAGAGCACCGCCCCCCAGAGCGCCCCCGACCACCGCACCGTGCTGTTGCGCGGCGGAGATGTCCACAGCCCCGCCGACCCGTTCGCCACCGCGATGGTCGTCGAACGCGGGCATGTCGCCTGGGTGGGTTCCGAGGGGGCCGCCGACGCCTTCGCGAGCGGTGTGGACGAGGTGGTCGACCTCGAAGGCGCCCTGGTCACCCCGGCGTTCACCGACGCCCATGTGCACACCACCGCCACCGGCCTGGCCCTGACCGGGCTCGACCTCTCGAACGCCCGCACGCTGCCCGAGGCGCTCGGCCTCGTCCGCGCGTTCGGACACGGTCGCGCCGCCGGGGACGTCCTGCTCGGACACGGCTGGGACGCCGCCCGCTGGCCCGAGCGGCGGCACCCCTCGCGCGCCGAACTCGACGAGGCGGCCGGCGGTCGGGCCCTGTACCTGCCGCGCATCGACGTGCACTCCGCCGTCGCCACGACGGCCCTGCTGGACCTCGTCCCCGGGGTCACCGCGATGACGGGGTATCACCCGGACGGGCCGCTGACCGGCGACGCCCACCACGCGGTACGGGCCGCCGCCCACAACGCGCTGCCGGCCGCCCAGCGGGCCGCCGCCCAGCGCGCCGCCCTCGACCACGCCGCCTCCCTCGGTATCGGCAGCGTCCACGAGTGCGGCGGGCCCGAGATCTCCGACGAGGAGGACTTCACCGCCCTCCTCGCGCTGGCCGCCGAGCGGCCGGGGCCGCGCGTCTTCGGCCTCTGGGCCGAGGAGATCGCGGACGAGAAGGCCGCCCGTCGCATCCGCGAACTCGGCGCGATCGGCGCGGCCGGCGACCTCTTCGTCGACGGCTCCCTCGGCTCGCACACCGCCTGCCTCCACGAGCCCTACGCGGACGCCCCGCACACCGGCGCCGCCCACCTGGACGCCGCCCGGATCGCCGCCCATGTCACCGCCTGCACCGAGGCGGGCCTCCAGGCGGGCTTCCACGCCATCGGCGACGGAGCGGTCAGCGCCGTGGTGGACGGGGTCAGGGCCGCCGCCGAAAAGCTCGGCCTCGACCGGATCCGGGCCGCCCGCCACCGCGTCGAACACGCCGAGATGCTCACCCCCGAGACGATCGCCGCCTTCGCGGAACTGGGCCTCACCGCCTCCGTCCAGCCCGCTTTCGACGCCGCCTGGGGCGGCCCGGAGGGGATGTACGCGGAGCGCCTCGGCACCGAGCGCGCCGCTACTCTCAACCCCTACGCGGCGCTGCTGCGCGCCGGAGTGCCGCTCGCCTTCGGCTCCGACAGCCCCGTCACGCCGCTCGACCCCTGGGGCACCGTGCGGGCCGCCGCCCACCACCGCACCCCGGAGCACCGCGTCTCGGTCCGCGCCGGGTTCACCGCCCACACCCGGGGCGGCTGGCGGGCCATCGGCCGCGACGACGCGGGCCTCCTGGTGCCCGGCGCCCCGGCCGACTACGCCGTCTGGCGCACCGCGGAACTCCTGGTCCAGGCCCCCGACGACCGGGTCGCCCGCTGGTCCACCGACCCCCGGTCCGGCACGCCCGGCCTGCCGGATCTCACCCCCGGGGCCGACCTTCCCGTCTGCCTGCGGACCGTGGTCCTCGGACAAACGGTCTACGTGCGACCGAACGAGTGACGTCGGGACATTTCGTACCGCCGATCGATGGCCCGATCCCCGGTCCACGACCTGCGCCCCTTCGGCACTGACCAGGCCATTTCAGAAAAATTCGCAGGTCGCACGGCTGTTGACAGAAAGCGCCCACGGGCCGGTAGGTTCGGCCGGGTCCACCACAGGACGTCCGACCGGTTAAACCTCCACGCAGTCGTCGAACGCCGCTGGGTCATGGGGTGGTGTGCCGCACCGGCGCACCACCGCTGACAGCCAGGTTCAGCGCCCGCGCCTCGGGGGCGAGGGAAGGGTTCAGCCGGACGGAGGGTGGGACCCGGGTGGGGCCCGGACGTTCAGTAGACAACGGCTTTCGGTCGACCCGCAGCCAGCGGGTCCCAGGTCGGCCCGAAGGGCGCCGGGCCCCGATCCGCAGTTCCACCGTGGGGGCGAGTCCCGTCGGCCCGTGCGCTGGATATGGTGTCCCTCTGTGTACGGACTCTAAGGGGCAGTAGTGAACGACGGCGGTCAGAGGCAGTTCGGCCCGCTCGGCAAGGTTCTGGTGATCATTCCGACCTACAACGAGGTCGAGAACATCAAGCCGATCGTGGACCGGGTGCGCACCGCCGTCCCGGACGCCGACATCCTGGTGGCCGACGACAACAGCCCCGACGGCACCGGCAAGGCTGCCGACGAGATCGCGGCGGCCGACGACCAGGTCCACGTCCTGCACCGCAAGGGCAAGGAAGGGCTCGGCGCCGCCTACCTCGCCGGCTTCGCCTGGGGCTCCGAGCACGGCTACGGCGTGCTCGTCGAGATGGACGCCGACGGCTCCCACCAGCCCGAGGAGCTGCCCCGGCTGCTCACCGCGCTCAAGGGCGCCGACCTGGTCCTCGGATCCCGCTGGGTGCCGGGCGGACGCGTGGTCAACTGGCCCAGGAGCCGTGAGGTGATCTCGCGCGGCGGCAGCCTCTACTCCCGGCTCGCCCTCGGCCTCTCCGTCCGGGACGTCACCGGCGGCTACCGCGCCTTCCGCACCGAGACGCTGAACGGCCTCGGACTGGGCGAGGTCGCCTCGCAGGGTTACTGCTTCCAGGTGGATCTCGCCCGCCGCGCGGTCGAGGCGGGCTATCACGTGGTCGAGGTCCCCATCACCTTCGTCGACCGGGAGATCGGCGACTCGAAGATGAGCCGGGACATCCTCGTCGAGGCGCTGTGGCGGGTCACCGGCTGGGGCATCACCTCCCGCGCGAACAAGGTCCTGGGCCGCAAGACCCTCTGACGCTCCCGGGCCGGCGATCCGGGGCGGTCGGGGCCGGTCCATGATCACCCCCTTACGCCGCTTGCACGCCGTTGCGGGCACACTGGGGGCATGACGACCGGCACTCCGCCCCCGACCCGTCCCCGGCGCTCGCGCGCCCGTAGATTCCTGCCGCTGGCCCTGGCCGCCTGGCTGGTGCTGGAGATCTGGCTTCTGACCCTGGTCGCCTCGGCCGCGGGCGGCCTCACCGTCCTGCTGATCCTGGTGGCCGGAGCCGTGCTCGGCGCCGTGGTCATCAAGAGCGCCGGCCGGCGCGCCTTCAAGAACCTCACCGAGACGCTCCAGCAGATGCCGGGACAGCCCGGCGCGCCCGCCACGCCACCGGCCGCCCCCACGGGCGGCAAGGGCTCCCGGGGCAACGGGCTGCTGATGCTGGGCGGACTGCTGCTCCTGATCCCCGGCCTGATCTCGGACGCGGCCGGGCTGATCCTGCTGGTACCGCCGGTGCGCAGCATGATCAGCCGGTACGCGGAGCGCTCGCTGGAGAGCCGGATGCGGGCCGCGACGCCGGGCAGCCTCTCGGACGCTTTCCAGCAGGCCAGGATGCACCGGCCGGACGGAAAGGTGGTCCAGGGCGAGGTCATCCGCGAGGACGGCTCGCAGGCGCCCGGCGGACCCGACGACGACCCCCAGGGCCCCCGCCCGCCCCTCACGCCGTGACGTGACGGGCGCACGCCGAAGAGCCGCGGGCCGTGACACACGTTCTGTGTCACGGCCCGCGGCTCTTGGTGCTGCTGTGCGGTGTTACGCGGTCAGGCAGACTTCCTGCTGTCCCGCGGGTGCACGGCGATGTTCATGGCTCCGGAGCGCAGAACCGCCAGCCTCTCGGCCAGCACCTCCTCCAGCTCCTCGCGGGTGCGCCGCTCCATGAGCATGTCCCAGTGCGTGCGCGCCGGCTTGCCCTTCTTCTCCTCGGGGCCATCCCCGTCCACCAGGAGTGCCTGGGCGCCGCACGCCTTGCACTCCCACTCCGGCGGAATCTCTGCCTCTACCGAGAACGGCATCTCGAATCGATGTCCGTTCTGGCATGCGTACTCCACCGCCTGGCGCGGGGCCAGATCGATGCCGCGGTCCGTCTCGTAGCTGGTAACCACAAGTCGCGTGCCGCGGAGAGCTCGCTCACTCATGAATCGTGCCTCCCGGGCTTGTCGCCCACAGGACAAAATGTCGCTGTCGTCGTCATCCGGTCAACGTCCGGTCGGCGGTAAAGATTCCCGTTGCGGGTCATACGTCGCCCGTCGTGCCGCTGCTTTATCTGGGTTGAGTACCCGCCCATGCCCGGTTTGTCACCTCTGGTGGATGTTGTCACCCAACGGTTGAGCCGTTTCCACTGGCAGTAACGGTCCTCCGGGCAGGCCAAAGACGTATACTACCGGCCTTTGACTTCAACGTCTAAATCCGTTCCGGCACGGGATTGCCCGCGGCCTCCACCGCACGCCTCACCGGGACCCGCGCGAGCAGCACCGCGCCGAGGGCGAAGAACGCGACCAGCGAGATGATCGCGTCCCGATAGCTGCCGGTCAGCTGGTACGCCAGACCGAACACCAGAGGCCCCAGCCAGCTCAGTCCGCGGTCGCTCATCTCGTACACGGAGAAGTACTCCGCCTCCTTGCCGCGCGGCACCAGATGCGAGAACAGCGACCGGGACAGGGCCTGGCTCCCGCCCAGCACCAGTCCGATCGCCGCCGCCAGAACGAAGAAGAACACCGGCGCGTCGGCGGGCAGTAGATAGGCGGAGAGCAGGATCAGGGTCCAGATGACCAGGGACCCCAGAATCGTGCGCTTCGCGCCGTACGTCCGGGCGAGCCGTCCCATGCCGAGCGCCCCCGCCACCGCCAGGATCTGCACCAGCAGCACCGCGACGATCAGCGTCGTCTGATCCAGGCCCAGCTCCTCGGAGCCGTACAGCGAGGCCTGCGAGATCACCGTCTGGATCCCGTCGTTGTAGACGAGATAGGCCAGCAGGAAGGAGAGCGTCAAGGGGTGGCGCCGCATGTCGCGCAGGGTGGCCCGCAGCTGCTTCCAGCCGGAGCCGACCGCTCCCTCGCCGTCCGGCCTCACCCGGCGGTCGCGCAGCCGGCGCAGCGGGACGAGGGTGAACGCGCCCCACCACACACCGGCCGACGCGAGACAGATCCGCACCGCGTCGGACTCCGCGAGCCCGAAGGACTCGTGGCCGGTGTACAGAATCAGGTTGAGGACCAGGACGATGGCGCCCGAGGTGTAGCCGAAGGCCCAGCCACGCGAGGAGACCGCGTCGCGCTCCTCCGGCTCGGAGATCTGCGGCAGGTAGGCGTTGTACAGGACCATCGACACGGAGATCGACGCGTTCGCCACGATCAGCAGGAACGCGCCCAGCAGATAGCGGTGGCCGTCCAGGAAGAACATTCCCGCCGTCGCCGCCGCCCCGGTGTAGGCGGCCGCCGCCAGCAGCGGCTTCTTGCGCCCCGTACGGTCCGCCGCCGCGCCCACGATCGGCATCAGGATCACGGCCACCACGATGGAGGCCGAGACGGAGTACGCGAAGAGCGAGCCCGCGCGCACGGGTATGCCCAGCGGGTGCACGAACCCGTCGGGGTCCGCCGCCGCCTTCGCGATCGACGTCAGATACGGACCGAGGAAGACGGTCAGCACGCTGGTGGAGTAGACGGAGCACGCGAAGTCGTAGAAGTACCAGCCGTGCTGCTCCCGCTTGCGGGCGGCCGCCGCCTCGTCGCCCGGCGGCTGTCCGGACGGATCGGCCGTTCCAGTGGTCCCGGTGCTCACGCCGCGTCCCCTCGCTCGTCCCCTGTGGACGCGGACGGATCGGGCGTCAGGACCATGCCCCCCGCTCGCTCAGCACCGTACGCAGCGTCTCGATGTGATCGGTCATGATGCCATCCACACCGAGGTCCAGGAGCGCCGCCATCCTCTCCGGCTCGTTCACCGTCCAGACGTGCACCTGGAGCCCGAGCGCGTGCGCCGTGCGGACGAAGCGGGCGTCCACCACGGGGATACCGCCCTGCCGCTCCGGCACCTGGGCGCAGACCGCGCCCGCGCGCAGCGGGGCCGGGATGCCGTACGACCGCAGACGCAGGCCCAGGACGCCGCGCACCCCGTACGAGGTGGCGAGCCGGGGCCCCGCCAGGCGATGCGCGCGAGCCACCCGGGCCTCCGAGAACGAGCCGACGCAGATCCGGTCCCAGGCGTCGGTGCGGCGGATCAGGGCGAGCAGCGGCTCCAGCGCCGACTCGGCCTTCAGGTCCACGTTCCAGCGGGCCTCGGGAAACTCCTCCAGCAGCTCCTCGAAGAGCGGGAGCGGTTCGCCGGCCCCGACCCGGGCCCGGCTCACCTCGCTCCAGGGCAGCTCGGCGATCCGGCCCCGGGCGTCGGTCACCCGGTCCAGCGTCGCGTCGTGGAAGGCGACCAGCCGGCCGTCCGCCGTGGTGTGCACGTCGGTCTCGAAGTAGCGGTAGCCCGCCTCCGCCGCCCGGCGGAAGGCGGTCATGGTGTTCTCCACGCCGCCCGCCGCCCCGCCGCGATGGGCGAAGGGGATCGGCGTCGGGTGGTCCAGATAGGGGTGGCTCGGCTTCACTGCGGCAGTATGGCCTGCCCGGACGTCGGAGCGGCAACGGGCCCGGAACCGGCGGCCGGCGCGGGGGTGGACGGCTCGTCCGGGGCGACGGTGACCTGCGCGGCGGCGGGCGCGGGGAGCGCGAACATCCGCAGGAAGAGCTGGGCCAGCGGGCCGATGGCCAGCGCGTACAGCACGGTGCCCGCCCCCAGCGAGCCGCCCAGGACGAAGCCGGTCACCACGACCGCCACCTCGATCGCCGTGCGGACCAGCCGGATCGAGCGGCCGGTGAGGTGGTTCAGCCCGGTCATCAGCCCGTCCCGCGGCCCCGGCCCGAACCGGGCCGCGATGTACAGCCCGGTCGCCATGCCGTTGAGGACGATGCCGAGCACCATCACCGGGATGCGGACGCCGAGTGCGTCCGGATCGCCGACCACGGCGAGCGTTCCGTCCATGGCCAGCCCCACGACGAAGACGTTCGAGACCGTGCCGAGCCCCGGCCGCTGGCGCAGCGGGATCCACAGCAGCAGCACCACCGCGCCGACGATGATCGACACGACGCCGATCGAGATCCCGGTCCGCTCCGCGAGGCCCTGGTGCAGCACACCCCACGGCTCCAGGCCCAGACCCGCGCGCACCAGGAGTGCGGAGCTCGCCCCGTACAGCGCCAGACCGGCGTACAGCTGGACCAGCCGCCGGGTGAGGTGAGTGGTGCTCCGGTCGGTGGTCCTGGCCACGTTGCGCCCCCTGAGGTAGTGGTGGTGGACTGCTTCATGTCACTCTGTGGCAGGGGATCGGCCACCAACTATGGCCAATTCGAGGAAGGTGGACTGATTTCGATGGCGCAGTGGACATCGACGGTCGGAGCGGCCCAGCTCGCCCGGCAGCTCCGGTCACAGCAGGCCCGGCCCACCGGACCCGGCGGCCGCAAGCCGCCCGCGTACCGCGCGCTCGCCGACGGCGTACGGCTGCTCGTCCTGGAGGGCCGGGTCCCGGTCGCCGCCCGGCTCCCCGCCGAACGCGAACTGGCCCTCGCCCTGTCGGTGAGCCGGACGACCGTCGCCGCCGCCTACGAGGCACTGCGCGCCGAAGGGTTCCTGGAGTCCCGGCGCGGCGCGGGCAGCTGGACCGCCGTCCCGGCCGGCAACCCGCTGCCCGCCCGCGGCCTCGAACCGCTGCCGCCGGAATCGCTCGGCTCGATGATCGACCTGGGCTGCGCGGCCCTGCCCGCGCCCGAGCCCTGGCTGACCCGCGCTGTCCAGGGGGCGCTGGAGGAGCTGCCGCCGTACGCCCACACGCACGGCGACTACCCGGCCGGACTGCCCGCCCTGCGCCAGATGATCGCCGACCGCTACACCGCGCTCGGCGTCCCGACCATGCCCGAACAGATCATGGTCACCACCGGTGCGATGGGCGCCATCGACGCGATCTGTCACCTCTTCGCGGGCCGCGGCGAACGGATCGCCGTCGAGTCCCCTTCGTACGCCAACATCCTCCAGCTGATGCGTGAGACGGGTGCCCGGCTCGTCCCGGTCGCGATGGAGGAAGGGCTCGGCGGCTGGGACATGAACCGCTGGCGCCAGGTGCTGCGGGACGCCGCGCCCCGGCTCGCCTATGTGGTGGCCGACTTCCACAACCCCACCGGCGCGCTCGCCGACGAACAGCGTCGCCGCGAACTGGTGGAGGCGGCCCGGTCCGCCGGAACGGTCCTGGTCGTCGACGAGACCATGAACGAACTCCGCCTGGACGCCGACATCGACATGCCGCGCCGGGTCTGCGCCTTCGACCCGGCCGGCAGCACGGTCCTGACTGTCGGCTCGGCCAGCAAGGCCTTCTGGGCCGGCATGCGGATCGGCTGGGTGCGCGCGGCTCCGGACGTCATCCGCAGCCTGGTCGCCGCCCGCGCCTACGCCGACATGGGCACCCCCGTGCTGGAACAGCTCGCCATCAACTGGCTCATGGGCACGGGCGGCTGGGAACAGGCCGTCGAGGTCCGGCGGAGCCAGGCGCGGGAGAACCGGGACGCCCTGGTCGCGGCGGTGCGCCGGGAGCTGCCGGACTGGGAGTTCGCCGTGCCGCGCGGCGGACTGACCCTGTGGGTACGCACCGGCGGCATCTCCGGATCCCGGCTGGCGGTGGCGGGCGAACGCGTCGGAGTCCGCGTGCCGTCGGGCCCCCGCTTCGGGGTCGACGGGGCCTTCGAGGGATACGTGAGACTGCCGTTCACGGTGAGCGGTCCGGTCGCCGACGAGGCGGCCGTACGCCTGGCCGCCGCGGTGGACCTGGTGCGCTCCGGGGCGGGTGCGGGAGCCGACACCCCGCGCTCCTTCGTGGCCTGAGGGCTGACTGACAGCGGCGGGCGGGGAGCGGACCATCAGGCC
>NZ_JBHXPF010000108.1:0-12979 GCF_042718715.1 Streptomyces sp. NPDC058576 | reverse complement strand
GCTGGCAGCAGCCTGCCCACGATCACTCGGCGGTACGTCAGGAAGTGGGCACGTTCATCCGTACGTGACTGGGCACGTTCACGTGTACGCCGACATAGGGCACGCCGTAGACGGCGACGGTGCCGGTGGGGCCCTCCAGCAGGACGGGGGTGGCGGTGTGGGCCGGGTCGGTCCTCAGGTGCACGCCGGTGCGGGCCAGCAGGGCGGAGCCGACTCCGAGTCGGTGGGCGGAGTCGTGGTTTCCGCTGATCATGATGGCTGGTATGCCGAGGTCGGCCATCTGGTTCAGGCCCTGGCTGAACAGGCGTACCGCGTCCAGGCTGGGGATGGCCCGGTCGTAGATGTCTCCGGCGATGAGCAGGGCGTCGACCTGCTCGTTGCGGGCGGTGTCGCAGATGTGATCCAGGATTTTGCGCTGGGCGTCGATCAGGTCTTCTCCGTGGAACCGGCGGCCCAGGTGCCAGTCCGAAGTGTGCAGAAACCTCATGCAAGGTGACCGTAGTCAGACGGTCTGAGGTGTGGGTGGGTTTTCAGATAAACATCGGTGCTTATGCGGAGATGGATGCAGATGGGAGGAAGGTTTCTGCGTCCTTCTGGAGCAGTGCCGGCGAGGCTTGGTCATCAAGCGTGATTGTCAGTGCCGGCAGGGAAGATACAGGGGTGGGAAGGAGGAGAGATGACCTCTCCGAAGTCTGCTCGTGCTGGCTGTTTTCCCGCACCGGGCGGGTGCAGGTGGTGCGGGATCGATGCTCGCTCCCATGCCCGTCAGTGGGTGGAAGCGGTGGGCTGGCATGCCTGGGAGACACCGACCGATGAGCAGCGCAAGGAGCGTATGCGGGCGCGTCGCGCGCAGCGGCCGGTGTCTGGTCAGTGAGCGAGTTCCTGCAGCTGTCCGAAGACCTCTCGTAGCTGCTGGGGAACGTCCTCGGGGGCGGTGAGCGTGGTGACCAGGCCGTTGAGCATGGCCGGCTTTCCGTTGGGGCTGGCCTCCGCCGCCTCGCTCTTGATCATGTCGAGGACGCGGGCGCTGAACTTCTTGGTGCCGCGGTGTGCGGTGAAGTCCTCGGCGCTCCAGGTCCGGGGGGCGGGCCGGGGCCATCGGAGGTTGGCGGCCGTGGCCCAGCGCTCGTCGGTGAAGAGTTCTTCCAGCTCGTTGAAGCCGAGGGCTTCGCCGACGTAGGCGACTTGCTTGTCCAGGTCGAGGCCCGCTTTGCGGAGCTTTTCGTCCTTGAAGAGCTTGTTGGAGCGGCTGTCGGCGTCGATCATCAGCATGACCGAGCGTTTGCGCTGGACGAGGTAGCGGGCGAGGTGCAGTGCTCCCTCGTTGTTCTCGCAGGCCCACAGGGCGATGCCGGCTGACTGCAGGGACAGTTTCTGGGAGAGCCGGAAGAGCAGGGGGATGCACTGCTGCTCGGTCTCCCCCTCCACGGCGAGGAAGCAGCGTTCGTGGAGCAGGACGGAGTTGCGCAGTCCCAGTGCCGCGGCGATCTGCCCGAGGTGGAAATCGATTCCGTCGTGACAGTCGTCTTCCAGGCGCTCCACGACGGTCCGGCCGCGGTCGTTGAGTCCCAGGTGGACGACGTCGGCGATGTCCACGCCGTCGATGAGGTTCATGGAGTGAGTGGCGACCATGACACTGACGTGCGGAAGGGCGCACTGCTTGCGGATGATGTCCATGACCGTGCGCTGGTGCCGGTAGTCGAGGTGGGTGTCGGGCTCGTCGTAGACGACGATTGTCTGGGTCGGCGCCTCGGCATCCGGCTCGCCCGCGGACGACAGTTCGGCCTCTGCCAGGAGGTTACTGGTCCACTCCCACACCGCGAGCGCGATACGGCGGGTGCTTCCCTGGCCGGACCGGGTCAGGTCGACGGGTTCGCCGTCGGCCCGTGACACCTCCAGCGGCGCCCTCTTGAAACCGCTCTTGAACGAAACCTCGGGCCTGACCTGGACACCGACGAACTCGCTGCAGTGCCGGCGGATGTGCTGGCACAGCGAATCGGCTTCCTTCTCCAGGCGCTGGGTGATCTCCGCCTCGATCTGCCGCACCTGCCCTTGGAGCGCCTCGTCCTCCAAATGGGTTTCGTAGCAGCTGTTCAGCGCGGTGCGCACCGCGTCGTCGGGGCGCTCGTCCTTGCCGCCGAACATGAGGAGACGGGGCAGGCGCGCCTCGAGGGTCTTGGGCAACGGCTGCCACTGCTCGATCTGCGGTGCGGTTCGGGCGTAGGAGGTGACGGCGGCGAGCAAGTCGTCCTTGAGGGAGCTGGCCGGCGAGAGGCCGAACTCCGCGACGAGGTCGGCGAGCGGCTGTTTCAGGAGCCGGTCCAGTCCGCGCAGCCGGGTGTCGGCCGGCTGCTGGCCGAAGTACTCCCAGCAGGCCGGTTCCCCGGCTCGTGCGATGCGCCGGATCCTGATCGTGCCAGGGAGTTCCGCGGGGGCGCGTTCAGCTTCGTCCAGGGTGAAGATGCCCTCGACCCATGTCTGGTCGCAGCGACGGCCGGTGGCGCCGTCGCCCTGCAGGTAGGTGCGGTCCTCGTCCGTCAGGCGGTGCACGCCCAGGAGGAAGGACAGAGCCGTCAGGACCGCGCTCTTCCCGCCGTCGTTGCGCCCGGCAAGGATGGTCGGGCAGCTGACAGGGATGTCGGCGACTTCTGTCAGTGAGCGGAACCCGGAGGCGGAGAAGCTGTCGAGGTGCACGTGAGAACTGCTCCGTATCTCCCCGGCCCGGACCGGACAGAGGTGTGGCGTGCCGATATTCCGCATGCTGATGAGGCACCTGCGCCACAAGCGCAGGACGACATATTAAGTGGTGCCGGGCAACTGCCCGGCCGTTTCAGCCAGTCACGCGAGCCGGCCACCCGGTCCTCGCAGCCCATCGATGGTCGGCCTGAGCACGCGGCGCCACAGCTTCGCTCATTTCTGGGCGGGTCCGGGGGTGTTTCCGGGTGCAGAAACGGCAGCACCAGCCGCAGCGGCGTGGGGCCTCCGACTCTGGCTACTACCTTGATTGCGTGTGCTTGTCGGCCCGTCCATCGTCGCGAGACCGTGAGTGAGCACCGCGTGCGTGTCGCGACGGCCCGCGAAGGTCGCGAGTACCGTCGCAAGGAGGACCTCGATGCGTGACGACGACGGCGCCGGCGAAGTCGCCGACCTCGTCGGCATCACCGCAAACGACACCGACATCACCGTCACACTCGTGCACTGCAAGTACTCGTCCGAGCCATCGCCCGGCGCACGCGTCGGCGATCTATACGAGGTCTGCGGCCAAGCAGCCCGCGGCGCGAAATGGCGAGAGTACGGAATCGACGCACTGCTGCGAACACTCGACCGCCACGCAGGCAAGTACGCCGCCCGCCACCCCGGCAAGACGCCGTACCTGATCGGCAGCATCCACGAGCTGTACCGCATCCGCGAACGCGCACCCCACCTGCGCCCGCACATCAACACCGTCATCGCCCAACCCGGACTGTCAGCAGCAGCGAACAGCAGCACCTCCTCGCCGGCGCCCACTCCTACGTCAAAGCCCTCACCGGAGGCACATTCACCGTCCACTGCAGCCTGTAGATCGAGCACCAATGACAGCTCACTCTGCCCGAAGCATGGTGACCGACAGGAACTGCACGCCTCTGACTCAACTACCCGAGCGGACGCCGTTGTCCTCGATTGCACAGCCGTGCCCTGGTGCCAGAGCCTGCAGGGAGTGCGCCGCCGTCCTCCGCTGATGACTCACGGGGGTGCTGGCAGGGAAGTGTAGCCCCAGCATCACGACAGCGGTGGGATGTCATGCGAGTGGGGGCGCCCGTGCGGGAACTGCAATATCTGGCAACGGCCAAGCTGGATGACTTCTACGAGCCGCCTCGCAGGGGGCTCGTTGCCCGGTTCCTGGAAGCGGAAGCCAGCGCACTGGGTGTCAGTGCGCGCCTCGCACTCGGCCCGAGGAACGCGGAGCAGCTCACGGCCGCCGAGCGGGATGCCGAACGGCTGGAGAAGGCTCTGGCGCATCTTCGGGAGAGGTACACGGCTCACACCCAAAAGCCGACAACATGCCAGGAGCTGGGAGCGGGTGCCTGGCTGGAGTTCTGCGGGCCCTTCCTCTATGGCGCGGCGGCACGGGATCTGGGGCTCCGCTACCACGACGTTTTCACCTGGAAGTTATTGGAAGAGGGCCGTTGCAAGCACCGTGACGACGAATTCTGCGGCCACATCCAGTTGCTGCTCTGCGGCTCAATGCAGCATGTACGGGACCACCGTGACCATCCGCCCAGCAGGATGGGGTCCGGCTCGGACTGGCTTCACGATCTGGCAGCGGATCTGGTCGCCCGGGAGGCCCGGGGTGATACGTCGCTGCCGAGTCTGCTGGGCTCCACTCGACTGAATGACCAGGAGTTCGCGGCTCGTTCCGCGTTCGAGATGCATGCCGATCACCGGACGGCCGGCTATCTGCGCGGGCACGCACGGGTGCTGTGCAACTTCCCGCCGGAGCCTCTGCGGCATCGGCTGATCGTCGCGACCCCCTTGTACGTCGAGACCGGGCTGCAGCGTCCGCCGTCGGATGTGGCCTCGGCCGCGCCACCCAGGACGGGATGGCTCGCACGCTGGCGCCGTCGGCGCCCGTGACTCCTGGCGGTGTACGACCGGCTGTCCCCGGGCAGCCGCACCGCTGGAGTGCCAGGTGTCGATACAGCTGTCCGGGCCTTCATCCTCAGACAGATTTCGATGGCACACGCCGAGACTCACTTGCGCAGGGCAGCCATGGTGGTCGGGCCGGTGCTCGGGAGGCTTGAGCGCCTGCACAAGAGTCCCAATATGGCGTGGACCTCTGCCTGCGAGGTGCGGCCCCAGGATGGGGCCACTCATTCCGTAACAAGGCTGGCGTCGGGCGGCAACTGTACGGGGCCCTGCTGGCCGGGCTCGATGCGGCGGCCGGTCGCGGCTAGGCGCATGCCGTGGTCGATTCCAGCCATGGACATGAAAGGGCAACGAACGTGCTGCCATCGTGGCCCCTCTGTGGCCTTCCTTCGCGGCGTACACGCGTCAGCCACGACCGGCCAGGATGACGCCCAGGCACCGCTTCACCCGGCTGTGAGGTTGGCGGCGCACCCATTGCGGCCGCTCGGGTTCAGCGGCGCCAGGTACGGATTTCCAGATGGACGATGTGTGCGTCGGGGTGGATGCGGCCGGTGTCGACCAGCCACCGGTGGATGGCCGTGGTGACATCGCCGCCCGCCGCATCGACAAGACGTGCGATGTCGGCTGCCGCGAAACCACCTGTGGTGGCGGATCCGTAGGAGCGTTCCTCGGTGTGGTCGGCGCGCTGGATGACGTCGCGGCGGATGCCGGGTGAGTCGGTGCGGCTTCCTGACACGTGGACGTAGCCGGTTTTGGCGAGGCGCACGGTGAAGGCCAGGCGCAGGCCCTGGCGGGCGGCTTCGGCGATCAACGGGCGGAGCCGGGCGGAGCCGGAGGCGATGGCTTGTGCTCCGGCTCGTCCGGTGCCGGTGCCGGTGGGGGTGATGAGGACGGCTTTGGTGCGGACGCGGGCTCGGGTGCCGCTGGCGGTGGTGCGGCGGGTGGTGTGGGGGGCGGCGATCGCGGCGAGTTCGGTGACGTCGCTGATGCCTGCGGTGTGGATGGCGGTGAGGACCTGGGTGAGGGCGGGGACGAAGGCTGCGCCCTTGTTCTTTGTGTAGAACTGGGAGACGAGGGAGGCGTCGCGGTTGATGATGCGGGCGATATCGCGTTTGGTGTAGCCGGCTTGTTGGAGTTGGTCGGCGAGGCGGGCTGCTTCGTTGCGATGCGGTGCCGGGGGGTTCCTGCGGCGCGGTGGCATCAGGCCCCCTCAGGGGTGGGCGTGGCGTGGTGGGCGGCGCGGCCCCTGTCGCGGAGGGTCAGGAGTTCGTCTTCGGTGGTGGGGGCGGTGATGGGGCCGGGGAGGTGGCCTTTGTTGAGGTAGTCGCCTGGCTGCCCGTGGTGGGGCCATGGTTGGGGCTGGGTGAGGTAGACGGCGTCGGTGCGGAAGGCGACGATCGTGCCGGGCGGGGCGTGGAGGGCTCCGGCGTAGGTGTTGTCGTCGCGGTGGCGCTGGGAGAGCAGGGCGGCGCGGGCGGAGGACCAGATGTGGGCGGCCCATTCGGGGTGGGCGTTGGGGTCGCGGGTGAAGCCGGTGGGGCGTTGCCAGGTGATGGTCTGGTCGTCGAAGCCGATGATTTCGGCGTCCGGGGGGACGTCGCGTTCCATGGTGCGGGGGGTGGTGCCGGTGACGGTGCGGGGGCGTTGGGCGAAGGCGCCGATGCCGTAGAGGAGGAGGGCGCGGACGGCGCGGGCCGCGAGGTGGGCTGCGGTGCGCTGGTCGGGGTCGCCGTTGAGGTCGGCCTGGGCGGTGAGGGAGGACCAGGCGTCCTTGAGTTTCTTGGACCAGTCGTCGAGTGGTTTGCCGTCGTCGAAGAGGATCCCGTCGAGGATCTCGATCTTCCACGGGGTGTGCGGGTTGGACAGGGCGGTGTGGATTTCGGGTCCGCCTGCCCAGGTGGTGAACGTGGTGCCGGGGGTGGCGGGGTAGTGCCAGGCGCGGTCGCCGGGGGCGGGTGCGGGGAGGATCCCGATGTGGGTCCAGGTGTCGGGGACGGTGACGCGGACGTGCCAGTGGCCGCAGGCGAACAGGGCTTTGGTCTGTTCCTTCTGGGACCAGGACGCGAAGGTGGCCGCGGTGACGCGGCGGGGTGTGCCGACTCCGGACTTCCAGGTGTGTTTGGCGTAGGCGAAGGTGCGGTCGTACTCGACCAGGGCGGGGAGCTGGGCGGGAACGCGGGGCGGGGTGATGAGTTCGGTGCGGCCCTGGCCGGCGGTGGCGTGGAAGAGGCCTCGGAGCTCTTCGGACAGGACGGGGTAGCCGTCCGCGTACTGGCCCTTGGTCGGGATGGTGCGGGTCCACAGGTCACGGCCGGTCTGGGACGGTGAGCCCATCAGGACGGCGTCGGGCCAGTGGCGGCGCAGAGCCTTCCACAGCAGGACGAACGCGTCACGGATGACGGCGGGCTCGGTGCCCTCGGTATCGAACCACTCCCCCGCTGAGCGGATTTCGACATGCTGGTCGCTTTGTTCGCGCTGGTAGCGGCCGACGGGGTTGCGGGGGTGGACGAAGTGGCCGGCCATCTTGTCCTTGCCGCGGCCGGTGTCCGTGCGCCAGCCGGGTGTGGGGGCGTTCAGCCAGGCGGCGACGGTGTCCTTGAGGAAGGGGTGCTGGTCGGCCTGGCGGTGCCAGGGGGCTCCTGCGGTGATGTAGATCCGCTCGACGCCGCCGGGCAGGACGTGGAAGACGGTGTTCAGGATTTCTGCGGCGCTGGCGGTCGGCAGGTCGATGCGGAACGTCTGGTCGCGGTGGACCAGCACACCGGTGTGCGTGTCGAGGAAGACGGTGCTGCGGGCCTGCTGGGTGAAGTTCGGGTGTGTGGAGGCGAGGTTCGCGGTGTGGGTGAACCAGCGGTTCCCGTCGGGGCCTTCGGGGATCCCGGGAAGGGTGCGCTGTGCCGTCTGGGCCGCGAGAGGAGCGACGGCGGCCGGGGCAGGCTTGGAGGGGGCTGCGGGTCGTTCGGGTTCCGCTGCCGGTTCAGGGGTGGGGCGGGTCATGGCCGGGGCGACCGTGCCCGCCTGGGAGGGGGGCTGTGGGTGTTCGGTGCCGCTGGGCAGTGCTGTGTCCCCGGCGGGTTCGGGAGCTGGGACGGCTTCGGCGGGCGGAGCTGCCGGTTCGGGCGGCAGGGGCACGGGAGCAGGGTTTGCCTGTGCTGCGGTGGTGAGGTGGTCGGGGGCGAGGATGGGGGCGATCGCCACGATGTCGGCCAGGCTGAGTCCGGCGGCGGGTGCGATGCGCTCTGCCTTCGCCTTCTCGTATCCCGCGAGCGCGGTGATCTTGCGTGCGCGGTCCGTCTCCAGTTTCTCCAGCGTGGCCTGCGTCTTCCTGATGCCGTCCCGCAGGGCGCGCAGCTCGGCCAGCTCCGCGTTGTAGGTCTTTGCGTCCATCACGATTCCTTGTGCCTGCAGGTCAGTTGGCGGAACTGCTGTGGGTGGAGACGTACGCGATCGCGCCGCTGGACTGCGAGGGCAGGCGGGTGCCCAGGAGGAGGTCCGCGATGTCCCGGTCGGTTTGCTGCGGTGCGGTCAGGTGTTTTACAGGGGTGGCCAGGTCGGTGATATGTCCGGCCAGGACTGCGTCCGGAAATGCGTGCCGGCCGCCGTTGCCTTTTTCCCAGTGGTTCAGGCTGGTAAGGACGGCCACCACGTATCCGGACAGGGTCACCGGCAGTACTCCCCCGGCCGCCACACTCGCGGCATCGCAGCGCCACCAGCCCCTCAACCGGTTGAGGAGTATGTCGGGGCCAAGACCTGCCGCGTATCCGTTCGGCTCCTGGTGGTTGTCCTCGCTGGGGCGTGCCGCGTCGACTCGCAGTACTGCAACTTCTTTGACGTAGAGGCGGTTCAAGGAGGGGTGGGCGCGCTCTTGCAGGGCTCGGACTACCCAAAGAGGTGTCATCACACGGACGCCGCGCCGGGAGAGTTCCGGGAGCACGCCTGCGGTGATGAGGCGCCGGTAGGTGGTGACGGCGCAGCCAAGCTCTTCGGCGGCTTGCCCTGTCGTGAGCAGCATGACGAGCCTTCATATCGGTCGGGGTGCCTGCTGCCGTGACGCTACCGCCACACCCACCAACTATGCACGTTACATCAGTTATCTGATTTGACTCATCTCGGCTTGTTGCACCTGCCTGTGAATTCACCGACCAAGGGGGCAACTGGCAACCGCATCTGCAGGCGACGGCGCCCGTCGCCACCGGCACCCGGAGCAGCTGAGGTATGCGCCAATCCGCCCCACCCGCCACAGGAACAGCCATTGGGCGGGGCGGTGATCAGTTCCAGTTCGAGCAGACGGCGGCCCGGACACTGCGGCCCAGCTCCTGGTCACCGCTGGCGGAAACCCCGGCCGACTGCGCACTGAGGCATCCTTTGCAGTCCTCTGCGGCGTCGCACCCGTCCCAGCCTCCAGCGGCAGGACCAACCGTCACTGCCTCTCCCGCGGCGGCGACCGCGGAGCCCCCGGCAGACTGCCGCCGGACGCACGAAGAAGGAGATCATCCGCCTTCTTCGTGCGATCGCCCGGGAGATCTTCCGCTACCTCAGCACACCGGTCAGCGCCCCGGACATCTCCGACCTTCGGCCAGCACGCCAGGCCAAGAACATCACCCTGACCACCGTCGCCGAGCACTTCAGCGTCTGGCCGGCCGTGATCTCCTGCATTGAACGCGGCACACGCCGCGACGACGACCTCGCAGGCGCCTACCGGGACTGGCTCACCGCCGCTTGACCTCGGCCGCCCGACAACGCCACGGTCCCGGGACGTGGCGTCATGGATGATGAGGCGATGTTCGTCCGCACAGAGAGCCTGCCGCAGGCCCCGCAGCAGCACATGACAGTTCGGGTTCACACCCCCATCGGGTCCGCCGTGGTGCTCTGGCGCGGTGCGTTGCAAGAAGCCGACGGCCGGCACCTCATCGAATGGACCGTCGACGCGGACATCCACTGGGGCCAGAACACCCGGCCGGCCGTTGCCACCGAGCCGAAGCTCCGGCAGGAAGGCGACCGGGTGATCATGCGCGGCCGCCTTCACTTGACCGACGACGGAGCCGCCCACCTCCAGATGGGCCACTGGTCCGTGCTTTTCGACCTGGCATCACCCATCCCCAGCAGCACGGACGAGTCCTGGGTGGAGATCAGCGTCGGAACGGAGAACGTCGCTCTTCACCCCTACCAAACCTGACCACCATCAGGTTCTCGGCTCCCTTGACTGCCAATAGGAGCATCAGCTGAGGCTGCGAGACGCGGTGAGCTGGACTTGTCGCCGGCCAGTGTGGATTCCACCACCGTCCGCACCCATCACGACGCCGCCGGGATGCAGCTCGGCGACCCCGCAAGGGCTCACCGGTCTTGAACCGCCAGATCGCACCCTCGGACTGCTGCCGCAGCCGCCCCAGTTGTCATCGGCGGCTCCGATAGCGCGGCCGACCTGGCGGGGCTGTGGCGGCGTGTTTGACAGGTCGGCCCGGGCGGGGGCGGCTCACACCTCGTTCCTCACACGCCACTCGTTGTACTCTGCCAGTCGCTGAGTCGTCCGATGAGCCAGACGAACGGCTGTGTATGGCCGGAGAGCACGCAGGTGCCCGCGATCACGCTCTCCAGCAGGCTCTCCACGTTCCGTGAACAAAGTGCGGCTGTTGCCTCATCGTCGACCAGGCGAAGCGAGCAGGCAGGCGTCGCGCCGGTGCTGCCGGGCTCTCGGGTGACCCCGTGTTCGTTGATCCGGACTACAAGATCCGCACCCTCCCCTGGCCGTACGACCGTGACTGCGAGATGTGGCGCCGGTGTGGGAAGCTCGGCCGGGTTGGATTCTGGATAGGCTGTCAACGCGTCGGCCCAGTTCGCCAGGTCGAATCGTGTGGACTTCTCGTCCCTTTCCTCTCGCAGGTCCCTGTCTTCGTGCGACGTGGGAGCTGTCGCTGCTTCCGCCTCGGCGTCGATCAGGGCCTGGAGCGTCTCGTCGACGTCCGCTCGGGTGTGGGATGCCGAGCAGATGAACCTCAGGCGGCCTCGCCCGCGTTCGACGATCGGGTAGGTCACGGCAGCGGCATGGACGCCCCGACGGAGAAGCCCTCGGGCTATCGCACGCAGCTTCTCGCCGTCGGATAAGAAGGGCGTGATGATAAGCCCGTCCCCCGTGCCGAGTTCGTAGCCGGCGTCCGAGAAACGCTGCCGCATGTAGTGCGCGGTTTCCCACAGCCTGGTCCTCAGCGTCGCCCGCAGCGACCCTGCGCAGGGCGGCCAGGGCCGCCGCCACGTCCGCCGGTGAGATGTTTGCCTGGAAGACGTACGACCGCGCCGAGGCCCTCAGCAGGGCAATGTGCTGCTCGCGGGCGGCGACCACACCGCCGATGCTCCCAAGGGCTTTGCTCACGGTAGTGAGGACGAAGTCGACCTGCTCGGTGACGCCTTCCGCCGCGCACAGTCCGGCGCCCCGCGCTCCGTAGAGCCCGAACGAGTGGGCCTCGTCCACGAGGACGAGTGCGCCGGTCTCCTTCGCGGCGGACACGGCTGTACAAGTGCGCCCCGGTCGGTCGCCGACCAGGCCGGCGTCTTGGCGGCGAAGGCCGGTGCGTACCCGGACCGGACCTGGTCCTGGAACATATCGAGTCGATCCGCGGCCCCGACGCCCTGCGGGCGCCCGCGCACCTCGCCGCCAGAGGAGTCACGGGCTCGGTAGCCGCCTTTAAGACAAGTAGAGGCCCAAGTCGAGATGTGTCGAATGGGATCGGCTTACCAGATCGCCATGAGCGAGTCGGCCTAAACTCCCTGCACAGTCGCTGCGCCTTTCCAGCGTGGCCGCCGTTCGAATGTTGGCCGTTATGCCCGCAACGGACATGGCTCAAGTGCCGTTGGACGAGGTTTAGGACATCTCAACCTGACTGCTCAGGAGTTCCGTTGGCTCCGCGTCCTGTCGCACTCGACCTGCCTCCTGCGCTGGTCGATTGTGTCACGAGGGTGTCCTTCGTCACGCGGCGAGGGTGACCGTCGCTGTAAGCGCCCGCCGCACCATCGTGCCCTCGTCGCTCTTGCCTACTTCAGCAAGCGTGCACCCGGATCGCCGCCGGGTTCGGCATATCCGTAGGCAGCGCCCACGCCTGCATGGCCACAGTCGTAAGCCTTCTAGCCGACGGGAAGCTGGGCCTGCTCAAGACTCTGCGCCGCTGCTTCAGAGGCTGCAAAGACGGGGCGGCGTACCTGTCGCGTGAGCATCCATCCGCGGCGCCCTCTACTCCAGGACGAAGGGGGTAGGGCTCTGGGTGACTGGCAGCGGGCTAAGCGCAGGGCTCATGGGCTCGCTCCACCCGCGGATGAAGAAGCAAAGGAATGCTGCAGCATACAGCGCATAGTGGGGCTCCCTGGGGTTGCGTACCGTGATCGGTGATCGGGATCGCATCTCCAGCGTCCCGTCACTCGCTCGGGTGCAGACCGAACACTGTGACTGATTTGGGGACGACTCTGCCAGGTGAGGGGGAAGAGATCAACGGTCAACTGGTGTGCGCACTTTTAGTGCGACTAGAGTTCAGGGATAGAGTTTCACCAGCCCCGCTGTAACTAACAGTGATGACCGGCTGAGGGCTTCGGGACGCATACCTCTGCCACAAGACAGCCGAATCAGGAGAACGAGAGTGCGGCAACCGGTCCAGCGGCGGTCCATAGACAAGCGGCGCGATCTGCTGGCCGCGGCCGCCGTGGTCTTCGCCGAGAAGGGGTTCTACCGGACCACGGTCGAGGACATCACGACGCTCGCCGGCGTCGGGCGCGGCGCGTTCTACCACTACTTCAACAACGGCAAGTCCGACGCTGCCACGGCGGTGGTGACGGAGGGCTTCACGATGGACGCTGCGATGCCGCAGATCCCGCGCATTCAGAGCGTGGTGGACGCCTCGATCGTCCTGGCCACGCTCACCCCCGTGGTACCGGTCGTCAAAGCAGCCGCCCGCCTCGCCACCGAGCAGGACCACCCCGCCGTCTACGGCCACCTCATCCGCCTCTACATCCCCCAGGTCACCGAGCTGATCGCGCAGGCCAAAGAGCTGGGAGAGCTTCAGCCTGGCGTGGACCCGGCTGTGACCGCGGAGGCTTGGGTCATGCTCTACTCGGGCACCGACCAGCACGCCCGCCTGGACTACCACCGACTGCCGGAGAAGATCGCGGCGGCGAACGCGGTGATCGTGCGGGGCATCGTCACCCCGGAGACAGCCCTCCAGCTCGACATGTCCGTCGCGCGCGGTGACTGGCTGGTGCGCCAGTCCCGGTGGGCCGAGGAGTACGTTCAGGGCCTCGAAGCGACGGCGTCAGGCACGGGCGGCCTGGACCAGACCTGAGCAACAGACGCAGGTGGGGCCGCGAGAGGAGT
>NZ_JBHXPF010000107.1:0-13312 GCF_042718715.1 Streptomyces sp. NPDC058576 | reverse complement strand
CTATCAGACGCTTTCCAGTGTCTGACTCCCGGTCGAAGCGGGCCGTGCAGTTTCGCTTTCCAGGTTCTTCGCTTTCGCGTTTTCCCTTTCCGGCGGTTCCAACTTTACCAGACTCTTTTCCGTTCCGTTTCCGGTCCGAATTCGATTTCCGGTGGCCTGTGGAGGGCCTTGCCTTTCGGCGCGTTCACTACGTTAGCCGATTCCCCCGGCAGCTCATAATCGAGCCGATAAGGCGAATTACGGGCGCGCCGAATTCGCACCCGCCAGGGTGAGTCGTAGGTAGTGGTTTGGCCGCTTCGAGTGGCTCGGTCCGGTCCGATGGACTGTGCCGAGAGCTGTACCCGTGTCAAGCGGCTCGGACTACATTAGGCGTCCGCCGAGGGTGCGTCAAGTTGCCTTGCTGCTCGGCCGACGACGCGGTGCGTGGGCTCGGTACGGGCTCACCGTGGGGTCCCCCTCGATCCAGAAGCGCCATGGCTGGTGGGCGCCGTCGCCGCCCACCCCTGTACGGGGGCCGTTGCGTACGAGGTCACGGGGCGGCGGGGTGCCGTGCAGGATGGACAGGGCCGGGGCTGGGCCGCCGAAGAGATCGCTGCCGTTCAGGTCGCGGTCGACGTCGAGGGCGCTGGCCAGGCGGGCCGGGCCTTTGGCCAGTTCCTTGTCATTGCGGGCCGAGATGCGTCGGTCGCGGGCCAGGCCGGCGCCGACGTTGATCTCGCCGGCCCGGAGCAGGACACCGCCGGCATGGCCGTCCGGGCCGCAGACCAGGTTGAGGCAGTGCCACATCCCGTACGTGAAGTAGACGTACGTGTGACCGGGCGGGCCGAACATCACGCTGTTACGGGGCGTTCGGCCGCGGAAGGCGTGCGAGCCGGGGTCGGCCTCGCCCGCGTACGCCTCCACCTCGGTCAGACGCAGCTCGATCGTGCCCGTCGCCTCCCGGCGTACGAGCGTGCGTCCCAGCAGGTCCGGGGCGACCTCCAGGACGTCGCGGTCGAAGAAGTCCCGCGTCAGTGGAGTGCGGTCCAGGCTTTTGGTCATGGCGTCCGAGGGTACTGGGATCCTTCCGACGGGAACCGGCTACCGTCATGGCGCGTATGTAGGGGTCAGGACCAAGAAGGAGTGACTATGGGCTTCAAGCGGCTGCTCGCGAGCATGGGTGCCGGCGGTGCCTCGGTGGAGACCGAGCTCACCGAGGTGAACGTCGTCCCCGGTGGGGTCGTCCAGGGCGAGGTGCGGATCCAGGGCGGTTCGGTCGCCCAGCAGATCGAGGGACTCAACGTCGGGCTCCAGGCGCGGGTCGAGGTCGAGGGCGGGGACCAGGAGACCAAGCAGGACATCGAGTTCACCAAGCAGAACCTCGGCGGCACCTTCGAGGTGCAGGCCGGCGCGGTGCACGTGGTGCCGTTCGGCCTGGAGATCCCGTGGGAGACCCCGATCACGATGTTCGGCGGCCAGCAGCTGCGCGGGATGAACATCGGGGTGACCACCGAGCTGGAGATCGCCCGCGCGCTGGACTCCGGTGACCTGGACCCGATCAACGTGCACCCGCTGCCGGCGCAGGAGGCCATCCTGAACGCCTTCGGTCAGCTGGGCTTCGGCTTCCGCAGCGCGGACATGGAGCGCGGTCACATCCGCGGCACCCGCCAGCGGCTGCCGTTCTACCAGGAGATCGAGTTCATCCCGCCGACGCAGTACCGCGGTCTGCACCAGGTGGAGCTGACGTTCGTCGCCGACGACCGCGAGATGGACGTCATCCTGGAGATGGACAAGAAGCCGGGGCTGTTCAGCGAGGGCAGCGACTCCTACCGCGCGTTCAAGGTGGGGCTCCACGACTACCAGTCGACCGACTGGGCGGCGTACCTCAACCAGTGGCTCGCCCAGGTCGGCGGCCAGCGCAACTGGCTCTAGGCGGCGGTACGCCCTCCGGAAACGGGGGCGGTGCGCCCCCTACAGTCGGGGAAGAAGGCAGACGAACCGATCAGGAGAGGTGCGAGACGTGACCGAGCCGAAGAGGGCCCCGCTGCCGCACGACTTCCATCCGGAGGTTCCGGCGTTCACCGTGGTGAGCGACGACCTCGCGCCGGGAGCCGTACTGGGCGACGCCCAGGTGCTTGCGGGTGGGAACACTTCGCCGCAGCTGCGGTGGGAGGGGTTTCCCGAGGGGACGAAGAGCTTCGCCGTGACGTGTTTCGACCCGGACGCGCCGACGGGCAGCGGGTTCTGGCACTGGACGCTCTTCGACATCCCGGTGTCGGTGACGGAGTTGCCCGCCGGTGCGGGCAGCGGGGAGTTCAAGGGGCTGCCGCAGGGTGCCCTTCAGGCCCGTAACGACTACGGGGCGAAGGAGTTCGGCGGTGCCGCGCCGCCGGCCGGGGAGAACCACCGGTATGTGTTCACCGTGTACGCGGTCGACGCCGAGAAGCTCGGGATCGACAGCGACACCTCGCCCGCGGTGGTCGGATTCAACCTTCGGTTCCACACGCTGGGGCGTGCGCGGCTGATCGGTGAGTACGAGGCTCCCGCCGGCGATTAGTTCGCCTGTTGTTTGCCCTGCTCTGGTCCTGGAGAGATCAGAGCAGGGCATTTTTTATTGCGTTGTCCATCGCGGCCTGCCCAGCCAGAGTTGATCCGGGCCTGCCAGGGGGCGGGCGGCACACGGGAGGTGGGCAGGATGCGTGACACGCTGGTTCTCAACGCGAGCTTCGAGCCGCTGTCGACAGTGACGCTCAACCGTGCGGTGGTCCTGATCCTGACGGACAAGGCCGTCGTCGAGCAGTCGCATCCCGAGCTCCGTATGCGTGGTGCCGCCGTGGACATTCCGGCGCCCCGGGTGATCAGGCTCTGCCGGTACGTACGGGTGCCGTTCCGAAGACAGGCTCCGTGGTCCAGGAGGGGCGTGCTGATCAGGGACCAGCACCGGTGCGCGTACTGCGGGCGGCGTGCGTCCACCGTCGACCACGTGGTGCCGCGTGCCCAGGGCGGGCAGGACACCTGGCTGAACACGGTCGCCTCCTGCGCCGAGGACAACCACCGCAAGGCGGCCCGGACACCGGATCAGGCGGGGATGCCGCTGCTGAAGCAGCCGTTCGTGCCTTCGCCCGCCGAGGCGATGCTGCTGGCGATGGGGGCCGGCGACCGCTCGGCGCTCCCCGAGTGGCTGGACCGGGCAGCGGCGGCGTAGTCGGCGTACGCCTGGTGACGTAGTGGTGGGCCCGTCCCTGTGAGGGGCGGGCCCACGTGTGTCAGCGGAGCAGCAGCTGGACGATGGCCACGGTGCCGACGGCCACGATGAGGGCACGCAGCACGGTGGGGCTGAGGCGGCGGCCGACCTTGGCTCCGATCTGCCCGCCGATGGCGGAGCCGACCGCGATCAGGACGACGGCCGTCCAGTCGAAGTGGGCGACGAAGAGGAAGAACAGCGCGGCGATGCTGTTGACGATGGCGGCCAGGACGTTCTTGACGGCGTTGAGGCGCTGGATGGTGTCGTCGAGCAGCATGCCCATGAGGGAGAGGTAGATGATCCCCTGGGCGGCGGTGAAGTAGCCGCCGTAGACGCTGGCGAGCATCAGGCCGACGAACAGGAGCGGGCCGCCGTCGGTGCGGGCCACGGTGCCGGTGTGTTCGCGGCGGCGCTGGACGGCTTTGCTGATGCGTGGTTGCAGGATCACCAGGACGAGTGCCAGGGCGACCAGGACCGGGACGATCGTCTCGAAGGCCGTGGAGGGCAGGGCGAGCAGGAGCGTGGCTCCGGTGAGGCCGCCGATGGCGGCTCCGATGCCCAGCCTGATGATCCGGCGGCGCTGGCCGGCCAGTTCCTTGCGGTAGCCGATGGCTCCGCTGATGGAGCCGGGGATGAGGCCCAGCGCGTTGGAGACCGTCGCGGTGACCGGGGGGAGGCCGGTGGCGAGCAGGACGGGGAAGGTGATCAGGGTGCCCGAGCCGACGATCGTGTTGATCGTGCCCGCTCCGACTCCGGCCGCGAAGACGGCGAGTATTTCCCAGATGGACAACGCCATCTCCTTCGGTGGTCAGTGACGCCTCCCCGCCATGAAGGTCGGGGGGCCTCACCGATCATGCACGAAGGGGCTTGCGGGTCAGGAGACCGGGGGTTCCTCGCGTCGTTCCACCGCGGGGGCCGGGATGCCGCCCCTGGCGCCCCCGCCGTTGCCGTTTCCGCCGTCGCCGCCGGTGTTGAAGCCGGGCATGCCGCCGCCGAGGTTTCCGAAGGCTCCGCTGAGGCCCTTCAGGGCGTCCCCGATCTCGCTGGGCACGATCCAGAGCTTGTTGGCGTCACCCTCGGCGATCTTCGGGAGCATCTGGAGGTACTGGTACGAGAGGAGCTTCTGGTCCGGGTCTCCGGCGTGGATGGCCTCGAAGACCGTGCGGACAGCCTGGGCTTCGCCCTCGGCGCGCAGGGCGGCGGCCTTGGCCTCGCCCTCGGCGCGCAGGATCGCGGACTGCTTCTCGCCCTCGGCGGTGAGGATCTGGGACTGGCGGATGCCCTCGGCGGTGAGGATCGCGGCGCGCTTGTCGCGGTCGGCGCGCATCTGCTTCTCCATCGAGTCCTGGATGGAGGTGGGCGGCTCGATCGCCTTGAGTTCGACGCGGTTGACGCGGATGCCCCACTTGCCGGTCGCCTCGTCGAGGACTCCGCGCAGGGCCGCGTTGATCTCCTCGCGGGAGGTGAGGGTCCGCTCCAGGTCCATGCCGCCGATGATGTTGCGGAGGGTGGTGACGGTGAGCTGCTCGATCGCCTGGATGTAGCTGGCGACTTCGTAGGTCGCGGCGCGGGCGTCGGTCACCTGGTAGTAGATGACGGTGTCGATGTTGACGACCAGGTTGTCCTGGGTGATCACCGGCTGCGGCGGGAAGGGCACGACCTGTTCACGGAGGTCGATCCGGTTGCGGATCGAGTCGATGAACGGGACGACGATGTTCAGGCCCGCGTTCAGGGTGCGGGTGTAGCGGCCGAAGCGCTCGACGATGGCGGCGCTGGCCTGCGGGATGACCTGAATCGTCTTGATCAGGGCGATGAAGACGAGCACCACCAGAATGATCAGAACGATGATGATCGGTTGCATCGTGTCTCTCGTGCCCTTCGGTTGGCCGGTGGATCGCGGTGATCGGGGTCGGTCCTCAGGTGCGGGTGGAGGTCGGCGAGTGGTGAGCCGGGCCGGGTTCGCATGATGATCGACATGATCGACTTCGAGTCTGGCAGAACTGGGCCCGCCCCGTGCACGCTTCGGTCACATGACGACGGCCGTCGCTCCGTCGATCTCGATGACATCGACCTGAGTGCCGGGCTCGAAGACCTGGTCGGCGGCGTAGGAGCGGGCCGACCAGATCTCTCCGGCGAGCTTGATGCGGCCCCCGTCGGCCGACACCCGTTCCAGCACGGCCGCCTGACGGCCCTTCAGGGCGTCGATGCCGCTGGCCTGCCCGGCCTGTCCGGCCCGGTGTCTGGCGGCGATCGGGCGCACGACGGCGATCAGTGCGACCGAGACCAGGACGAAGACCAGGACCTGGGCGACGATTCCGCCGCCCAGGGCGGCGACGGCCGATGCGGCCACCGCCCCGACGGCGAACATGCCGAATTCGGGCATCGCGGTCAGGACGAGGGGGATGCCCAGTCCCACCGCGCCGATCAGCCACCACACCCATGCGTCGATGTCCACATGGTCATCGTAGGACTGTCGGTGCGTCACCGACAGGGCGCACGGGGGTCAACTGCGGGGTGCAGCCGGCCGATCGGGGGGAGACGGTCCTGCCGATCGGGGTTCGAGGGGCCTGTCGATCGGGGTTCGAGCGGCCTGTCGCGGCGGCCGCGGTCGGTCAGGAGAGCGGGAGGCCGTGGGCGGTGTAGCGGTCGCCGGTGTGCTCGACGATGAGCGGGAGGCCGAAGCAGAGGGAGAGGTTGCGGGAGCTGAGCTCGGTCTCCATGGGGCCGGCGGCGAGGATCTTGCCCTGGCGGATCATGAGGACGTGGGTGAAGCCGGGCGCGATCTCCTCGACATGGTGGGTGACCATGATCATGGAGGGGGCGAACGGGTCGCGGGCGAGGCGGCCGAGGCGGCGGACGAGGTCCTCGCGCCCACCGAGGTCGAGTCCGGCGGCGGGCTCGTCCAGGAGCAGCAGTTCGGGGTCGGTCATCATGGCGCGGGCGATGAGCGTGCGCTTGCGCTCTCCTTCGGAGAGCGTGCCGAACTTGCGGTCCAGGTACTCGGTCATGCCGAGGCGGTCGAGGAAGGCGCGGGCGCGCTCCTCGTCGACGGCTTCGTAGTTCTCGTGCCAGGTGGCGGTCATGCCGTACGCGGCGGTGAGGACCGTCTGCAGCACCGTCTGGCGCTTGGGCAGCTTGTCGGCCATCGCGACGCCCGCCATGCCGATGCGGGGGCGGAGCTCGAAGACGTCGGTGCCGACGCCACCGAGCTGTTCGCCGAGGATCGTGGCCGTTCCCGTGCTCGGGAAGAGGTAGCTGGAGGCGAGGTTGAGGAGGGTCGTCTTGCCGGCGCCGTTGGGGCCCAGGATGACCCAGCGCTCCCCCTCCTTGACCGACCAGGAGACGTCGTCCACCAGAGCGCGTCCGTCCCGGACCACGGATACGTCCACCAGCTCCAGTACATCGCTCATGGCGCGTTGTCTCCCCAAGCAGTCTCGTCGATCGTCGCGTGCCGGTGGGCACGGCTCCCAGGGAAAACCTACGCCACCGCGCGAGTGCTTCGGGCGTGAGGTCCGCACCCCGGGCTTCGCCCGGACGTTCCCTAGGCTGTGGGCATGCTTGTCGAACCACGTTCAGGGTTGTTGGCCGCTTGGGGAAACGCGCTTCTGGCGGGACTCGTCTCGCCGGACGAAGCGGCCCTCGCGATTGTCGGGGAGGACGCGGTGCACCGCGTCGAGGGGTTGCCGGGTGAGGCGGGGCCGGTCGGGCTCACGCTGGCGCTCGGCCGGCTGAGGGGTCTGGGGGCGACCGGTTTCCGGGTCGCGCTGCCGGTGCCGGGGCATCCGCTCGGGCTGAGCGGTCCGCCGGACTTCAACGCGCGGGCGCTGGAGGCGGAGGAGGCGGTGGTCGCGTACGGGGTGCCGTACGGGCTGGTGCCGGAGGTGACGGAAGTCGGGCCGGAGGGGGATCTGCACGTCGAGGTGGTGTGGCGGGTGCTGCCGGTGCGGGAGGCGCCGCCGGCGGATGTGCCGTCGCTGGGCGAGGCCGAGCGGGAGCTGGCGGAGGCGTTGCGGGATGCGACGGCGGTGCTGTCGCGGCTGGACGTGGCCGGTTCCGGGCCGGTGGCGGAGGCGGCGGTGGACGCGTACCGGGCGCGGGCGGAGCGGAGTCGGGGGCGCGAGGTGCTGGCGCCCGGGTATCCGCCGCGTGCGGTGCGGGTGCTGGAGATGGCGCAGCGGGTGGGGCTGCTGGTCTCGGTGGCGTACGAGAACGGGCACGGCGGTGCGGTGAGCTCGTCGGAGATCGCGGCGCGGGGGGAGGCGTTGCGGCCGGTGGAGCGGGTGGCTCGGCGGGCGTTGGTGGCGGCGTACAACGCGTATGTGGAGGGCGGGGAGGTTCGGCGGTAGGCCCGCGGGCCTTTGTCCTCAAGCGCCGGACGGGCTCGGTTGGGTGCCGGGCGGGCTCGATTGGGTGCCCCGGGCGAGGAGCCCGATTGGGCGCGGGGACTCCGGCGCCACGGTTCCGTCCTCAAACGCCGGACGGGCTGGAGTCGGTGCCGGTCGAGCTGGGGTGGGTGCCGGGCGGGCTGGCTATGGGTGTGGCGAAAGCCGGACGGTCCCTGGGCGTGTGGAGGGGCGTCCGGCTTTCGTGGTGGGGCTGGGTCAGTGGTTCAGGCCGAGGTTGCCGAAGGCCGGGTTGAGCAGGCCCACCACGTTGACCGTGTTGCCGACCACGTTCACCGGGACGGCTACGGGCACCTGCACGAGGTTGCCGCTGGCGACGCCCGGGGAGCCGACGGCCACCCCGTGGGCGTCGGCACCGCTGTGGCCGGTGGCGGAGGCGGCACCGGCGCCGGCGGCGATGAGCCCGCCCGCGATCATGGTCACGGCGGCGGCCTTCTTCAGGTTCTTCACTTCAGGATCCTCCTAGAAAGGCTGCGGCAAGCTGCCGCAGCACGTCCTGGAGAACGCCGGGCGGCCCGGAAGGATGCGCCGTACGGGTGACATACACCCGACAGTATGAATCTCAGTCCGGACGGGAACCGCCGCCCCGGAGGCGTCAGCCCGCGGCTCCGTGGCGTACCGCCCACAACGCCGCCTGGGTCCGGTCGGCCAGGTCGAGCTTCATCAGGATGTTCGACACATGCGTCTTGACCGTCTTCTCGGAGAGGACGAGCGCCCGGGCGATCTCCCGGTTCGAACGGCCGTCCGCGATGAGGCCGAGGACCTCGCGTTCCCGCTCGGTGAGCGTGCTCCCCCGGCCCGTGCCGGTGCCCGCGTCGTCCTGGGCGAGGAGCGCTCCGGCGACCTCCGGCTGGAGCAGGACGTGTCCGGCGTGGACGGAGCGGATGGCGCCGGCCAGGGCGTCCGGGTCGACGTCCTTGTAGACGTAACCGGAGGCTCCCGCGCGCAGGGCGGGGACCACCGTGCGCTGTTCGGTGAAGCTGGTGACGATGAGGACCTTGGCGGGGTTGTCGAGCTCCCGGAGCCGGCGCAGCGCCTCGATGCCGTCGGTGCCGGGCATCTTGATGTCCATCAGCACGACGTCGGGGCGGAGCTCCTCGGTCCGGGCCACGCCCTCCGCTCCGTCGGACGCCTCGCCGACGACCTCTATGTCCTCCTGGATCTCCAGGAACGTCCGCAGTCCGCGGCGGACCACCTGATGGTCGTCGACCAGCAGCACCCTGATGATCTTGTCAGCCACCGGGGACCTCCATCTCGATCGTGGCGCCCTTGCCGGGCTCCGAGGCAACGGTGAGTCGGCCGCCGACGCTGTTCGCCCGGTGGCGCATGGAGACCAGGCCCAGGTGGCGGCCCGCCCGCCGGACGGCGGTGGGGTCGAAGCCGTCCCCGTCGTCGGTGACGCGCAGGACGGTGGCGGTGCCGCGCCGTGCCAGGGTGACGCTCACGCGCTCCGCCCCGGAGTGGCGCAGGGCGTTGTGGAGGGCTTCCTGGGCGACCCGGAGCAGCGCTTCCTCCTGGGCGGCGGGCAGCGCGCGCACTCCGCAGCTCTCGAAGGCGACGTCGGCGGTGTGCGCCCGGTCCAGGACCTGGATCTGGGTGCGGAGGGTGGCGATCAGCCCGTCCTCGTCGAGGGCGGCGGGGCGCAGCTCCACGACGGCGGCGCGCAGTTCGTCGACGGCTTCGGCGGCGAGGGCGGCGACCTGCTGGAGCTCGCCCTTGGCGCGGGCGGGGTCGCGGTCGACGAGGGCGGTGGCGGCCTGGGCGGTGAGGCGGAGCGAGAACAGCTTCTGGCTGACCGCGTCGTGCAGCTCGTGGGCGAGGCGGGAGCGTTCCTCGGCGATGGTCAGCTCACGGCTGCGTTCGTAGAGGCGGGCGTTGGTGAGGGCGATCGCGGCGTGCTGGGCGAGGATCGAGAGCAGTTCCTCGTCCTCGGCGGTGAAGCCGCAGCCGCCCTCGGGCTTGGGGCACATCTTGTTGGCGAGGAACAGCGCGCCGATGATCTCGTCGCCGTCCGTGATGGGCAGGCCGAGGAAGTCGGACATGTCGGGGTGGGCGTCGGGCCAGCCGCCGAAGCGGGGGTCCTCACGGACGTCCGCGAGGCGTTCGGGCTTCGCCTGGTGGAGCATCGCGGCGAGGACGCCGTGCTGGCGGGGCAGCGGGCCGATGGCCTTCCACTGTTCGTCGCTGACGCCGTCGACCACGAACTGGGCGAAGCCGCCGTGGTCGTCCGGGACGCCGAGGGCCGCGTACTGGGCGTCGAGCAGCTCACGGGCGGAGGCGACGATCGTCTTCAGGACGTCGCCCACTTCGAGGTGCCGGCTCATGGCGAGCAGCGCGGCACTCACCGCGGCGAGGCCCGACGGTGGGCGATGACTCATGGGATCACCGTACCGGCGGGGGCCGGGCGGCCGTATCGGGCGCGGGTCGGTGCTCGGCGTGCGGGGTCCTAGGTCCGGGCGGCGGGGCTCCTCGGCCGTAGGTCGTAGGACTGCTCGGGACCTACGCCGAAGTGCCGGGTACGGGTGCGGCTCCCGGGCGAGGCGCGGTGCGGCGGGGGCTTCCTACGGTGAGATCGCCGGGGTCTCCCGGCGGACGCCGAGGGCACGAAGGGGACGGTCACCATGCCGGTCGCGATGATCACGGGTGGTTCGAAGGGGCTGGGCCGGGCGCTGGCGGGGGCGCTGGCCGGGGAGGGCTGGGACCTGGTGCTGAACGCCCGGACCGCCGGGGTGCTGGAGGAGACGGCGCGGGAGCTGCGTGGGCGGTACGGGACACGGGTGGTGGCGGTTCCGGGGGACGTCACGGACGGGGGGCACCGGGCGGATCTGGTGGCGGCCGCCGGGGCGCTGGGCGGTCTCGATCTGTTGGTGAGCAACGCGAGCGCGCTGGGCGCCCAGCCGCTGGTCCGGCTGGACGAGCTGCCGTTGGACGGGCTGCGGCGGGCGCTGGAGACCAATGTGGTGGCGGCGCTCGGTCTCGTGCAGGAGGCGTTGCCGTCGCTGCGGGCCTCGGAGGCGGGGGCGGTGGTGGTGGTCAGCTCGGACGCGGCCGCGGAGCCGTACCCGACGTGGGGCGGTTACGGGGCGTCGAAGGCGGCGCTGGACCAGCTGGCGGCGGTGCTGGGCGAGGAGGAACCGGGGCTGCGGGTGTGGGCCGTCGACCCCGGCGACATGGCGACGGATCTGTACGCCGCGGCGGTCCCGGAGGACGCGGACGAGGTGCGGCCGACGCCGGAGAGCGTGGCGCCCGCGTTCCTGCGGCTGGTGCGCGAGCGGCCGGCCGGCGGACGGTACGCCGCTCCGGCCCTGCTGGAGGGGCCGGCGGGGCGGGACGGGGGTCCCCGGTGATCGCGCGGGGACGGGGCGCGGGCGGGGTGGGGACGGATGGAGCCGCGCGGGAGCGGCGCGTGGCCGACGCCGCCTTCTCCACGCTGGGGTCGGGCGGGGCGGGAGAGGGGGCCGCGGCAACAGCCGCCGAGGGCGTCACGGCCCTGGAGGCGTTGCGGGTGCCGGATGCCCTGTCGGCGCGGGTGCCGGCCGAGCAGCGGGGTGCGGGGCGTGACGACGTACGGCTGCTCGTGTCGCGGGGGCGGGCGGTCGCGCACCATGCGTTCCGGGAGCTGCCCGGGCAGCTGCGGGCCGGGGACGTGCTGGTGGTGAACACGTCCATGACGTTGCCCGCCGCGGTGAACGGGCGGATGGGCGGGGAGCGGGTCGTCGTGCACTTCTCGACGCGGGGTGCGGACGGGCGGTGGGCGGTGGAGCTGCGGGCCCCCGCGGGGGCAGGGGTCACCGGGCCGCGGCCCGGTGGTCCGGCGGGGGCGGTGGTGCGGCTGCCGGGCGGGCGGGCCCTGGTACTGGAGGAGCCGCTGGGGCCCGCGGCCGGTGCCCGGCTGTGGTGGGCGCGGGTCCCGGAGCCGGTGCCGGAGCTGTTGCGGCGCTACGGGCGGCCGATCCGCTACGGGTACACGGATCGGGATCAGCCGCTGGCCGCGTATCGGACGGTGTTCGCGGTGCCCTCGGCGGACGGCAGCGGTTCGGCGGAGATGCCGAGTGCCGCGCGGCCCTTCACGGTCGCGCTGGTGGCGGAGCTGGTGCGCCGGGGGGTGCTGTTCGCTCCGCTGTCCCTGCATACGGGGGTGGCGTCGGCGGAGGCGCACGAGCCGCCGTACCCGGAGCGGTTCGCGGTACCGGCGGCGACGGCGTGGCTGGTGAACGCCGTGCGGGCGGCGCGGAGCGCGGACCGTGCGGCGGGCGGGCGGGTGATCGCGGTGGGGACGACGGCCGTGCGGGCGCTGGAGTCGGCGGCGGGGGCGGACGGGGTGGTCCGGCCGGTCGAGGGGTGGACGGACCTGGTGGTGACGCCGCGGCGGGGCGTGCGGGTGGTGGACGGGCTGCTGACCGGGCTGCACGAGCCCCAGGCCTCGCATCTGCTGATGCTGGAGGCGGTGGCGGGGCGCGAGGCGCTGCGCCGCGGGTACGAGGCGGCGCTCCAGGAGCGGTACCTCTGGCATGAGTTCGGGGACGTCCACCTCATCCTGCCGGATGAGGAGGGTAACGCTCCGGATTGCTTCAGCAACGAGTGGTGAGGCTGTTACCTCGCCGATGTGAGCCCAGGCATAGGGCCCACGTCACTTACGAACGTACCTAGTGGGCAGATAAGGGTGATTTGAGCAGGCCTGGCCCGGGGTCATTTCGGGCGAACTGGACCCTGTTCCACTACCCACCTTCGTACGTCACACCTTTGCCACACGATTTTGCTGCCGCTAAGAATTGCTCTCGTCCCCGACGGAGGTGCGCATCACCGCCTCCGGTCTCGTCCTCCGTGAGGACACCTGAGCAATTCGAAGAGGTAGCCCTACATGTCTGCGACTCGCATTCCCCGTCGTCTCCGTCGTCTGAACAAGGTCCAGAAGATCTCCGTGGCCGGTGTGTCGGCCCTGGGCGTCGCCGCCCTGACCTTCTCGCTCGTCCCGTCGAACGCCGATGCCGAGATTGCCCCGCAGGCGGCAGCCGCCGCCGCTCCCGTGGCCTTCACCAACGCCGCGGGGTCCGCACAGGCCAAGACCGTGCAGAACAGCATGATCGAGCAGCACTCCACCGCCGAGAAGCTCGTGAAGGCCGCCGACGCCGCCAAGGCGAAGGCAGCCGCCGAGACCAAGGCCAAGGCCGCGAAGGCGAAGGCCGCGTCCGAGGCGAAGGACAAGGCAGCCGCCGAGGCGAAGGACAAGGCCGAGAAGGCCGCCAAGGCCAAGGCGGACGCGAAGAAGCGCGCGTCCGAGAAGGCCAACCGCTCCACGCCGCGCAAGCCCGTCTACGCCAACAACCTGGACGGCTGGATCCGCGAGGCCATGTCGATCATGAAGAAGGAAGGCATCCCCGGCTCCTACGACGGGATCCACCGGAACATCATCCGGGAGTCCAGCGGTAACCGCTGGGCCATCAACAACTGGGACATCAACGCCCAGAACGGCATCCCGTCCAAGGGCCTGCTCCAGGTGATCCAGCCGACCTTCGACCGCTACCACGTCGCGGGCACCAAGAAGGACCTGTACGACCCGGTCGCCAACATCGTCGCCGCCTGCAACTACGCGGCCGACCGCTACGGCTCCATGGACAACGTCGACAGCGCGTACTGAGCCGGCTGAAGCCGGACACGACGAGGCCGAGGCCGGCACCCCGCGGGG
>NZ_JBHXPF010000106.1:7566-13486 GCF_042718715.1 Streptomyces sp. NPDC058576 | reverse complement strand
ATCTCACCGGGCGGGCCCGCTCCCGCGCTGTGCGGGAATCTGCCGTCAGGGGCAGGAGTCGCTTACTTCTCGGCCGCGGTGTCGGCCTCGACGGCGTCGTCGAAGGGGTTCTCGACGAGGGCGTTCGAGTGGGTGGCGGAGAGGTGGGCGAGCTGGCCCTGGTCGGCGATCGGGCTGAACACCTTGTTCTGCTCCATGAGGTGACGTCTCCATTCGGTCGGATCGGATGGGTGGTGATCGCGGCGTTGGTGCGTGCCGCAGCACAGACACTAATGAATATGATTTTCATTCCGCAATAGCTGGAGCGGGTCGAGAGGGTGATCTGGGTAACAGACGGGCCAGCCGCCCTCGTCGTCGAGCCCCACCCGGCCCTCCACACCGAGGACTTCGGCCAGCAGGCGGCGGGTGACCACCTCGGCCGGGGGCCCGTCGGCGGCGACGCGGCCCTCCCGGAGCGCGACGATCCGATCGGCGAACCGGGCGGCGTGATTGAGGTCGTGCAGCACCATCACCACCGTCAGCCGGCGTTCCGCGCGCAGCCGTACGACCGTCTGGAGCACCTCCAGCTGGTGCCGCAGATCGAGATAGGTGGTCGGCTCGTCGAGGAAGAGCACGCGGGCGTCCTGGGCCAGCGCCATGGCCAGCCGGACGCGCTGGCGTTCGCCTCCGGACAGTGTGTCCACGGGCCGGTCGGCCCAGGCGGTGACACCGACGTCCGCGAGCGCCCGGGACGTCACCTCGTCGTCGCCCTCCCGCAGCATGCCGAGCGGCCCCCGCGCGGCATAGCGACCCTGCCGTACGAGTTGACGTACCGTCAGCCCAGGCACCGCTGGTGCCGCTTGATGGAGCAGGGCGACGCGCCGGGCGGCGGTGCGGCGTGGCAGCCGCGCCACGTCGTCGCCGTCGAGCAGGACGCGCCCACCGCTCGGGGTGAGCAGGCCGGCGGCGAGTTTGAGGAAGGTGCTCTTGCCGCAGCCGTTCAGCCCGATCAGGGCGACCAGTTCGCCGGCCCGGATACTCAGGTCCACCCCGCGCAGCACCGGTCGTCCCGGGTAGCCGAAGGTCAGCCCCTCCGCCCGAACGACGTCCGGGGCCGGGGCCAGGTCCGGGGGCGGCGCCGGGACCGGGGGCGCGGCCGGGACCGAGGCCGGTTTCCGGCCACCTCTCTTCGCCACACCCGTGGTCACTCGGTCTGTCGGGCTTTCCGGCATGCTCGCTCTCCTCCCATGCGTTGTCTCCGTCATCGCTCGTCCGCCCGTCGCCGCGCCACGACCATCAGCAGCCCCGCCCCCACGCAGGTGGTCAGGGCGCCGACCGGGAGCGTCAGCCGGTCCGCGTCGAGTGCGGTGGCCAGCAGCCGGGACAGCAGCTGGGCCGCGGCGTCCGCCCCGCACACCACCGCGGCGCCGAACAGTGCGGCGCCCGGAAGGGTGACGCGCAGGTCGGCGCCGAAGACGGCCAGCGCCAGGTGGGGCACCAGCAGTCCCACGAATCCGAGCGCGCCCACCGCCGACACGGCGCCGGCCGTCAGCGCCACCGCGCACACGAGTGCCGCGCCCCGGCCCCGGCCGGTGGCCAGCCCCGCGGCGGAGGCCTGTTCGTCGCCGCAGCGCAGCAGGGTCAGCGGCCCGGCGAGCAGCCAGGCCGCCGCTCCCCAGAAGGCGGCCCACGGCCAGAGCAGATTCCAGTGCTGCCAGACCCGGCCCTCGGTGGAGCCGATCAACCACTGGACGACGCTGCCGAGTTCGCCGGGAGCCACCAGCAGGACGACCGCGGTGAGTCCGGCGAGCACCGCCGACACGAGGACCCCGTAGACGGCGGTCTGTTCCGGGTCGCCCCGGTCCCGCCCGGCGAGCAGCCACAGCAGTCCCGCTCCGGCGAAGCCGCCGAGGCAGGCCGCCACGACCACGGCCGTGGGGGACTCCCAGCCCGCGAGGCCGAGGCCGGTCGCCGTCACCGCACCGAGCACCGCGCCGGGGGTGACGCCGGTGACCTCGGGTCCGGCGAGCGGGTTGCGGAGGGCCGACTGGAGCACCAGCCCGGCCAACCCGAGGCAGGCTCCGGCGACCAGAGCCACCAGCAGGCGGGGCAACCGCAGGTGCATCACGATGTGTTCAGCCGTCGGATCGCTGCCGCCCCCGAGCAGCACGGCCCGGACGCCTTCTGGGGTGACGCCCCGGCCGGCGAAGAGACCGGCCCAGGCCACCACGGCGACGAGCAGTGCCAGGCAGCCCATCCGGACGCCCGGTCCGCGCAGGGCGCGGCGGGCACGTCGCCCCCGTCCCGGCTCGGTTTCGAGGAGGGTCATCGTTCCGCCTTCCGCAGGACGGGAGCGGGGGCATCCGGTGGACTTCCCGGCACGGGCACGGGCAGGGGGGTCACGGGCCCGCGGTCCCGGGCGGGCCGCCTCCCCCGCTTCAGCAGCGCGACCCCGACGGGCACCCCCACCAGGGCGGTCCAGGCGCCGACGGGCGTTTCGACCGGGGCGAGCGCGAGCCGGGCCGGCTGGTCGGCGCAGAGCACGACGATCGCGCCGCACACGGCGGACCGGACGAGCCACCCGGCCGCGCCGCCGTCCGGGTGGAGGCGACGGGCGAGGTGCGGGGCGAGGAAGCCGACCCAGGCCACCGGCCCGCAGACCGCGACGACAGGGGCGATGAGCACGACGGCGATGCCGAGCGCCGCCACCCGTGCCCGCTCCACCCGTACGCCCAGCGCGCGGGCGTCGTCGTCGCCCAGCCGCAGCACACCGAGCACCGGCACGCACAGCACCAGGGCCGGGAGGGCCACGGCGAGCCAGGGCAGCAGACCGGTGACGTCGTCCCAGGTGCGGGCGGACAGACTGCCCAGCAGATAGCGGTAGATGAGCTGGAGGTCGAGCTGGTCGGCCATGACCATGAGCACCAGCAGTCCGGCCTGGAGCGCGGCGGCGACGGCGGCCCCGGTCAGCAGGACGGCCGAGGGACTCCGCCCGAATCCGGCGGCGACCAGGGTCAGCAGACCGCCGAGCGCCGCCCCGGCCAGGGCGAGGAACGGCTGCAGCCCGAGCGGGACGGTCAGGGTCAGGACCAGCGGCGCGGCGACGCCCAGGGCGGCCCCGGAGGAGACACCCAGCATCTCGGGCACGGCCAGCGGGTTGCGCAGGGCCTCCTGGAGGACGAGGCCCGCCGCCCCCAGGCAGGCCCCCGCGATCAAGGCCAACACCATGCGGGGCAGACGCAGTTCGGTGACGACGAGCCCCGCGAGTCCGTCGGACCCGAGCGTGGCCGGGAGCCTGGCGGGCGGGACGTACGGCGTGCCGAGGCTGAGCGCGCAGACCGCGCTCGCCAGCGCCGCGCCGCCCAGGCAGAGCAGCGCCACGGGCGGACGCCTCACCGCAGTGCGGCCGTCGCCTCGTCGAGGACGACGCCCAGGGACCGGGTGCCGCGCCCCTTGGCCCACACCTCGGAGTCGACCTCGATGACCTTGCCGTTCTTCACGGCCGGGATGCGCGACCAGAGCGGGTTCTCGGCCAGCTTGTCGGAGAGCCTGCCGTCCGGCGCGCCGAAGGACAGGGTCTCCACGAACAGGACGTCGACGTCCCGGGCGAGGATCTCCTCCAGGCTGTAGCTGCCGTCGACGCCCCGGCTCTTCCAGGGGTAGTGGGAGATCTTCGGGAACAGGCCGGCCGCCACATCGGTCTCCGGGGTGGCCACGCCGAAGTTCTCGTCGCTGCCGAAGACGATCAGCGAGGTCTTGCCGCTCTTCTCCTTCTCCGCCTGCGCCAGGCGGGTGCGGAAGGTCTTCTCCGCCCTCTCGCCCTGCTCGGTGCGGCCGGTGAGCGCGGCCAGGTCCCGCAGGTAGCCGACGCTGTCCTGCCAGGATCCGGGCTGGACCGGCCAGAAGGCGGTGGCGCCCTTCAGCGCGGGGGCGAGCTTGCCGTGCGTGTCCTCCAGGCCGATGACCAGGTCGGGCTGGTGGGACAGGATCGCCTCGACCTCGGGGCTGAGGAAGCCGCCGGGCACGACCGGTATCTTCGCCGCCCTCTCCTTGCCCAGGAACCTCGGGTGCGCCAGCACCTGGGAGTTGGTGGCGGTGGGGGTCAGGCCCAGCTCGACGAGGATGTCGTCGCAGAGGGCGACCAGGCAGACGATCTTCTCCGGAGGCTTCGGCAGGGAGACCGTGACGCCCTTGGCGTCGGTGATCCGGTTGGCGGCCTCGATGGGCCGCACCTCGGTGCTCGTACGGGCTCCGGAGCCGGCCGCCGCGGCCGGCTCCCCGGTGTCGGCGTTCTCGGTGCCGCAGCCGGCCAGCAGGCCTCCCAGTACGGCGATCGCGGCCCAGCGGCGGACTCTCAGCGCGGTTCGTGGCATCGACGGGTCCCTCAACGTTCCTGTGCGGTCCCGGGGATGCGGCAGAACAGGCGGCGGAGCCCGGGAGCGATCCCCGCCACAAGCCGAAACCTTACACATGATTATCATTTCCAATAAAGTGGGCGGGGTCTCCGCCGGGATCCACCGGCCTCCGACACCCCACCGCCCCCGCCGTCCTCACCAGCCCTGCCGACCCCGGGAGTTCGCCATGTCGCCCACCTCACCCCCCGCCCCCCACGCGCCGCCGCGCCTGCTGGTCTCCGACCACGTCGCCGGGCGGATCAGCCTGTTGGACCTCCCGGACGGCATGGAGCGGGCGGAGCTGAACCACCGGCATCTCGCCGAGCACGCGGGCTTCCTCGCCCTGCCGGGCGGCCTCACCGCGTGCGTGGACGACCGCGCGGGCGAGCTGCTGGTCCTCGATCCGTACGGCCCGGACGCGGGCCGGCCGCTGGTGCGGCGGCGCCTACCGGTCGCGGTCCCCGCCGAGCATCTGGCGGCGGCCCCGGGAGGGCGGCACCTCGCGGTGACCACCGGCCTCGGCCGCAACGAGGAGGCGTGGACCGGGCTGCTGACGGCAGTCGACCTCGACGCACCGGACGGCGCCGTCGCCGTACGCGTACGGGGACGGACCGGCGAGCCGGGGGTCACGGTCCTCGGCGGGCCGTCCCCGCTCGTGGTGCTGCGCCACCGGGAGCCGGGCGAACTGCTGGTCCACCGGCACCGCGAGCTGATGCGTTCGGCCCCCGCCTGCCCACCGGCGACCCCGGTCCGGCGGATCGCCCTGCCGGACGACGACGGGCACGGCGACGCCCACGACCCGCTCACCGGCCGGGTGTTCGCCGCCGCGGGCTCGGGGGTGCACCGCGCGCGGCGGAAGGGGGACGACCTCACGCCCGAGACCCCCTTGTCCTGGTCCGCCGACGGGCGCTCCGGCGGGCGCGGCTACTACCTGCGGCTCGATCCCGTACGGCGGCTGCTCTGGTCGTGCATGCGCGGCGGACCGGGCGATCCCGGGCAGTGGCCCGACTGGACCAACGACGCCTGGTGGCATCACCTGGACACCGGCGAGACGGGCCGGCTCGACCTGGGCCCCGGGCTGGTCTTCCGGCTCGCGGTGACCGCCCGGCACATCGCGTACACCCGGGTCCACCCGGACGGCGACGAGCTGATCCTGCTCGCCGCTCCCCCGGCCGCCGGGTCCCGCCCGGAGGTCGGCGCGCGACTGCCCCTGCCCGCCATGGCGGGTGCGCCCCGGCGCGGCGGGACACCCTGGGACGGCGTGCAGCGGCGGGCCGTCGCCGCATCCCCGGGCGGGGGCCTGGTCGCGGTCAGCCGGGGTGGCCATGGCGAGGTCCACGTCTTCGACGCGGACCGGGCGGAGCTGCTCACGACCCTGACCGTCCCGACCCCTCTGGACGACGGGGGCCACCTCGCCCTGGTCACGCCCGGGGACGGAGCGGACGCCGACCCGGTCGGCCGCTGAGAGCGGCGTCGCGGGGGGGGGGGGGGGGGGGCCCCCCCCCCCCCCCCCCCCCCCCCCCCCCCCCCCCCCCCCCCCCCCCCCA
>NZ_JBHXPF010000106.1:0-7556 GCF_042718715.1 Streptomyces sp. NPDC058576 | reverse complement strand
TGGTGGCACTGCGGACCCCTCGCGCCACCACCCGCTCACCGGGCACGCTCAGCCCGGTGCGGCCGGGAAGCCGGCCGGTGTCACCAGGAGGACTTGGTCACTCCCGGCAGGAATCCCGCGTGGGCCTGCTCCCGCATCCGGACCCGGGAGAGGCCGAACCTGCGCAGGTACCCGCGGGGCCGGCCGTCGACGCCGTCCCGGTTGCGGACCCGGGTGGCGCTGGCGTCGCGCGGTTGACGTCGCAACTCCTCGACGGCCGCGGCACGTTCGCGCTCCGGTGTACCGGGCCGGCGGATGATCTCCTTCAGCTCGGCCCTGCGGGCCGCGTACCGCTCGACGGTCGCCCGGCGACTGTCGTTCCGCGCGATCTTGCTCTTCTTCGCCATCAGACCTTCCCTCCCCGCGCACGGATGCGCGCGACCGCGGCTTCGATGCCGATGCTGTCGACGGTCTTGATCGCCCGGGCACTCAGCGTGAGCCGCACATACCGGCCCTCACCGGGCAGCCAGTACCGCTTGCGCTGGACATTCGGGTCGAACCGGCGGGACGTCCGGCGGTGCGAGTGGGAGATGTTGTTGCCGAATCCCGGCTTCGAGCCGGTCAGTTGGCAGTGGGCGGACATGAAAGTTACCTGCCTCTCCTTCGACGCATCCATTATTGAAAATGGAAACCATTGCCATATAGTAGCGCCCATGGCTCGCAACGAAGTACGCCCGGTCATCAAGCTCCGCTCCACCGCGGGGACCGGCTACACCTACGTCACCCGCAAGAACCGGCGGAACGACCCCGACCGGATGGTGCTGCGCAAGTACGACCCGGTCGCCCGTCGCCATGTCGACTTCCGCGAGGACCGCTGAGGCCCGCCCGGTACCCACCCATCCCTGAGGCCCCATCCCTGGGGCCCCCACCCGAGGACACCGTCATGAAGCCCGGAATCCATCCCTCCTACGGCCCCGTCGTCTTCCGCGACAAGGCCGCCGACTTCGCGTTCCTGACCCGCTCGACCATGACCAGCGACCGCACCGTCACCTGGGAGGACGGCAACACCTACCCGGTGGTCGACGTGGAGATCTCCTCCGCGAGCCACCCCTTCTACACCGGCACCGCCCGCGTCCTGGACACCGCCGGACGCGTCGAGCGCTTCGAGCGCCGCTACGGACGGGGTGGGGCCCGGTGAGCGGGCACCGCACGAAACTCCCCGTCGTCATCGTCTGCGGCCTGCACTCCGAGGCCCGCCGCGACGTCGTGGACGGGCTGCTGCGGGACGTACCGCACAGCGTCGCGCTCCACCACGACCTGTCGACGGCCACCGGCGGCTCGGTCCGGCGCTCCCTGCGGGACGCCGGCGGCGAGCTGTCCTCCGGCGAGGCGCCGCTGGTGAACGCATGCGCCTGCTGCGCGCTGCGCGAGGACCTCGTCCCGGAACTCGAACGGCTCGCGGGAGACGGGGTGACGCGGCTCGCCGTCCTGGAGCTCTGGGACTCGGTCGAGCCGAAGTCCATGGCCGAGGTGATCGCCGCGCACACCGACGCCGCCGAGGTGACCAACGTGTTCACGGCGATCGATCCCACGCTCGTCCTGCCCTGCCTCTCCAACGGCGACGACCTCGCCGAGGCCGGTCTCGCGGCGGCGCCGGCCGACCAGCGGACCGTCGGCGACACGTGGGCCCGGCAGGTGGAGTACGCCCCCGTCCTGGCCGTGGCGCCGAGCCCGGCGGCCGACGACGAGGACCGCGCGCTGATCCGGCAGCTGAACCCGACAGCCCGTCGGGTACGAGCCGGATCACCGGAGTTGGCGCGGCTCGCGTTCGCCGGGTTCGACGTGGAAGCGGCCGCAGCGGGCCAGCACCCGGCCTGCGCGCTGCTGCCGCAGGAAGCGGAGGAGGCCGGGGTGGGCACGCTCGTCTGGCGGCGGCACCGGCCGTTCCATCCCGGGCGCCTGCTCGACGCGCTGGAGGATCTGAGCTGCGCGGCCGCCCGCAGCCGGGGCCGGTTCTGGCTCGCGGACCGGCCCGACACCCTGCTCTCCTGGGATGCCGCGGGCGGCGCGCTCTGCGTGGAGAACACCGGCCCCTGGCTCGCCTCGCTCCCCGACGCCGCCTGGTCCATGGTGCCTCCCTACCGGCAGGCCGCCGCCGCCCTGGACTGGCACCCCGAGCACGGCGACTGCTGCCAGCACCTGGTCTTCGTCTCCCCCGGCCTCGACCGCGAGGGACTGACCGGTCTGCTGGACTCCTGCCTGCTCACGGACGAGGAGTACGGGTCGGGCCGGGAGACGTGGAAGAACCTGCCCGCCGCCTTCGACGCGCTCCTGGACCCGGTGCACTGACACCGGGCGACCACCCGCGTACCCCCGCGCGCCGCGCTTTCACCACCAGCACACCGAACACGAGGAAGCCTCATGGCACGTCAGCACAACGCCCGCACACCGCTCAAGAACCGGCCGAACCCCCTGGACGCCGCCGGGATCACGTACATCGACTACAAGGACACCGATCTGCTGCGGCGGTTCATCTCCGACCGGGGGAAGATCCGCAGCCGCCGGGTCACCCGGATCAGCGCCCAGCAACAGCGCCAGATGGCCGCGGCCGTCAAGAACGCCCGCGAGATGGCCCTGCTGCCGTACTCCGGGTCCCCGGGCGGCAAGTAGCACGCGGCGGGCGGGCCACGACCCTTGCGGCGGCGGGGCCGTGGCGGCTCGGGATGCAGCACGGTGGCCACCCGGTGAACATGGTCGTATGGGCAGAGACATTCCCGGCAAGGACGCACCGGGCCCGACCTCGTCGGATCCGGGAGCAGCGGGCCGACGGGACGGCCCGCCGAACCAGGGCCTCGCGCTCGCCGCCATGCTGTTCGCGGTGTCGATGACGTTCATCGACCAGACCATCGTCGCGATCGCCGCCCCGGACATCATCGACGAACTCGGCCTCACCTCCTCGCAGATGCAGTGGGTCGTCAACGCCTATCTGCTCACGCTCGCCGCCTTCTTCGCGCTGGGCGGGCGGTTGTCCGACATCTTCGGGCACCGCCGCGTGATGCTGATCGGCACGCTGGTCTTCGTCATCGCCTCCGCGCTCTGCGGCGCGGTGCCCGACGGGGACTTCGCGCAGGCCTGGCTGATCGGCTTCCGGGCCGTCCAGGGCATCGGCGCGGCCCTGATGTTCCCCGCCGCGCTCGCCGTGGTCATCGCCGTGTTCCCGGTGGAGCGGCGCGGGCGGGCACTGGCGCTGTTCTTCGGGGTGTCCGGGGCACTCACCGCGGTCGGGCCGCTGCTCGGCGGCTGGCTCACCGGGTGGACCTGGCGGGCGATCTTCTGGGTCAACGTCCCGATCGCCGTCATCGCGGTCGTCCTGGCCCTCCTGGCCCGTATCCCGGACCGGGCCCGTCGCGAGCCGCTGGACCTGGCCGGAGCGGCCCTGATCGCCATCGGCATGGGGCTGACGGTGCTCGGCCTGCAGCAGGCGTCGACCTGGGGCTGGGACTCCGTCGCCACCTGGGCCTGTATCGCGGGTGGGCTGGTGGTGCTGGCGGTCTTCTGCCGGTTCGAGCTGCGCACCCGCTTCCCGTTGATCAAACTGCGGGTCTTCCGCGACCTGGCGTTCAGTGTCGACAACGCCGTGCTGTTCTTCGCCATGATGGCGTTCGTCCCGGTCTTCTTCTTCGCCTCCGTGTACGCGCAGGTCTCGCTGAGCGCGTCGCCGAACCAGGCGGCCCTGTACCTCCTGTACTTCTTCATCGGTTTCGGGCTGGCCTCCCAGTGGGGCGGCCGGATCCTCGACAAGCGCGGCGCCCGCCCCGCGATGAAGCTGGGCACGGCGCTCGGCGCGGTCGGGTTCGCCCTGTGGGCGGGGAAGTTGACCACGCTGTCCATGCACGACCAGTGGCTGTACGCGGCCATGGCCGGCGCGGGTATCGGCCTGCTGCTGGCGCCGGCCTCGACGGACGCGGTGAACCGGGCGATCGACGCCAGTTACGGCGAGGTCACCGGCATCACCCAGACCGTGCGGAACTTCGCGGCCAGCATCGGACTGGCCGTCTACGGCACCATGTTGACCCATACGACGATCACCAAGGTGGACGAGACCCTGCGGGAGCGGGGCGTACCGGACGGGGCGTCGCAGGATGCCGCCGAGTCCATCGCGCAGTCGGTGACCGGTCAGGGGGACTCCCGGGGGCCGTCCGGTTCGGGACCGGTGGCGGAGACCGTACGGGACTCGATGTCGGCGATCCGGATGGACTTCGCCGAGGCGAACCAGTGGGTCTTCTACGGGATGGCCATCGCCCTGGGTATCGCGTTCCTGATCTCGCTGCGTCACCCGGGGACCCGGGTGACGGGGGAGCCTTCCGGCCAGTGAGCGGTACGCCCCGGGGCGGGCGGAGGGTGGTGACGACCGACCGGGTCGGGTCGCTGCCGGCCGCGGCGGAAACGGCAGGGGCGACCGCAGGGGTCCCGGTCGTCGCGGACGGGGGCGGCGTGTGCGGGGCACGCCGGGCGGGGCGGAACGCCGGACGCGGTCGGGCGGGACGGTGTGGTGCTCCGTCACCCGGGCGTCAGCAGGCCCCGGTGGATCAGAAGGCGAAGACGGCGTTGCCGTTCATGCTGCCCGCCATCTCGCAGGCGTTGCCGTACGTGGTGCTGAACCGGACCGGCTTGCCCTGCCAGACGCCGTGGGCGGTCACCACGACCGGGTCCCACTGGCGGGTACAGGTCCGGTTCGACGGTCCGGCGGTGAGTTCAGCGAACTCCCCCTGGACCGAGGCCAGTTCCTTGCAGGCCGCGGCGGGAGAGGGGTGCGTTCCCACGGCGGTGGGGGCGCAGGCGAGCGTCACGGCCCGCTCGACGGTGGCGGTCAGCGGGTCCTCGCCCCGGGCGACGGTGAGGACGAGCGCGGAGGGTGCGTAGAGGCTCTCCGCCTTCGCCGGTGCGGCCTGCGCGGTGGCGGTCGCGAAACCACCGAGCAGAAGGGTGCTCGCCGTGATGGTTGCGAAGATGGCGTGAGGGTTGCGGCGCATTGGTGAAAACTCCTTGGTTGAGTGCCTGATTGCGGTCAGGAGTCTTACGCATGCGGAAAGTAGGCGCACATCGACGGCCAGCTTCCAGCCGCAGACGGGTGTTCGACCCGACCGAATGGTCATTCGGGCAGCTCAGAGGCCTCGCGCGAGACGTCCAGCATATGGACAATATTCAGCGGTTCAATCCGAAACGACCGCCTGACCTGCGAATACGCCAGAGCCTCCCGATGCGCCAAACCGCCGCTTCGGCCGGAAAGTACCGCCGTCCGGGGATTCCCGCGCCACATCCGCGCCGTCGGCCACGCTCACGGCAGCCCCGTCGGCGGCCATCCGGCGGTCGGCGCACCCTCCGAGGATCACGCGGAGGACACGATTCCGAATCCCCCTTGACCAAGGTAATTTAGGTTAGGCTAACCTCACGGTCGTGATCGCTCCTGCCCTCGACCGAGAAGACCCACCGCCGCGTCGGCGCTCCGCGCCCGCTGCCGGTGCCACCGCGCTGCCCGCCGAAGCCGAGCTCGGTCCGGCCGCCTCCCTCGCGGCCCCCGAACCCGACGCCGGCCTCGATGCCCGCGACATGACGATCGCGTACGACCGCACCGACGTCGTGCACGGCGCCGACCTCCGGCTGCCGCGCGGTCGCGTCACCGCGCTCATCGGGCCGAACGGCAGCGGGAAGTCCACCCTGTTGCGGGCCGTGGCCCGGCTGCACAAGGCCCGTACCGGCAGCGTGACCGTGGCGGCCGGGGCCGAGGGCGACGCGCCCGTCGACGCCCTCGCCCTGTCGCGCTCCGACTTCGCCCGCCGCGTGACCCTGCTCGCGCAGAGCCGGAACGCACCGGCCGGGCTCAGCGTGCGGGACGTGGTCGGATTCGGCCGGCACCCCTACCGGGGCCGGATCCGGGGAACCGACCCGGACGGTGCCCGGATGGTCGAGCACGCGCTCACCGTCACCAACCTCGCCGACTTCGCCGACCGCGGGGTGGAGAGCCTGTCCGGCGGGCAGTTGCAGCGCGTCTGGTTCGCCTGCTGCCTGGCCCAGGACACCGACGTGCTCCTCCTCGACGAGCCGACCACCTATCTCGACCTGCGCTACCAGGTCGAGATCCTCGACCTCGTCCGCGACCTCGCCGACACCCACGGCGTCACCGTCGGGGTCGTGCTCCACGACCTGGACCAGGCCGCCGCCGTGGCCGACCAGGTCGTCCTCCTCTCGTCCGGGCGGATCGTCGCCGCGGGCACGCCCGCCGAGGTCTACGCCCCCGAGCGGCTCAGCGACGCCTACGGCATCCGCATCGACGTCGAACCCGACTCCTCCACCGGCATCCCGCGCACCCGCGCGGTCGGCCGTCACCACCTTCGTTCCGAAAGGCCCTGAACACCCTCATGAAGAACCAGCACCTGACGTGGCCCGTCCTCGCCGCCGCGGCCGCGCTCGCCCTCACGGCCTGCGGCACCACGGAGGCGCCGAAGAAGGAGTCCGCCGGGGACGACGCGGTGACCATCACCGACTCCCGCGGCAAGAAGATCACGCTCGACGGGCCGGCCAAGCGCGTCGTCGGCACCGAGTGGAACGTCGTCGAGACCCTGGTGACCCTCGGCGTGCAGCCGGTCGGCGTCGCCGACGTCAAGGGCTACACCGCGTACGACACGGCGGCCCCGCTCGCCAAGGGCGTCAAGGACATAGGCACCCGTGGGGAGCCCAGCGTCGCCACGGTCGCCGGCCTCAAGCCCGACCTCATCGTCGCCACCACCGACCTGTCCGACTCGGCCATCGCGCAGCTGTCGAAGGCCGCCCCGGTCGCGGTGGTGCGCTCGGCCGACGCGAGCCGGCAGATCGACCAGATGGTCGACACCGTCACCCTCATCGGCCAGGCCACCGGCACCGAGGACAAGGCCGCGTCCGAGATCGACTCCTTCCGCAAGGCGGTCGCGGACGGCAGGAAGAAGCTCAAGGACGCCGGGCTCGACGGCGAGAAGGTCGCCTTCGCCGACGGCTGGCAGGAGGGCAACCAGGTCTCGGTGCGCCCGTACGTCAAGGGCTCGCTGCTCTCCGACGTGAACACCGAACTCGGCCTGGTCGACCCGTGGAAGCTGGAGGGCGACAAGGCCTACGGCCTGGCGGCGACCGACGTCGAGGGCCTCACGAAGATCGGCGACGCGCAGTTCGCCTACATCGCCAACGATGCCGACGGCGGCGACCCGTTCGCCGACGGCCTCAAGGACAACGCGGTGTGGAAGTCCCTCCCGTTCGTCAAGAACGACGAGGTCCACCGGCTGCCCGACGGCGTCTGGATGTTCGGCGGCACCGCGTCGATGCGCGAGTACATCGACGCCCTCGTCGGCGCGCTGACCGCCTGACGATGAGCACCCGCACCACAACCGCCCCGCCCGCCCCCGTGAAGACGGTGGCGGGCGCGGCCCGGCCGGCCGGGGCCGTGGACCCCCGGCCCGCCGGCCCCCCGGCCCGCCGCGGCCGGGTGTTCCTCCACGCGCTCGCGGGGCCCGTCGCCCAGGCCACCCACCCCGGCCGGCACCGGGGCC
>NZ_JBHXPF010000105.1:0-14113 GCF_042718715.1 Streptomyces sp. NPDC058576 | reverse complement strand
CGGCACCGCCGGCCGGGCCACCGGACGCGGGACCTGCCGGCAGTCGGCTGCCTGGCGGCGCAGCGCCTGCCTCAGCGGGACCGGCACCGAGTCGACGACGAGCCGCCACAGCAGCTCGTTGGGGAAGCGGACCTGGGTGCTGCCGACCGCCAGCATGCCGGTGCTGATCAGCCGGTCCAGGGCGAGCAGCAGGTCGGAAGGCGGCACCTGGAGGATCGGCAGCAGGTCGTCGACCGTGCTCTCCCGGCCGAGGACGGCCGCCACGCGCAGCAGCTGGCGGCACTCGTCCGGGAAGTCCAGGAGCATCGGCTGCAGCAGCACCCGCAGCCGGCGCGGAATGCGGTCCTCGACCAGCTGTGCCTCGTGGGCCCCCACCCGCAGCGACTGCTCCTCGCGCATCCCCTCCACCAGCTCCACCAGCAGCTTCGGATGCCCGCCCGCGCCCCGCAGGACGCGGGCGAGCGGCGCGGAGGGCGGGGCTCCCAGCAGGTCGGCGGCTACCTGGAGGGCGGCCGATGGGCAGAGCGCGTCGAGGCGGATCCGCTCGTGGTGCCCCGTGGGACAGACAGCGAGCGGGTCGGTGCCCCCCGGCCCGGCGCCCCGGCGGCGCGCCACCAGCCGGACCAGCGCCCGGTCGCCGTACGGGGGGTGCCGCCGGGCGAGCAGGGTCTCGCCCGGCTCCTCCGCCAGGAAGTGCGGGTCGTCCAGGATGATCAGCCGGGGGCCGCCGGCCGGCCCGGGACGGCCGGACCGGGGGCCCGTCACATAGCCGAGCTGCCGCGCCAGGGCCACGCACTCGTCGAGGAACCGGGTCCGTCCGGAGCCGGGCGGCCCCTCGACCGTCACGAGGGCGCAGCCGCCGTCGGCGCCGAACTCCAGGGCCTGCCGCGCGCGGGCCATCTCCTCCTCACGCCCGCGCAGCGGCAGCCGCGGCGGGGCGGGGGCGAGGGGTGTGACCCGCGTGGCGGGCGGCGACGCCAGCTGCCCCGCGGTGGTTCCGGTCATCGGGCAGCGTCCTTTCCGGCGTGCTTCACGGGCCGCGGCGCGGGCGCCGGGACCGGCTCGGCGTCGAGCGGGAAACGGCTCAGCAGGGGGCCGGTCATCAGGGTGGTGAGCAGGGCCATCACGACCATCGCCGTGAACAGCCGGCTGTCGAGCGCACCCAGGCTCAACCCCACGTTGAGGACGACGAGTTCGGTCAGTCCGCGGGCGTTGAGCAGGATGCCCAGCACGGTGGCCTCGCGGCCGCCGGAGCCGGAGATCCGGGCTGCGCCCATGGCGCCGAGGAACTTGCCCGCGCATGCCACCGCGACGGTCGCCAGGACCATGACGAGCCCTTGAGCGCCGAGCCCGGCGAGGTCCACCGAGAGCCCGGTGACGGTGAAGAACACCGGGAGCAGCAGCAGGCTCGTCTGGTCGATGCGCTCCGGCACCTCGGGGGCGGTTGCGTCGATGTGGCGGCGGGGCGCGACGGCCCCGAACAGGAAGGCGCCGAACACCGCGTGCAGGCCGATCTCGTCAGTGATCCACGCGCTGGCCAGCAGCCCGGAGCAGAGCACGACGTGGACGGTCGGCGTGTTGCCGGCCCACGACCGCTGCGGGGCCAGCAGCCAGGCCAGGGCCGGCCGCACCAGGAGGATCAGCACAAGGCCGAAGGCCAGGGCGCCGCCGATGGTCCGGCCGAGCGACCACAGGCCGCTGACGCTGACGACGGTGACGACGGCGGCCAGCACGGTCCACGCGATCACGTCCTGGATGGCGGCGCTGACCAGGGCCACCGCGCCCACCCGGTGCTTCTGCAGGCCCCGTTCGATGATGATCCTGGCGAGCACGGGGAAGGCCGTGATGGACATCGCGGCACCGAGGAACAGCGCAGGGCCGAGCATCCCGTCCGTCTTCAGCTGCGACGTGTCGAGCCACGGGTAGAGCAGGACGGCGAGTGCGGCGCCCATGACGAACGGCAGCGCCACCGAGCTGAACGACACCAGGGCGATGTGCCGTCCGACGCCCTTCACGTGCGACAGGCTCAGCTGGTAGCCCACCCCGAACATGAAGAGCACCAGGCCCAGTTGGGCGAGGACTTCCAGATACGGGCGGGCCGCCGGGGGGAACAGCAGTCCGGGCAGATCGCCGGGCAGCAGCCCGAGCAGACTCGGCCCCAGGGCTATTCCGGCGACGATCTCGCCCATCACCGCAGGCTGGCGGACCCGTTTGGCCGCGGTGGAGAACAGGAACGCGGCGATCAGCACCAGGGCCACGCCCACCAGGACGATCCCGGTGACACCGGCGCTCTCTCCCGCGCTGAGGGCCGGACCGTGCAGGGCCGGACCGTGCGTCGACATGCTTGGCCTCTTCCTTCTCGAAAAAAGGGGAGCGGATGACGGTCAGAGACCCCGCGCCAGCGTCCTGCGGTCGACCTTGCCGCTGGAGGTGAGCGGCAGCGCGGGCAGGGGACGGACCGACGAGGGGATCATGTGGTCGGGCAACTGTGCGGACAGGCTGCGCCGGACCGCGGAGGCCACGACCTCGGCGCCGCGCGCGGGGACGCAGAACGCCACCAGTTGCTTGACGCCGCCGGGCCCCTCCCGCACGACCACCGCCGCGTCGGCGACCTCCGGCAGGGTCCGCAGATGTGCCTCGACCTCTCCGGTCTCCACCCGGTGGCCCCGGATCTTCACCTGGTCGTCCAGCCGGCCGAGGAACTGCAGCGTGCCGTCCGGCCGGAGGTCGACGAGGTCGCCCGTCCGGTAGATCCGCCCGCCGCCGGCCAGGCCGGGTACGGTCCGGAACCGCGCGGCGGTCGCCTCGGGCATCCCGAGGTAGCCCTGGGCCAGCACCGGGCCGCCGATGCACAGTTCTCCCGGTGTGCCGGGCTGCCGCGGGCGCAGCCGCTCGTCGAGGACGTACGCCTCGACGTGGGCGATGGGCCGGCCGATGCTGGGCTGGTCGGGCCACTCGTCCGGGTCGCCGCGGAGTTCGAGCGAGGTCACCACATGGGTCTCGGAGGGCCCGTACTGGTTGACCAGCACCGCCCCGTCCAGGCGCCGGAACAGGGCACGCACGGCGGGCGTCACCTGGAGCTGTTCACCGGCGGTGACGACCTCGCGGAGGGAGGCCGGCCACACACCGACCGAGTCGGCGTGCGCGGCGATCGACTGGAGTGCGACGAACGGCAGGAACATGCGCCGCACCGAGGCGCTGTTCAGCAGGTCGATCAGGGACTGCCAGCTCCGGCGCGTCGTGTCGTCGGCCACCACCAGGGCCCCGCCGGACGCCCAGGTGCTGAACATCTCCTGGAAGGAGACGTCGAAGCTGAGCGCGGAGAACTGGAGGGTCCGGTCGCCGGCGCCGCAGGCGGAGTGCGCGCACTGCCAGTCGATCAGGTTGGCGAGCGGACCGTGGGGCATGGCCACGCCCTTGGGCACCCCGCTGGACCCGGACGTGTAGATGACGTACGCGAGGGTGTCCGGCCCGATCTCCGGCACCGTCGGCGGGGGCGCGTCCTCGACGGCGGACAGGGCGTCGTCCAGGAGGACGGCACGGGTGCCGTCCGGCAGCGGAACGCGGTCCAGGAGCGCCTTTTCGGTCAGCAGGACCCGCGTACCGCTGTCGCGCACCATGGCCGCGAGCCGCTCGTCGGGATAGGCGGGGTCGAGCGGCACGTAGGCGCAGCCGGCCTTGAGTACGCCGAGGACCGCGACGGCGATGGAGAAGCCTCGCTCGAACAACACTCCGACGGGCTGCCCGGTGACGCCTTCGAGTCGCAGCGCGTGGGCGAGCCGGTCCGCGTCGCGCCCCAGCTCCTCGTAGCCGAGGGACCGCTTGCCCCACAGCACGGCGGGGTGGTCGGGGTGGGACCTGCGCCGTGCCTCGAACAGTTCGTGGGCGAGAGGGGGGTTGCCGTTGGAACTCACTGCCTCGTTCATCGGGGGCTCCCAGGCCGGATCAGGTTCGGGACTGCGCCGGTTCGTTCATGACCGAAGCGATCGCCTCCGCGAGCGGTTCGGCCCCGGCCGCCTCCAGGTAGAGGTGGCCGCCGGGGAACGTGAGGGTGGTGAGCGGCTGGACGCTGCGCCACTGCCACGGGTCGGTGTGCTCGTCGCCGAAGGCGTCCTGCTCTCCGCGGCAGACGACGATGCGGCTCTCGGTCACGGTCCGGGCCATGGTGCGGATGAAGGAGTCGCAGACGGCGAAGTCGCATCGCAGCAGGGCCACGGCGCGGTCGGCGATGTGGGGGTGGCCGAGCAGCCGTTCGTCCAGCGCGTCGAACCGGGCCGCGCAGGCCAGCACCTCTTCGTCCGACGCGGCGGCGACGCCGTCGGGGAACAGCGGGGAGCCGAGCTGCGGGGCCAGGTTGGCGGAGGCGAAGAGGGTCTGGCAACGCGGTCCGCCGCGCCGCTCCAGGGCCGCGGTCACGCCGAGCCCGAGGTAAGCGCCCATGCTGTGGCCGAAGATGGCCAGTTCCTCGTCGGGTCGCACCTCCGCGGTGAGCAGGTCGGCCAGATCCCGGACAGCCTCCTCGGCGGTGCGCGGGGCGGGCTCCCGCCAGCGGCGGCCCCGGCCGGGCAGTTCGGCCATCACGGGCCGGATGTCGTCGGGCAGCAGCTGGACCAGCCGGCGGAACACGGCCGCCGAGCCTCCGGCGTGATGGAACAGGGCGAGCACGGTCATCGGTGCGCCTTCCTGAAAGGTGGGGGCGGAGCAGCATGACCGGAAGGCGCGCGGGGGCCGCGGGGGTTCGGGCCGGGCGCCGGCCGGGCAGGGGCCGCGGTAGTGGGGCGGTGGGCCGCCACGTCACCGCCGCCCCTGCCCCGGGGCGGGGCCGCGATGCGACGGGGCGGTGGACCGCCGCGCCGCCGCGCCCCTTCCGGGCGTCGCCGGTCACGTGCTGCGGGACCGGCCTGCGGGCCGGGCTCTCACGGCCCGCGCCGGCCCGCCGCCGGCACGGGCCGGGGGCGTCAGCCGCTGTATGCCTCCCGGAAGTCCCACGGGCTGAACCTGTGGCCGCGGCGGTTCTGGTCGGTGATCGTGTTGTGGCCGTACTCGTCCTTGCCGGCGACGAGCACGGAGCCGAAGTTGTCCAGCGGGATGGTGCCGCCGTACTCGGACACGTCGCCGAGGTCCGGGTAGACCTCGACCTGGGTCGGCACGTACCGGGTCGCGAACCCCATGCGGTAGTCCTTCTTGCCGCCGGTGTGCGGCAGTGAACCGTGCATCAGGGTCGACCAGAAGATCACGCACTCGCCGGGCTGCATGACGAGGGAGAACGCCTTGGACTCGTCGGGGCGCCAGTCGGGGTCCTTCTGGAGCTCGCGGTAGTCGTACCCGAAGAAGCCGCGCCGGACGCTGTCCTTCTCCCGCTTGTTGATCGTGTCCGGGTTGTAGGACATGCCGAGGGACTCGTCGTAGTTCATCACCCGGTGCGTGCCCGGCATGAGCTGGAGGCAGCCGTTCTCACGGGTCGAGTGGGTGAACGCCGTCCAGGCGGTGATCGTGCCGCCGAACGCGGGCGCGTTGTTCTGCGCGGGCCACCGGATCTGGGGGCGGCCGCTGGAGTGGGCGAACGTCGACGCCTGGTGCCAGTCGGTGCCCTCGTCGCCCTGGTACTTCGGGAAGAACTCGGTGCGCCAGCACAGCAGGTCCGGGCCGAGGATGGAGGCCACCCGCTCCACGATCGCCTGCTGCATGATGTGCTCGCTGAGCAGATCTATGTCGAGGTGCCGGTCGTAGTTGGAGAGGTTGGTCACCGCGCCCAGCGCGTCGTCCGGATAGATCGCCCGCGAACGGTCCGGAATGGCTCGGCGTATCTGGTTCCAGCGCTTCTCCATCTCCTCGGGTTCATACACCTTGATGGGACCGATGAAGCCCTGCTCCTCGAACGTGGCGAGTTCTTCGGGGCTCAGTCGGAAATCAGCGGTGCGGTCAGTCACGGCTACTCCAGTCTCTGGTCTGAATACTGGGTGAACGAATTACGTGGCAGGCTGTCCGGTGATCCGCCCGTGCAGTTCTGCGATCGCGCTGCCGAGCGACTCCTCGAACAGGACCTTCACGTCCAGTTCGTGTCCGAAGCGCTGCTGGGCGAGTGTGTTGAGGTTCATGGCGAGGAGCGAGTGACCGCCGAGATCCAGGAAGTTGTCCTCGGGGGACACATCCGGTTTCTCGACGGCTTCGCCCACCCAGTCGACGAGCAGCTTCTGAAGTTCGTGCACGCCCTCAGGAATGGAAACGGGCATGGCCGCCAGACTCCTCTCGTAGGGTCCCGTACGGGCCTCCGGCCATAGTCGGAATCATTTGCGAGCCGGAGCGTCTCCGCATACTTCGCACAGGGCCAGGCACATATGCATGGCTTGCTGCGCGACTCACTCTATGGCGGCCTGGACGAGTGCGGTAATGCCGGATACTTGGGGGGTATGCCCCGCGGACATACGCCAGGAAAATGCGCCACGAACATGGTGCGGGTTTCTGCCGGATGAGTGTTCCGCACTCTCGGCCCGGAGCGCCGGAGCGCCGGAGCGCCGGACCGGTTGAACGCCCGGTCGGTCGTGGCCGGACCGGATCCCTCTTCACAGCCCTCTCGGCAGGGAAGCCCGGCACTGGTGCGTGGCCCTGCTCCGTATCGCGCTGCTGATCCGTGCTGCCCAGCGGGTGTCCATCCTCGGGGGCCAACCCAGGGCAGCGGCCGGTGTGGCACCGGGTGCGGGAACAGATCCACTCCAGCACGTTGAAGCCGGCGAAGCTGAAGCACCGCAGGGCGGGGGAGTTCAGGGAGGTGCCGTTGCCCCGGTCGGTGCGGGAGGCGATCGAGCGGTACGAGGAGAAGCACGGCACTACGAAGGACGGCTATCGGCTGCGTGGCCCGGGCGGCTACTTCACCGAGGGTATGGAATGACGGATGCGGCCGGATTCACCGCCGGGCTGCTGCTCGCCGGACCACTGGCCGGCGACAGCTGGCGCTGGACGTTCCTGCTGCCGGCCCCGGTGGCCCTGGTGCTCCTGGTGTGGGGCCTGCGGGTGATTCCCGGTTCGGTCCGGAAGAAGCCGGGCCGGCCAGGCGCGGCGGTCCTGCGCAACGGTGCTCTGGTACGGGCGACGCTGGGGGCGGCCGCCCTCAACGGGTCGTATATCGGACTGCTGTTGCTGGCCACGTTCCGCGCGAGCGGTGACTTCGGCTGGCAGCCGTGGCAGATCGCGCTGGCCCTGCTGCCCGCGAGCGTCCCGCTGGCGATGTCGGTCCCGTTCGCCGGGCGGCTGGTCCAGGGGTACGGCACCGCCCGGCTGATCGCCGCCGGGACGTGCTGTGCCCTGGCGGGACAGTCGTACGGTCTGCTGCACCCGGAGCCGCTCCCGTACGTGACCGGCCTGCTGCCGGCGCTTCTCCTGGTGGAGGCCGGGTTCGTGCTCTCCTTCGCGGCCCTGAACATGCAGGCGACCCAGAGCGTCGAACCCGCTCTGCGGGCCGCTGCCGTGCCGGTCTACCAGACGGGGGTCCAGGCCAGCAGCGTCCTGATGCTGCCGCTCGTCGCGGGGATCGCCACTCTGACCGGGAGCTTCAGGACGCCCCTGCTCGCCACCTCGCTCGCCGCCGCGCTGGGCCTGGCGGCGGCGGTGACCGGGCTGCGCGGAGGACCGCGCGGGCGATGACCGGATGCCGACGCGTGCGGCAGGCACCCGGTCCACCTGTTCAGGACGCCAGCATTTTCCTGGTCAGGGCATCGAGCCGCAGAGCGTCGTCCTCGTGGAAGGAGAAGTGCCGGGGGTCGATCCGCCGGCCCTCGAAGAAGGCGCTCAGCGGTTCGGCCGGAGGAGTGTCGAGGGCCGCGACGATCGGCGCGATGCCTGCCTCCACGGGCTTGGCGTACCGCAGCATCTCCTGGACGCGGGCGGCGGTGACCGGTTCGAACTCGCCGGAGAAGCCGGTCGCCGTACCGCCGGGGAAGTCCAGCACGTAGCGGGTCCGGTAGCCGCGGCTCTGCCGGGCGAAGGAGACGCCGAGGAGGTCGTTGAGCTTTCCGCCCTGGAACATGGCGGCCCAACCGTCGTAGCCGCGTTCCAGCCCCAGGTCGTTCCAGTGGATCGGGCCCGCTTCCACACCGGGGCCCGCCACATTCATGATGACCGGCTCGGGCGCCTTCTCCAGGAGATCCACCAGGCCGTACCCGAGCAGATAGCGGCTCAGGTAGTACAGCGCGAAGTTGTGCTCGAAGCCTTCGGACGTCACACGGCGGTAGGAGCGGAAGAACCGCGCGCACAACACCAGCGCGTCCACGACGGAGAACTGCTCCTTGATCTCCTCGACGACGCGCCTGTTCTCGGCCACCAGGCTCAGGTCGGCCCGGATGAAGAAGGCGTGCTGCCGGGCGCCGAGTCCGTCCGCGGCGACGAGGAACTTCTTTCCCTTCTCCGGGTCGGGGCCGATGACGACCACCTTGTCCCCGCGCTTCAGATAGGTATGGGCGAGCGCCTCTCCGATTCCGGAGGTGCCGCCGGAAATGACGAAAGTCTTCACAGAAATCTCCCTGCATGGTGGGGGGTTGAATGATCGAGGGTCTCTTGCGGGACGTCTCGGCGACCTGCCATAGTCATCCGGTCCCAGGTAACAGAATGAGAAATGAAAGGCCGACCCATGAGTGACGCATCAGATCTGGCCCGTACGGTGGCGCAACTCACTGAGAGGGTCGAGGAATTGGAAAGCATTCGCGCACTGGAGAGGTTGCGTACGGAGTTTCATCGTTGCCTCAACAATGCCGAATGGGAAGCCCTCGGCGCCCTGTTCTCCGATGACGCCCATCTCGACTACGGCGATTTCGGCCAGGCGCACGGCAGTGCGGGCGTCACCGATTTCTACAGCGCACTGCCGAAGAAGATCCTGGAATTCCAGCGCGGCGCCTCGGAGATCAACTTCAAGAACTTCATACAGGGACACCAGGTACAGGTCACCGGCAAGGATTCCGCCAGGGGTGTGTCCTTCTTCGAGGAGAAGATCCGCTTCGACCGCGCGAGCGAGATCCACCACAGCACCGGCCAGTTCACGGACACCTACGTCCGCCGGGACGGCCGCTGGTACTTCGCCGTGGTCGAGCTCGACCACTACTGGGTCGTGCCGAACAACGACGACTGGCGCTGGCCCTGGTGACCCGCCCGATGCGAGGGGCTCCGCCGTGACGGATGCCCGCAGGCCCCCGAGGCGTGACCTCGGGGGCCCGGCCGTGCGGGCCCTCACCCCTGTGCGGCTTCCTTCTGCGGTACGGGGGCGGTCGCGGGCGCCGGTCCACGCCGGCGCAGGGCGGGGAGCATGGCGAGCACCCCGAGCATGGCGAAGATCAGCGGCACCACCAGAGCGAGCCGCAGGCCGTGCAGGAACTCGCCGGAAGAGCTTCCGGTGTTCGCGGCGTTGACCGCGGTCACCACGCTCAGGCCCAGGGCGGGACCGATCTGGAACGAGGTGTTCACCAGTCCGCCGGCCACACCCTGGTCGTGCACCGGGACGCTGTCGGCCGCCGCCATGGTCAGCGGGCCGTATGCCAGCGAGAAGCCCAGGCCGATCAGGAGGAAGGCCGGCAGCAGCAGCGTGGTGTAGCCGGAGTCCGCCGAGAGGAACTGCAGCAGGGCGTACGCCGCGACGGCTGAGACCAGCCCCGCCAGGATCACGCGCTCCACACCGAAGCGGCCGACCAGGGGCGCCGCGATGCGGGTCGAGAGCACAGCGGCGACCAGCCCGACCGGGCTGACCGCGAAGCCGGTCTCCATCGCCGACCAGCCGCGGAAATCCTGGAGGTAGAGCGTCATGGTGAACAGCACGCCAATCCAGGCGCCGATCAGCGACATGGCGCCGATGTTGACGCGCACCAGCGCGGCGGACCGCAGGATGTCCAGCCGTACGAGGGGCTTCGCCACCTTGCGCTGGATCGTGGTGAACACCACGAGGAGAATCACGGCGGCCACCAGTGAGCCCAGGGTGTTCACCTTGGTCCAGCCCACCTCGGGCGCCTGGACCAAGGTGAACACCACGAGCACCATGGTCGCGGTGATGGTCACGGCGCCGGCGATGTCGAAGTCCTTGGCGCCGCCCTCGGGCCGGGGCGAGCGCGGGACGAACGCCAGACCGGCCACGAACGCGGCGAGCCCGACCGCGGCCGGGGCGAAGAAGACCCAGCGCCAGTTCAGGTCGGTGAGCAGGCCGCCGATGACCATGCCCAGCGCCATGCCGGTGGCGCCGGTCGCGGTGAAGATGGACAGGGCCTTGTTGCGGATGTGGCCCTCGGCGAAGCTCGTGGTGATGATCGAGAAGCCGGCCGGGGCGCTGAACGCGGCGCCGACACCGGTCACGAAGCGCGCCGCGATGAGCACCGTCCCGTTGGGAGCGGCGCCGCCGACCAGCGAGCCGACGACGAAGACCATGAGCGAGATCAGCAGCATCCTGCGCCGCCCGAGCAGGTCGGCGGCGCGCCCGCCGAGCAGCAGGAATCCGCCGAAGCCGACCACGTACCCGGTGATCACCCACTGCAGGGAGCTGGTCGACATGTCGAGCGAGGAGCCGATCGCCGGCAGCGCGACACCCTTCATCGAGACGTCGAGGGCGTCGATGAATAGCGCGCCGCAGAGGACGCCCAGCATGGCGTAGGCCCTAGGCGTCAGCGAGGTGAAGATCGACTGCGGAGGGGGTGGAGCGGACATGGAGCCTCCCGTGGCGCGGACCGATCGGTCCGGAATGAGGACGGGCCCAGCATGGCCAGGCCCGTGACGGGATGTCAATGAGCGCCCCCGAAAGGGTGGACCGATCGGTCCGTCGTCATTCTCTGGGAAGGGACCGATCGGTCTGTTAGCCTTCGAGGCCATGGCCCGCAATCCCACGTCCGACGCGCACGACCGCATCCTGGATGCGGCGGCCGACCTGTTCGACCGTTACGGCGTGCACGCCGTCGGCATGCAGCAGATCATCGACGAACTCGGTTGCGGAAAGCAGCTCCTCTACCGCGAATTCGCCAGCAAGGACAAGCTGGTCGTGGCGTATCTCCAGCGCTCCACCCGGGACTGGGACAGAACCCTGGAAGACGCCGCGAAGGCCGCGGACACCCCGGAGGAGCAACTGGTCGAAGTGGTCCGTGCGGTGCAGATGATGGCCCCCGGAACCCGCGGCTGCTCCCTGCGCAACACCCACGCAGAGTTTCCCCAGCCCGACCATCCCGCGCACCGGATCTCGGTCGATCACTTCAGGACCGTCCGGGAACAGCTCCGTGAATTGGCCCGGCGCACGCCGGCCGCCAATCCCGACCGGCTCGGTGACCGGATCATGCTGATCATCGACGGCCTGTACGCGAGTGGTTCGATTCTCGGAGCGGCCGGTGCGGCGGCGGAGGCAGTGGATTTCGCCCGGGACGTGATTCGGTTCGAGACGTCCCCGGCGGTGCGCTGACACCGCCGGAACCTGTGGGCCTCCCGTAGGGACACGGTGCCTATCCCCGGAGTTACGGTGACAACCGTTGCCGCTGGCTCCCGAAGGAGAACACCGTGAGCCAGCACAAGCGTGTCGCGTTGATCAGTGGAGCCGGCCGGGGAATCGGCGCAGCGACCGCCAGGGAATTCGGGCGGCGCGGATATCACGTCATCGTCAATTTCCGCAGCGACGCCGACGCCGCCAAGAACGTGGTCGCGGCGATCGAGGACGAGGGCGGTTCCGCCCAGGCCGCCCGCGCCGACGTCTGCGACGGTGACCAGGTCGCCGCACTGATCGAGGGAGTGCGCGAGGAGCACGGCCGCATCGACGTACTGGTCTGCAACGCCAATACGGTCAACCCCTCGTTCGTCCCGCTGGCCAAACTCTCCTGGGACGACTCCGCGGAGAAGATCAACGGCGAGCTCTCCGGGGTGTTCTTCCTCAGCCAGCGCATTCTGGCCGTCATGCGCGAGCAGCGGGCGGGGCGCATCGTCTTCATATCGAGCACCGCCGCGGACTCCATCGGCATGGCCGTCGCGCACTCGACCGCCAAGGCCGCGCTCAACACCTTCAGCCGCCATGTCGCGGGAATCGGGGCACAGTACGGCGTCACGGTCAACACCCTCGCGTTCGGCGCGGTACGTACGGAGTCCTCGGGACAGGGTTTCAGCGAGGGCCTCCAGACGTACCTGACCGACCGCTCCGTGATCGACCGGCTCGTCGAGCCCGAGGACGCGGCCCGGGCCGTCGCGCTGCTGGCCGACGACGACTTCGGCGCCGTGGCGGGACAGCTGATCCGGTTGGACGGCGGGTACGACATCCTGGATCAGCAGCTCCACCCCCTGACTAGCCACTTCGCCTGACGGGCGGCAGGCCCAGGGCCTGTTTCATCTCTCGGTAGTCGTGCTCGATTCTCCAGCGGAGCTTGTCCAGACGGACCGGGGTGGCCAACGGTGGGTCGGCGGGCAGGTCGGAGAGCCAGAACTGAACCGGCTCGGCCTCTTTGGCGGGCCATTCGGCCAGCAGCCAGCAGTCGGACCTGCCTCGATGGCCCATGCCTTCACGCTATGAGCCGGCCGGCTGCGGCCGGGTGGGCGGTGGGCGTGGTGGAGATGCCGACCACGTAGTGCCGACCGCGCTGGTTCAGGCCCCAGCGGAACGCGGCCGCGGTACGGACTGCCTTTCGGGACGGGGTCATCCAGGCTGCGGGCTAACAGAGCTGGGTGGGGTGCTGCGCACCACCGTCCTGTCGTGTCGGCCGCAGCACGCAGGGGTCCACACCCGCGTCGGTGAACGATCGAACTGCCGCGGCGAGTTCGGACTTGCCGATGGTCGGCGTCCGTGAGAGGAGGAAGCCAGCAGTCCGGTCCTCGTTGGTCACCGCCGCCCACGTGTAGCTTTCGTCAAGCCCGGCGATGACGTAGTTGGCCTCTTGGGTGTGCACGTAACCACCGGCCGGCCTGGGCTGAAAGGAGACGTTGAGACTGGTGCCCGAGGAGTCGAGGGGGAGCGCGGCACCATTGACCGCGCTGGTTGATCCCCACCATGTCGTGCAGGTGTTGCGGACGCCGACGGTTCCGTCCGTATTGGGCGTGTACTGAGCTCGGACGTTCTTCTTGCACTGGATCTCGAAGAGCTGCGGCACGGCTGCGAGTTGATACCAGGTACCCGCGTATCGACCGAGGTCGACCTTGCCGGGCTGACCCTGCGCTGTGCCGGACGCGGTGGCGGCAGCCCCGGTCGCCGAAGCTCCCGCGACGGCAAGTACGGAGCAGGCAACAACGAGAGCGGAACGGCCAAGGGGGAGGGACAGGGGCATGCGTACTCCTCGGGTCTGTTCAGGACAGTTCGTTCTCCTTCTGATCTGGCCCGCCCGCCGGATGCACCTTCCAAGAACTTCGTCACCCTGGTTGTGACAGCCCACCCTCGCGGGATGGGCTGAGGGATCGCGCCGCGGAGATGACCGGCCTAGCAACTCGCTCTGGACGGTGCCGGCCAATCTCCTCGCGCGCCTTCCGCGGAACCTGCCGCTGAACCGCGCCGCGCTCGTGGAGCCGACAGCCGTTGCGGTGCACGACGTACGACGGGCCGGGGTCGCCATCGGCGAGAAGGTTCTCCTGGTTGGCGGCGGTCCGGTCGGCCTGCTGATCGCCTCCGTCGCGGCCAGCACAGGCGGTGACGTACTGCTCGCCGAACTCGATCCGCGGCGCGGGGCCTTTGCCGACGGGCTCGGGCTGCACACCGTCGATGCGGCGGGCGATGTGCCGGCCTACGTCCAGGAATGGACCGAGGGCGCGGGCGCGGGCGTCGTCTTCGAGGTGTCCGGCGCCGGCGGCGGAGTCACTACGGCCGTCGACGCCCTCGCGGTACGTGGCCGCCCGGTACTGGTAGCCATCCATGGCCGGCCCCGCAAGGTCGACCTGCACCGCTTCTTCTGGCGCGAGCTCACGCTCATCGGCGCGCGACTCCACGACCGCGCCGACTTCGAGACCGCCGTGGAACTGGTGGCCCAGGAGCAGGCGCCGGCCGCGCAACTGATCTCCACCATCGTCCCGCTGTCCGACGCCGCCTCGGGATTCGCCGCTCTGGAGAACGGCGGCTCCGGCCAGATGAAGATCCTTGTCGACTGCAGTGAGCGAGCGGCGGCGGGCGCTTCGGCGTCGCGCCCGCCGCCGTCAC
>NZ_JBHXPF010000104.1:0-14148 GCF_042718715.1 Streptomyces sp. NPDC058576 | reverse complement strand
AGGTCAGCCCGCCGGGCTGACCTCCACGGCCGCCAGGTTCTTCTTGCCCCGGCGCAGCACCAGCCAGCGCCCGTGCAGCAGCTCCCCGGCGTCCGGCGCGACCTCGCCGTCGACGACCTTCACGTTGTTCACGTAGGCGCCGCCCTCCTTGACCGTGCGGCGCGCCCCCGACTTGCTCGGCGCGAGGCCGACCTCGACCAGGAGGTCGACCAGCGGGCCCAGCTCGGCGACCGAGGCGTGCGGCACCTCGGACAGAGCGGCGCCGAGCGTCGCCTCGTCCAGCTCGGCCAGGTCGCCCTGGCCGAACAGCGCCTTCGACGCCGCGATGACCGCCGCGCACTGCTCGCCGCCGTGCACCAGCGTCGTCAGCTCCTCGGCCAGCGCGCGCTGCGCGTTGCGGGCCTGCGGCCGCTCCTCGGTCAGCACCTCCAGCTCCTCCAGCTCCTCACGGCTCTTGAAGCTGAGGATGCGCAGGTAGCGGGAGACGTCCCGGTCGTCCACGTTCAGCCAGAACTGGTAGAACGCGTACGGCGTCGTCATCTCCGGGTCGAGCCAGACCGCGCCGCTCTCGGACTTGCCGAACTTCGTCCCGTCCGCCTTCGTCATCAGCGGCGTCGCCAGCGCGTGCACGACCGCGCCCGGCTCCAGGCGGTGGATCAGGTCGATGCCCGCGGTGAGGTTGCCCCACTGGTCACTGCCGCCCTGCTGAAGGGTGCAGCCGTGCCGGCGGTACAGCTCCAGGAAGTCCATCCCCTGGAGCAGCTGGTAGCTGAACTCGGTGTAGCTGATGCCCTCCTGCGACTCCAGCCGCCGGGCGACCGAGTCCTTGGTGAGCATCTTGTTGACCCGGAAGTGCTTGCCGATGTCCCGCAGGAACTCGATCGCGGACATGCCCGCGGTCCAGTCCAGGTTGTTGACCATCGTCGCCGCGTTCGGGCCCTCGAAGGTGAGGAAGGGCTCGATCTGCCCCCGCAGCCGCCCCACCCAGGCGGCGATGGTCTCCGGGTCGTTCAGCGTGCGCTCGGCGGTGGGCCGCGGGTCACCGATCTGCCCCGTGGCCCCGCCGACCAGCGCGAGCGGCCTCAGCCCGGCCTGCTGGAGCCGCCGCATGGTGAGCACCTGCACCAGATGCCCGACGTGCAGGCTGGCCGCGGTCGGGTCGAAGCCGCAATAGAAGGTGACGGGACCGTCCGCGAGAGCCTTGCGCAATGCGTCCTCGTCAGTGGACTGGGCGAACAGCCCGCGCCACTTCAGCTCGTCGACGATGTCCGTCACGGTTCCGGTGCTCCTTATGCCTGGTAGAGATGTACGGGTCAGTCTAGGCGGGTCATACGCCCAGGCTGACCGAGCTCATGTTGAAGTCCGGGATGCGCAGCGCGGGCATCGCGGCCCGGGTGAACCAGTCGCCCCACTCGCGCGGCAGCGTCTTCTCCGTACGCCCCGCCTCCGACGCCCGCGACAGCAGGTCCACCGGCGACTCGTTGAACCGGAAGTTGTTCACCTCGCCGACCACCTCGCCGTCCTCGACCAGATAGACGCCGTCCCGGGTCAGCCCGGTCAGCAGCAGCGTCGCCGGGTCCACCTCGCGGATGTACCAGAGGCAGGTCAGCAGCAGCGCCCGGCCCGTCGTCGCGGCGACCATCTCCTCCAGCGACCGCTCGCCCCCGCCCTCCAGGAGCAGGTTGTCGATGCCCGGGGCGACCGGAAGGCCGGTGAGGCCCGCCGAGTGCCGGGTCGTCGTCAGCCGCTCCAGCCTCCCTTCCCGGACCCAGTCCGTCGGGGCCAGCGGCAGCCCGTTGTCGAAGACGGAGCCGCTGTCGCCGGAGGAGTGGGCGATCACGAACGGCGCCGACTCCAGGCCCGGCGCGTACGGGTCGCTGCGCAGGGTGAGCGGAAGCGGGGCGAGCGTCTCGCCCAGCCGGGTCCCGCCGCCCGGCGTGGAGAACACCGTTCGGCCCTCCACCGCGTCCCGCGCTGTCGACGACCAGAGCTGGTAGATCAGCAGATCCGCCACCGCGGTCGGCGGCAGCAACGTCTCGTACCGGCCCGCGGGCAGCTCGATACGCCGCTCCGCCCAGCGCAGCCGCTGCGCCAGCTCCGCGTCCATCGCCGCCGGGTCGACGTCCTTGAAGTCCCGGGTCGCCCGGCCCGCCCACGCCGAGCGCGTCCGGTCCGGGGACTTCGCGTTCAGCTCCAGCGTCCCGTTCGGCTGGTCGTGGCGCAGCCGCAGCCCCGTCGACGTCCCCAGGTAGGTGGAGGTCAGCTCGTGGTTGGCGAAGCCGTACAGCTCGCGGCCCCCGGCCCGGGCGCGGGCGAAGGCGTCGCCGAGTGCCGGGGCGAAGTCCGCGAAGACCTCCGAGCCGGTCTCGGCGGGCGCGTCGGTGAAGCCGGGGGAGGAGGGCGCCCCGCTCACCAGCGGCTGCGCGTCCTCGGCCGGATCCGCTCCCCGGGCGGCGGCCTCGGCGGCGCGCACCAGCGGCTCCAGGTCGTCGGTGGTCACGGCGGACCGGGAGACGACGCCGGAGGCCGTGCCCTTCGCCCCGTCGACGGTCGCGATGACGGTCAGGGTCCGCCCCCGGGTCACCCCGTTCGTGGTGAGCGCGTTGCCCGCCCAGCGCAGATTGGCGGAGGACTGCTCGTCGGCGATGACCACCAGGCCGTCCGTGGTGGACAGCTCAAGAGCCCGCTCGACGATCTCGTACGGCTTGCTGACGCGGCTCATCGTCCGGCCTCCTGCGTCGTGTTGAGGATGTTGACGCCCCGGAAGAGGGCGGAGGGGCAGCCGTGCGAGACCGCCGCGACCTGGCCCGGCTGGGCCTTGCCGCAGTTGAACGCGCCGCCCAGCACGTACGTCTGGGGGCCGCCGACCTTCTCCATCGAGCCCCAGAAGTCCGTGGTCGTCGCCTGGTACGCCACATCCCGCAGCTGCCCGGCCAGCTTCCCGTTCTCGATGCGGAAGAAGCGCTGACCGGTGAACTGGAAGTTGTAGCGCTGCATGTCGATGGACCACGACCGGTCGCCGACCACGTAGATCCCGCGCTCGACCCCGCCGATCAGGTCCTCCGTGGACAGCCCGCCCGGGTCCGGCTGGAGCGACACGTTCGCCATGCGCTGGACGGGTACATGGCCCGGCGAGTCCGCGAACGCGCAGCCGTTGGACCGGCCGAGGCCCGTCAGCTTCGCGATCCGGCGGTCCAGTTGGTAGCCGACAAGCGTGCCGTCCTTCACCAGGTCCCACGACTGTGCCTCGACGCCCTCGTCGTCGTACCCGATGGTCGCGAGCCCGTGCTCGGCGGTGCGGTCGCCCGTCACGTTCATCACGGGGGAGCCGTACGCCAGCTTGCCGAGCTGGTCGAAGGTGGCGAACGAGGTCCCGGCGTACGCCGCCTCGTACCCCAGCGCCCGGTCCAGCTCGGTGGCGTGGCCGATCGACTCGTGGATGGTCAGCCACAGGTTCGACGGATCGACGACCAGGTCGTACGTCCCCGCCTCGACGCTCGGCGCGCGCATCTTCTCGGCCAGCAGCCCGGGGATCCGCTCCAGCTCGGCGTCCCAGTCCCAGCCGGTCCCCGTCAGGTACTCCCAGCCCCGGCCCGCCGGCGGCGCGATGGTCCGCATCGAGTCGAACCCACCGGTCGCGCTGTCCACCGCGACGGCGGTGAACTGCGGGTGGATCCGCACCCGTTGCTGCGTGGTCACGGTGCCCGCCGTGTCCGCGTAGAACTTGTTCTCGTGCACGGTCATCAGGGACGCGTCCACATGCGCGACGCCCTCCGCGCCCAGCAGCCGCCCGCTCCACTCGGCGAGCAGCGCCGCCTTCTCCTCGTCCGGTACGGAGAAGGGGTCGACGTCGTACGCCGAGACCCAGGTCCGCTCGCCGTGCACCGGCTCGTCCGCCAGCTCCACCCGCTCGTCGGACCCGGCCGCCGCGATCACCTTCGCGGACAGCTTGGCCATGGCGACGGCCTGCGAGGCCACCTTCGCCGCCGCGTCCATCGTCAGGTCGACGCCCGAGGCGAACCCCCACGCCCCGCCGTGTACCACGCGCACCGCGTACCCGAGGTCCGTGCTGTCCGAAGCCCCGGCCGGCCGGGCGTCCCGCAGCCGCCAGGTGGCACTGCGCACCCGCTCCAGCCGGAAGTCGGCGTGCGTCGCGCCGAGCGCCCGTGCTCGGGCGAGCGCCGCGTCGGCCAGCGCGCGCGACGGCAGGGCCAGGAATGACTGATCTACCTCGTGGGGCACAGGGAGTTCCCTTCTCGATACACCACGGCAGTGAACCACGCCGGAGGGTGACCGCACCGGGGGATATCGCAGACGCGTGGGCCGACCACACACCGGCCCGGACTGTAGGAACCCCACAGCACCCCGGACGAGCCACTGTCAGGGCCCGATTCCCCGATCGGCGCACGGTACCGATAGGTTTTCGAGGTACCAGACCGCCAAGGAAAGGGTGATCCGATGAGCCGCTCGGTTCTCATCACCGGAGGAAACCGAGGCATCGGCCTCGCCATCGCCCGTGCCTTCGCCGACAACGGCGACCAGGTCGCGATCACCTACCGCTCCGGAGAACCCCCCCAGGTCCTCACCGAGGCCGGTGTCCTCGCGGTCCGCTGCGACATCACCGACGCCGAGCAGGTGGAGCAGGCCTACAAGGAGATCGAGGAGAAGCACGGTCCCGTGGAGGTGCTGGTCGCCAACGCCGGCATCACCAAGGACCAGTTGCTGATGCGGATGTCGGAGGAGGACTTCACCTCCGTCCTCGACACCAACCTCACCGGCACCTTCCGGGTCGTCAAGCGTGCCAACCGCGGCATGCTGCGCGCCAAGAAGGGCCGGGTCGTCCTGATCTCCTCCGTCGTCGGCCTCCTCGGTTCGGCCGGCCAGGCCAACTACGCCGCCTCCAAGGCCGGGCTCGTCGGCTTCGCCCGGTCGCTGGCCCGTGAACTCGGCTCGCGGAACATCACCTTCAACGTCGTCGCTCCCGGTTTTGTCGACACCGACATGACCCAGGTGCTCACCGAGGAGCAGCGCAAGGGCATCGTGGCCCAGGTGCCGCTCGGCCGCTACGCGCGGCCCGAGGAGATCGCCGCCGCTGTGCGCTTCCTCGCCTCCGACGACGCGTCGTACATCACTGGAGCCGTCATTCCCGTTGACGGCGGATTGGGCATGGGTCACTGATCACCATGAGCGGAATTCTCGACGGCAAGCGCATCCTCATCACCGGGGTGCTGATGGAGTCGTCCATCGCGTTCCACGCCGCGAAGGTGGCCCAGGAGCAGGGCGCCGAGGTCATCCTGACGGCCTTCCCCCGCCCCACCCTGACCGAGCGCATCGCCAAGAAGCTGCCGAAGCCGGCCAAGGTCATCGAGCTGGACGTGACCAACCAGGAGCACCTGGACCGGCTGGCCGGTCTGGTGCGCGAGGAGCTCGGCTCGCTCGACGGCGTCGTCCACTCCATCGGCTTCGCGCCGCAGGACGCGCTCGGCGGCAACTTCCTCAACACGCCGTTCGAGTCCGTGGCCACCGCGATGCACGTCTCGGCGTTCTCCCTGAAGTCGCTGGCCATGGCCTGCAAGCCGCTGATGAGCGAGGGCGGCTCGATCGTCGGCCTCACCTTCGACGCCCAGTACGCCTGGCCGCAGTACGACTGGATGGGCCCGGCCAAGGCCGCGCTGGAGGCCACCTCCCGCTACCTCGCCCGCGACCTGGGCAAGGACGGGCTGCGCTGCAACCTGATCTCCGCCGGACCGCTCCGCTCCATGGCCGCCAAGTCGATCCCGGGCTTCGAGGAACTGGCCGACGTCTGGAACACCCGCGCTCCGCTGGCCTGGGACATGAACGACCCGGAGCCGGCCGGCCGCAGCATCGTCGCCCTGCTCTCCGACTTCTTCCCGCGCACCACGGGCGAGATCATCCACGTCGACAGCGGCGTGCACATGATGGGCGCCTGAGCCCTCCACCCCCGCGTGACGGCCCCCGGCCGCGTGTCCCTCCCGATTCCTCGGAGGCGGTACGCGGCCGGGGGCCGTTCACGCTCCGTGGCTCCCCGCTGCCGCTCCGGTCGAAAACTCGGCCGTTCCACCGCAGAATGAGGAGGAACCGGACTTCTTGTCAGGCTGCGGGAGGGAGACTGCTGTGCGCCCCACGCGCCGCCGAACCCGTCTCCTCCTGGCCGCCCCGGTGGCCGTCGCCGCCCTCGCCGTACCCCTGGGAGTCCACGCCGCCAGGGGAGCCGACTCCGGCACGGAAGCGGCGCCCCCGAAGCCCGAACCGGCCGGCTCGGAATGCCGTACGTCCGTCGAGGGCTCCCGGGTCGTCGCGTACTGCCACAACCCCTACCCCTCCGTCGACCTGGTCCGGCTGCACACCGAATGCGACCGGTGGTGGGACGTCGACGCGGACGGCGCGGTGGTCGCGGTGGAGCCCGGCCGGACCGTACGGCTGGAGGACCGCTGCTGGAAAGAGGTCGCCACCGCCTGGGTCAGCCACCGCCCCGCCCCGCTGTGAGCGAACCCGGGCGCTACACCCGGTCCGTCAGGCAGTTCAGCGCGTGGCTCGCCGCCTCGGCCGCCGCCGTCTCCGCGTCCCCGGCCCGGATCGCCTCGACCAGCCGGCCGTGGTCCATGTGGTTCTCCGGCCGCAGCTCGGGACCCACGTCACCACGCAGATAGTCGCGCAGCAGATCCCCGAGGTCGGCGTAGAGCTCGGTCAGGACGTCGTTGTGCGAGGCGGCGACCACCGCCAGGTGCAGCGTCGCGTCCGCCGCCACGAACGCCTCCGCGTCGCCCGAGGCCCAGGCCTCCTCCCGGCGCGCCATCAACGTGTCCAGCTGCCGCAGGTCCCGGTCGGTGCGCCGGACCGCCGCCAGCCGGGCCGCCGACGACTCCAGCGTCGAGCGCAGCTCCGCGACATGGCGGGGATCGGCGGCCGCGAACCTGCGGTGCATCACCCCGGCCAGCTCGCTCGTGGCGATCACATAGGTGCCGGAGCCCTGCCGGATGTCCAGCAGCCCGTTGTGCGCGAGCGCCCGCACGGCCTCGCGGACGGTGTTACGGGCCACGCCGAGCTGCTCGACCAGCTCGGGCTCGGTCGGAATGCGCGATCCGACCGGCCACTCGCCCGAGGTGATCTGGTTCCGCAACTGGGCGATCACCTGGTCGGAGAGTGCCGAACGCCGGGGAGACGTCAGCGCCATGGTGCTCCTTGTTCGTGAGCTGTCAGGTCCGGCCCGGATTCTTGCAGGGAATCCGGGAGAGTCACGCGATTGGACAATCAATCATCCCATGATTCTATGATGGTGCCATGCCGGACGACGAGACACAGACCCCGACCCTGAACCGCGGCCTCGCCGCGCGCACGCCCCACGACGACACCCGGGCCCAGCAGCTTCCCGGGGCGGCCGACGCGCCCGCGCCGTGGCTGCTGCGCCTGATCGCCGTGGGACTCGTCCTGGCCGCCCTCAACCTGCGTCCCGCCATCACCAGCCTCGGCGCCCTCCTCGAAGAGGTCCGCGAGGGCCTGCACATGAGCGGCAGCCTGGCCGGCGTCCTCACCTCCGTGCCGCCGCTCTGCTTCGCCGTCTTCGGCGTCATGGCGCCCCGCCTCGCCCGCCGCTTCGGCGCGGGCGCCGTGGTCTGCGCGGGCATGGCGGCCATCGCCGTGGGCCTGGTCGTCCGCCCGTACATCGGCTCCACCGCCGGCTTCCTGGCCGCCAGCGCCCTGGCCCTCATGGGCATCGCCGTCAGCAACATCCTGATGCCGGTGATCGTCAAGCGCTGGTTCCCCGACCGGGTCGGCACGATGACCGGCCTCTACTCCATGGCCCTGGCCCTCGGCACCGCCCTGGCCGCCGCCGTCACCGTCCCCGTCACCGGGGCGCTGGGCGGGAACTGGCAGGCGGGACTGGGCGTCTGGGCCGTGCTCGCCGCCGTCGCGGTGCTGCCCTGGATCGTCCTCGTACGGGACCGCACCCCGGCCCCCGGCACCCCCGCCCCCTCCGGGACGTCCGCCGCGGAAGCGCCGGGCCTCCGGATCACCCGCAGCCGGACCGCCTGGGGCCTCGCCTGCTTCTTCGGCCTCCAGGCCACCGCCGCGTACATCACCATGGGCTGGATGCCGCAGATCTTCCGCGACGCCGGGGTCTCCGCCGGCACGGCCGGACTCCTGCTCGCGGTCACCATGGCGATGGGCGTCCCGCTCGCCTTCGTCATTCCCCGGGTCGCCTCCCGGCTCAAGCAGCAGGGCCCCATCGTCGTCGTCCTCGGGCTGTGCGGCCTGATCGGCTACGGCGGCCTCTACCTCGCCCCCGCCGCCGGAGCCTGGGCCTGGGCCCTGCTCCTCGGGGTCGCCAACTGTGCCTTCCCCCTCGCCCTCACCATGATCGGCATGCGGGCGCGGTCCGGTGCGGGCGTGGTCCGGCTCTCCGCCTTCGCCCAGTCCACCGGCTACCTGCTCTCGATCCCCGGCCCTCTGCTCGTCGGCGTGCTCTACCAGCACAGCGGCGGCTGGGGGCTGCCGATCGCCCTGATGGCGGGCCTCATGATTCCCCAGATGGTGGCCGGGATCCTCGCGGGCCGGGACCGGACGATCGAGGACGAGTGCTGAGATGCGACACTGACCTCATGCCAGTGCTCGATCCGAATCCCCAGAACGGCCAGAAGAAGCTTCTCCTCGTGTTCGGGGCGATGCTCCTCATCACCGTCGTCATCGGTGTGATCGCCACGATCGCCTCGCCCTGACGCCCGCGGGCCCGCTGAGAGGTGGGGGTAGCCCCCCTTCCCCTAGGGGGCCAGGGTCAGGGTGAAGTGGGTGGGTCACCGGATGGGGCCGACCGCCCCCGGTCGATAAGTTCTTCGGTGACGACCCGATGACTTGACGGAGGCGGACATGCCGGCACCGACGCACACCAGGTCCCACCGACCGGCCGCGGACGGTGTCGAGATCCGGCTGCCCTGGTGGGCCGTCGCCCTGCCCGCCGTGGCGTTCGCCGCCCTGCTGCTGATGATCCTCAGCCCCGGACAGGCCCACGCCGCCACCGGCGAACCCGCGCTCGGACAGCTGATCGAGCGCACCCTCCACCTGTTGTTCCGTTAAGCCGAAGCCGCCCCGGACCAGCGCGCCGACTCCCCGGACGAGCCCGCCAACACCCTGCGCCGGAGGCCGCGTTTCATGCGAAGCTGAGGTGTATGAGCGTCGAGACATCTCGCAGGATCGTCCTTCTCCGGCATGCCAAGGCGGAATGGTCACAGGCTTCCGATCATGAGCGCCCGCTGGCCGAGCGCGGCCGAAAGGACGCGCCCGTGGCCGGCCGCAGGCTCGCCGACTCCGGCATCGATTTCGATCTGGCCCTCTGCTCCAGTGCCGCCAGGACGCGGGAGACCTGGAAGCTGGTGGTCCATGAATTCGCCCAGCGACCCCGGACCGTCTACGAGGAGAGGCTGTACGAGGCTTCCCTCGGCGAACTGATCGCCCTGTTCAACGAGACCCCGGACGAGGTGCGCAACCTCCTGGTCATCGGCCACAACCCCGGGATGCACGGGGCCGCCGACGCCCTCTCCGGCTCGGCCGAGGGCGACACCCTGGCCCGGATGACCCGGGACGGCTTTCCCACCGCCGCCTACGCCGTGGTGGAGTTCCCCGGCTCCTGGAAGAGCGTGGAGCACGGGGCGGGCAAGCTCACCGAGTACTGGACACCGAACGACTGAGCACGTACAGAACCACTGAGCACGCACAGGGCCCCGGCACCGTGAAGGTGCCGGGGCCCTGTCACGTGAGCGGCTCAGTCGACGAGACCGTCCGCCGCCTCGACCTCTTCCCGGGTGATGCCGAGCAGATAGAGCACGGTGTCCAGGAACGGCACGTTCACCGCGGTGTGCGCCGCCTCGCGGACCATCGGCTTGGCGTTGAACGCGACGCCGAGTCCGGCGGTGTTCAGCATGTCGAGATCGTTCGCCCCGTCCCCGATCGCCACCGTCTGGGCCAACGGCACCCCCGCCTGCTCGGCGAAGCTCCGCAGCAGCCGGGCCTTGCCCGCCCGGTCCACCACCTCGCCGACGACCCGGCCGGTGAGCTTGCCGTCCACCACCTCCAGGGTGTTGGCCGAGGCGAAGTCGAGGCCCAGCCGCTCCTTCAGGTCGTCCGTGACCTGGGTGAAGCCGCCGGAGACGACGCCGACCTGGTAGCCGAGCCGCTTCAGCGTACGGATCAGGGTGCGGGCGCCGGGGGTGAGCCGTACCTCGGTACGGACCTTGTCCACCACCGAGGCGTCCAGGCCGGCCAGCAGCGCGACCCGGGCGTGCAGCGACTGCTCGAAGTCCAGCTCGCCGCGCATCGCCTGCTCGGTCACCTCGGCGACCCGGTCCTCGCAGCCCGCGTGCGCCGCGAAGAGCTCGATCACCTCGTCCTGGATCAGCGTGGAGTCGACGTCCATGACCACCAGCCGCTGGGCCCGCCGGCTCAGCCCGGCCGAGACCACCGCGACGTCCACGCCGATCTCCGCCGCCTCGGTCGCCAGCGCGGTCCGCAGCTCCGCCGTCCCGGTCCCCGAGACCGCGAACTCGACGGCGGTGACCGGGTACTTCGCCAGCCGGAAGATACGGTCGATGTTCCCGCCGGTCGAGGTGATGGAGGCCGCTATGGCGGCGGTCGACTCCGCGGTGAGCGGGTGCCCCAGCACCGTCACATGGGAACGGCCGGTACCACGGGGCCGGTTGTCGCCGATGCCCGAGATGATCTCGGCCTGCAGCTTCAGGGAGTCCGCCCAACTGTGCACGGTCGCCCGCAGATCGCCCTCGGTGGTCCCGCCCGCCGTGGGTGCGGTGACCAGGGCGCACAGCACGATGCGGCCACGGGTGACGACCTGCTCGATGTCCACGACGTCGACCGCGTAGGCGGCGAGGGTGTCGAAGAGCCCGGCGGTGATGCCGGGGCGGTCCTTGCCGAAGATCTTGACGAGCAGGGTGGGTGCGTCGCTGACCGGAGGGGGCCCGTCACCGATCCCGTCGACCCGACGGTGCTCAGGGGGCTCAGGAGGTGAGAGGGGCTGAGGTGGCTGAGATGCGCTCATGGTGCTCCCACCGTATCGGTCCCGCCACCCCCTCCGGCCGCGCGTCCCGAGTGCCGGACGGCAACCGCCGGCCGTCCCTGCCCGCGGCGCAGGACGGAAGTCCGGGCCCGGGGGAGCGAGAAGCCACAGATCTGGCCGGTACGGGTCTTGTGCTCGGAGGCACTGACTGCGCCGTATCCGCCGTTATGCGCTCACTGAACATTCTCCGGGCGATAACCAGCTCTTCGTCCTGACTTCTCCTGCCCCGCTCCCGTTTCGCCCCCCGGTATCGGGGTGTTCGCGCAGGTCTCCCCGCGCTCTTCACCCGCCCGACTTTCGGATCGGGGACTGGTCCTGGAATAGTTCCCCACGATGTTCAGCATCCCTAGACTCCCTGCAACGGGGGTAACACGGGGGACAACTAGTGGGGCGCGGAGTGCCGGAACTCGTACTGGAATTGAATGGCAGCACCTGGACGCTCGATCCGTCCAGGTCCTACACCCTCGGACGTGATCCCCAGGGCGACCTGACGATCGACGACGCCAGAGTGTCGTGGCGGCATGCCACGATCAGCTGGAACGGCCGCAGTTGGTCCATCGAGGACCACGGCAGCACCAACGGCACCTATGCGCAGGGCCGACGGATCCAGCAGGTCGAAATCGGCCCCGGCTCGGTGCTGCATCTGGGCAACGCCACCGACGGTCCCCGGGTGAGCCTCAGCCCCACCGCGGGCGCCGGGGCCGCAGGCGGTCAGGCGATCGGCGCCCACCAGGCTCCCCACCAGGCTCCCCACCAGGCTCCCCAGCAGCAGCCCCAGGGTGCCGGCGCGGGCTGGCAGGGACATCAGGCGCCCGCGCAGCACCAGGCCCCCAACCAGCAGCAGGCCTGGCAGCAGCCTCAGTCGCAGCCCGCGCAGCCGCAGGCCGGGCACCAGCACGCGCCTCAGCAGCAGCCTCCGCACCAGAAGGTGCCGCACCAGCACAACCCCGGGCAGCACGGCGGATCCGGACAGGGCGGCGCCGCGGGGGCGCCGCCGGTCTACGGCGACCGCAGCCCCACCACGTTCCACCAGCTGGCCCTCGGCCGGGTCATGCGCATCGGTCGTGCGCTGGAGAACGAACTGGTCGTCTCCGACCTCCAGGTCTCCCGCAACCACGCCGAGTTCCACGCGACGCCCGACGGCCGCTTCGAGATCCGCGATCTCGGCTCGCACAACGGCACGTACGTCAACGGCCAGCCGCTGCACAAGTCCGGCACGGCGCTCATCGGCCCGAACGACATCGTCGGCGTCGGCCACTCCACGTTCCGGCTGGTCGGGGACCGGCTGGAAGAGTTCGTCGACACCGGTGAGGTCTCCTTCTCCGCCCGCCACCTCACGGTGACGGTCGACGGCGGAAAGCAGATCCTCAAGGACGTCTCCTTCGGCGTCCCCGAGAAGTCGCTGATCGCGGTCATCGGCCCGTCCGGCTCCGGAAAGTCCACCCTGCTCAAGGCGCTCACCGGCTACCGGCCCGCCAACCAGGGTGACGTCCTCTACGACAACCGAAACCTGTACAAGCAGTTCGCCGAGCTGCGCCAGCGCATCGGTCTGGTCCCGCAGGACGACATCCTGCACAAGGAACTGACCGTCACCAAGGCCCTCAAGTACGCGGCCAAGCTCCGCTTCCCCGCGGACACCACCGAGGCCGAGCGCCAGTTGCGGATCACCGAGGTCCTCGCCGAGCTCAAGCTCGACATCCACAAGGACAAGAAGATCACCTCGCTCTCCGGCGGCCAGCGCAAGCGCGTCTCGGTCGCCCTGGAGCTGCTCACCAAGCCCTCGCTGATCTTCCTGGACGAGCCGACCTCCGGCCTCGACCCGGGCATGGACCGCGATGTGATGCAGCTGCTGCGCGGCCTCGCCGACGACGGCCGCACGGTGCTCGTGGTCACGCACTCGGTCGCCGAGCTGGCGATCTGCGACAAGCTCCTCGTGATGGCCCCCGGCGGTTCCGTCGCCTACTTCGGTCCGCCGGAGGAAGCGCTGAACTTCTTCGGCTACACCAGCTGGGCCGATGTCTTCTCCGCCTTCGAGAACTACCGCGACTACGACTGGGCGGGCCGCTGGCGCGGTTCGCAGCACTACCAGATGTACGCCGCCGACATCGACGCGGTCGCGGCCCAGCCGGTCAGCATGCCGCCCCCGCAGCAGATGCGCCCGCCGAAGCCGCAGGGCTGGGGTGCGCAGCTGTGGACGCTGATCCGGAGATACTCCTCCGTCATTGCGTCCGACAAGGGCTTCATGGGCCTGATGCTGATCCTGCCCGCCGTGCTGGGCGTGGTCAGCGTGGTCATCCCGGCCGAGTTCGGTCTCGCGGAGCCCGACCCGCCCTCCCGGTTCAACGGCAAGGCCGGGACGATCATGCTGATCCTGGCGGTCGGCATGTGCTTCTCCGGCGCGGCCAACTCCGTACGAGAGCTGATCAAGGAACGGGTCATCTACGAACGGGAGCGGGCCACCGGCCTCTCCCGCTCCGCGTACCTGATGTCCAAGGTGATCGTCCTCGGCGTGATCACCGCCTTCCAGGGCGTGATCATCTGCGGCATCGGCTTCGCCACCCGCGATCTGCCGGCGGAGGGCCTGATCATGCCCCCGGCCGTCGAGATCTGCCTCTCGATCATCGCGCTGGGCTTCACCTCGATGATGTTCGGCCTGGTCATCTCCTCGCTGGTGAAGACCTCCGAGAAGACCATGCCGCTGCTGGTCATGTTCGCGATCATCCAGGTCGTCTTCACCGGTGTGCTCTTCCAGGTCTACGGATCGCCCGGCCTGGAGCAGTTCGCCTGGCTGATGCCGTCCCGCTGGGCGATGGCCGCGGCCGGCACCACGCTGGACCTGGCCCGCCTGATGCCGCCGTGGGACCCGAAGAACCCCACCGACCTCGATCCGCTGTGGGAGCACACGGCGAGTCAGTGGGGCATCAACATCACCGTCCTGCTCGCGCTCGGCGTGATCTGCGGCATCGCGGTCGCGCGCCTGCTGCGCCGCCACGAGCCCGAGGTCATGCGCAAGTAGCTTCCCGCGCAGCGACACGACGAGGCCGAGGCCGTGACTCGTATACACA
>NZ_JBHXPF010000103.1:0-14807 GCF_042718715.1 Streptomyces sp. NPDC058576 | reverse complement strand
CCCGCTAATTTGTTTTATCAGCCCCAGCCCCGCTCCCGCCCGCCACCCTGCGTCGGTGCGCGCGGGGGTCGCAACGCCCACCGGGGGGCCCCCCCCCCGTTTCCGGGGGCCCGCCCCCAGCGCTTCCTGTGGTGGCCCGGAGGCCACCACAGGCCGGTCGTCACCCGTCGAGGTCTGCCAGGGAGACGATCCTCGGCTCCGGCACCGGGACGATGAACCGGCCGCCGTTCTCCAGGAACGCCCGCTCCTTGGCAAGGATCTCGTTCGTGTAGTTCCAGGCGAAGAGCAGGTAGTAGTCCGGCGGGTTCTGCGCGGCCTGCTCCGGGGAGTGGACGGGGACGCGAGATCCGGGCTGCAGCCTGCCCTGCTTCAGATCGGTGGTGTCGAGGCAGAACTCCAGGTCCTTGGCGTCCAGTCCGCACACGCCGACCATGGTGCTGCCCTTGGCCGGCGCGCCGTAGCCGGCCACGCGCTTGCCGTCGGCGACCAGGCCGCGGACGAGCGGCGGCAGGGTGTCGCGGATGTGGTCCACCCGCCGCGCGAACTCCTCGTAGGTGCTGTCCTCGAACAGCCCGGATTCCCGCTCCAGCTGACGCAGCTCCGCCACCACCGGGCGCGGCTCCCACGGCGCGTCGTCCCGGCTGACGAACACGATCACCGAACCGCCGTGCACCGCGACCCGCTCGACGTCGACCACCCGCAGCCCGTGCCGCTCGAAGAGCGTGGCGAACGTGTCCACCGCGTAGTACGAGAGGTGCTCGTGGTAGACGGTGTCGAACTCGTTGCGCTCCAGCATGTCCAGCGCGTAGGGCACCTCGACGGCGAAGACCCCGGACGGTTCGAGCAGCTCCCGTACGCCGACGGCGATCTCGGCCACGTCGTCGATGTGGGCGAACACATGCCGGCCCAGGATCAGCTGGGCCCGGCCGTACTCCTTCACGATGCGCCGGGCCGTGTCCGCGGCGAAGAAGTCGGGGAGGGTCTCGACACCCCGCTCGTTGGCCACGGCCGCCAGGCTGCGGGCCGGGTCGACGCCGAGCGTTCGCATCCCGGAGTCCTGGAACGCCGCGAGCTGCTGGCCGGTGTTGCTGCCCATCTCCACGACGAAGCTGCCCTCGGTCAGGGCGAACCGCTCGATGCACAGGTCGGCGACGTACCGCATGTGCTGCGAGATGGTCTGCGAGTCCGAGGTGACGTAGTAATACGTGCGGTACAGCACCTCGGGGTCGACGGTGTGGGTCAGCGTCATCAGACGGCAGTCGCGGCAGGACATCACACCGAGCGGGAACCGCGGCTCCTCGTCGGGGGATCCGGGTTCGAGGAAGCTGTTGGCCAGCGGCAGCGGGCCGAACGAGACGACCTGCTGCCAGTCCGTCCCGCCGCAGACACGGCAGTTGTCGACCTGCCGTACGGGGCTCTTCGTCTCCTGGGTCATCTGGGTACCTTCCGTCTGGGGTCGATGTGCCCCGGGGCGCTGTCCGGGGTCGGAGGTTCGAAGGGTGTTTCGGGGCCGCCGGGCAGCGCCGCGCGGAGCATGCGCTGCCAGGGGGCCATCGGTTCGATGCCGGCGAGGGCCCACCTGTCGTGCGAGAGCACGCCGTACGAGGGCCTCGGCGCGGGCCGGCCGAGGTTCTCCGTTGAGCACGGGCGGACCAGGTCCGGATCGAGGCCGAGGTGTTCGAGAACGGCTCGGGCCAGGCCGTACCAGGTGGTCTGCCCCGACGACGAGCCGTGGTAGATCCCGGCCGGGGCCCGGCCGGCGAGCGCACCGTGGCCCAGCTTCACCAGCTGCCGGGCCAGCGCCCGGGACCAGGTGGGCTGTCCTTGCTGGTCGTCCACCACGTTCAGCTGCTTTCCCCTGAGGGCCTGGTGGAGGATCGACTTCACGAAGTTCTGGCCGTGCTCCCCGTAGAGCCACGTCGTCCTGACGACATAGCCCGCGGCGGGCAGGAGAGCGGTGACCGCCCGTTCGCCGAGAATCTTGCTCCGGCCGTACGCGTTGACCGGCCGCGGAGTCGCGTACTCCGGATAGGGGAACGTGCTGTCGCCGCCGAAGACGTAGTCCGTCGAGATGTGGAGCAGGGGGACCCGGGACTCCGCGCACACCTGCGCCAGATCCTCCACGGCCCGTCCGTTGACGGCCGCGGCCGCGGCCTCATGCGCTTCCGCCGCGTCGACATCGGTCCACGCCGCCGTATTGACCACGATGTCGTGGCCGGGCACCGCGGCACGCAGGGCGCCCGGGTCCGTGATGTCGAGGGCGGCCCGCGTCGCCCCGGTGGCCCGGGCCGACGGATCCGCGTCGAGGATGTGCATGAGCTCCCGGCCGAGCATGCCGTGAGCACCGGTCACCAGCCACCGCGTCATCCACGGATCACGGGCGCGTCTCCGCCCTCGGGCTGCCACCAGCCCCGGTTCGCCCGGTACCAGGCCACCGTCTGCGCCAGCCCCTCGTCGAACGGGACCTGGGGCGCGTACCCCAGCTCCTCGCGCGTCTTCTCGATGGACAGCGCGTAACGGCGGTCATGGCCCTTGCGGTCCGTGACGTGCTCGACCGAACCCCACGTCGCCCCGCAGGCGTCGAGGAGCCGGCCGGTCAGCTCGCGGTTGGTCAGCTCCGTGCCGCCGCCGATGTGGTAGATCTGGCCGGCCCGGCCCTTGTGCATCACCAGCTCGATGCCGCGGCAGTGGTCCGCGACGTGCAGCCACTCCCGGACGTTCGAACCGTCCCCGTACAGGGGAACCTGCCGTCCCTGCAACAGCCGGGTCACGAACAGCGGGATGAGCTTTTCCGCGTGCTGGTAGGGCCCGTAGTTGTTGGAGCAGCGGGTGACCACCACGTCCATTCCGTGGGTGCGGTGGTAGGCCAGGGCCAGCAGGTCGGAGGCTGCCTTGGACGCCGAGTAGGGCGAACTCGGCGCCAGGTTCTGCTCCTCGGACCACTCACCGTCCTCGATGGAGCCGTAGACCTCGTCCGTCGAGATATGGACGAACCGGCCGACACCGTGCTTCAGCGCGGCGTCGAGGAGGACCTGGGTGCCGAGCACGTTCGTCGAGACGAACGGCCCGGCACCGTCGATCGAACGGTCCACGTGGGATTCGGCGGCGAAGTGGACGACGACGTCGTGACCCGGCATGACCTGGTCGACGGTGTCGATGTCACGGATGTCGCCGGCCACGAACGTGTACCCGCCCCGATCCGCCACCGGAGCGAGGTTGGCCGTGTTGCCGGAGTAGGTCAGAGCGTCGAGCACGGTCACCCGGTCCGGTCCGCGGGCCAGCAGCCCGCGGACGAACTCCGATCCGATGAAACCGGCGCCGCCCGTGACGAGTATGCGCATCACAAACCGCTTTCGTAGGGAGCGGAGATCAGTTCCTGACGGTGCCGACGACCTGTTCCGCGATGGCGGCCGGGAGCGGCAGGCTGTGGATCTCCGCGCGGACCTCGGCGGCGGAGGCCTTCAGCTTGTCGTCGCCGAGCAGCGTGTCGACGGCCTCACGGGAGATCTCGTTGTGCGGAACGTGCAGGCCCGCACCCCGGGCGGCGACGGCGGCCGCGCTCTCCGCGCGCTCGCCCTCGTCCGGCATGAGGATCTGGGGGACGCCCGCCTCCAGAGCGGCCAGCGTGGTGCCCGAACCCCCGTGGTGGATGAGGCCCGCGCTCGACTTCAGCAGCAGGTTGAGCGGAACCCAGCCGGCCACCCGGGCGTTGTCGGGGAGGGTCGGCAGGGTGGAGGTGTCGATGTCGCCGAGGGCGAGGACGAACTCGGCGTCCGTGTCGCCCGCCAGCTCGATCACCTTGTCCAGCGGCCCGAGACCGCCGAAGCCCGGCGCGGTGGTGCCCAGCGTGACGGCGATCCGCGGCCGCTCGGCCGGCTCGTTCAGCCAGGAGGGGACCAGGCCGCCGCCGTTGTAGGGGACGTAGCGCACCGGCCAGGCGGACGGGTCGTTGCCCGAGAGGCTCGGGGGCGTCACGTCGATGGTGTGCAGGGTCTCGGGAAGCTCGGCGCCGTGCCGCTCGAAGTGCTCGGCGTTCCACTCGCGCAGCTGCCGGGTGAACCTGCCCGTGTGCACGAGGCCGTAGCCGTGCTCGATGGCGGGGACGCCGAGCTTGCCCGCGGCCAGCAGACCGCCGACGTTGAGCGACGAGAAGACGATGGCGTCCGGCTGCCATTCCTCGGCCACCTGGACGTAGCGGTCGACCACGTCCGGCTGGTGGTTCATCAGGACGGCGTAGAAGCGCTGGGTCGCCTCGAAGGAGGAGTGGTCCACCTCGGCGTACTGGGCCGCCAGCTCCGGATGCTTGCCGAAGGTCTCCCCGACCATGCTCACGACGGTCTTGCCGGGGCAGACGTCCTCGACGTGATGGCCGGCGTTGCGGATCGCCACGGCGTCGCCACCGGTGGCGTAGAGAACCTCGTGGCCGGCGAGCCGCAGGGCCCAGGCGAGCGGGACGGTGGGAAAGGCGTGGCCGATTCCCGGAGTTGCTGCAATGAGGATACGCATGATTGTTAGCTCCCTTCCGGAAACAATTTCCCCAGCGGCGACCGGCTCCGTCCAACGCTTCCTCCGTAATAAATCACCTCGGGCGAGAGGCGATGTCAGCGGGCGGTCAGTGCCGCGTCAGCGATGCGTCAGGAGGATGACCGAGGATGGAAATCAACCCGACGATCGAGGAGTTGGCATGAAAGGACTTGTCCTGTCCGGGGGTTCCGGAACCCGGCTGCGCCCCATCACGCACACCTCGGCCAAGCAGCTCGTGCCGGTCGCGAACCGGCCGGTGCTCTTCTACGGTCTGGAATCGATCGCCGAGGCCGGGATCACGGAGGTCGGCATCGTCGTGGGTGAGACCGCGGCCGAGATCAGGGAAGCGGTCGGCGACGGTTCCCGATTCGGTCTGGACGTGACGTACATCGAGCAGGAAAAGCCCCTGGGCCTTGCCCATGGTGTATTGTTGGCCCGCGAATTTCTGGGCGACGATGATTTCACCATGTATCTCGGCGACAATTTCATTGTCGACGGGATCAAGCCGTTCGTGGACGAGTTCCGCGAGAGCCGGCCGGACGCGCAGATCCTGTTGACCCGCGTTATGGACCCGCGGGCCTTCGGCGTCGCCGAACTCGGTTCGGACGGACAGGTGGTGGGCCTCCAGGAGAAGCCGGAGTTCCCCAAGAGCGACCTTGCCCTGGTGGGCGTCTACTTCTTCACCCCGGCGATCCACGAGGCCGTGCGGCGGCTGAAGCCCTCCGGGCGCGGCGAGCTGGAGATCACCGACGCGATCCAGTCGCTGATCGACGACGGACGGACGATCGGTTCGGCGGAGATCACCGGCTACTGGAAGGACACCGGGAACGTCAGCGACATGCTGGAGGTCAACCGGCAGGTCCTCGAAGGCGTCGAGCCCCTGATGGAGGGCTCCGTCGACGAGGCCAGCGAGATCATCGGGCGCGTCACCGTCGGCCGGGGCACCGTCGTCCGGAACTGCCGCATCATCGGGCCGGCCGTGATCGGCGCGGACTGCGAGCTGACGGACACCTACATCGGCCCCTTCACCTCGGTCGCCGACGGATGCCGGATCGTCAGCAGCGAGATCGAGTTCTCGATCGTGCTGGGCGAGGCGTCCGTGGAAGGGGTCGATCGCGTGCAGTCCTCGCTCATCGGACGCAGGGCCACGGTGTCCGGCACCCGCCGGGTGCCCAACAGCAACCGGCTGGTGCTCGGCGACCACAGCAGCGTCCACATCCAGGTGTGAGCGCGGCGGACCGGACCCGCGAGGGAAGGACGGAAGAGTGAAGATCGGACCGATGTCGGTGGAGGGCGCCTGGGAGATCGTCCCGACCCCCCACGGGGACAGCCGCGGCACGTTTCTGGAGTGGTACCGCCCCGACACGGTGGCCGCCGTGACGGGAATGGACTTCCGGCCGCTGCTCGGCGGGATGTCGGTCTCGGCCCGCGGTGTCACGCGCGGCATCCACTTCGCCGACGTGCCGCCGGGGCAGGCGAAGTACGTGACCTGTGTACGCGGCGCGGTGTACGACGTCGTCGTCGACATCCGGCCGGGCTCGCCCACCTACGGACAGTGGCAGGCGCTGCGGCTCGACGACACCGAGCACCGCGCGGTCCTCATCGGGGAGGGGCTCGGGCACGGGTTCTGTGCCCTGACCGACGACGCGTGTGTGGTCTACCTGTGCTCGCAGCCGTACGACCCCCGGCGCGAGCGGGTGGTGCACGCGCTCGACCCCGAGCTCGGCATCACCTGGCCGGCGTCCGATCCGGTTCTCTCGCCCCGCGACGCCGCGGCCCCGACCTTGCGGGCCGCCCGGGAGCAGGGGCTGCTCCCGGGGTACGACGCCGTCCGGCGCGACGGCTGACGGCGGCGGCCGGGCCGCCGCCGTCAGATCGTGGCGGACAAGGCCGGTGTCCTTCGGCCGGCCGGCGGGTCGAGCAGCGGCCGGTCGTGCCGCAGGATCGCCTGCTCGGTCCGGCGCAGCAGCGGCGAGGGCTCGATGCCGAGTTCGACGCTGAGCCGGGACCACAGGCCGCGGTACACCTCAAGGGCCTCGGCCTGCCGGCCCGCGCGGTACAGGGCGAGCATCAGCTGCTCGAAGAACCGCTCCCGCAGCGGGTTCTCCGCGCACACCTCCCGCAGCTCGCCCAGGATGTCGGTGTGCCGGCCGAGCGCCAGCTCCGTGTCGAACAGCAGCTCCAGGGCGCGGATCCGGCACTCCTCGTACCGGGTGACCGCGGCCCGGCACACCGCACCGCCCGTCTCACCGCCCAGCACGGGACCGCGCCAGGTGTTCAGGGCCTTGCGCAGCATCGTGGTCGCCGCCGGGGGATCGTGGTCGGCGATGTCGCGGGCCCGGCGCACGGCGGCGGTGAAATCTGCGGCGTCCAGGGTCGCTTCGTCCAGCAGGAGCTGATATCCCTGCGGATGGCCGAGCACCCGGGGTGCGGGCCGGTGCGGTTCGAGGGCGGCGAGCTTCCTGCGGAGCCTGCTGGCATGGGCCTGCAGTGCGTTGGCGACACCGTCGGGCGGGTCCTGTCCCCACAGTTCCCGGACGAGCTGGTCACCGGTCAGCACGCGGCCCTCGCTGAACAGGAGTGCCTGGAACAGGGTGCGCTGGATGGCGCCCCGCAGGGCCACGGAACCGTGCGGGGAGCAGACCTCGAGTTCGCCCAGTACGAAGAAACGCAGCACGGGATTCCCTCACATTCCTCGGAGCGGGAGCACTGCGGGAGCAGGCTCCTTGCTCGTGGCCGACGCTAGCCGAGGTCGCGTTCCGGGCCCCGGACGGTTCAGGAACTCTGTCAAGTAGGCGACTTGACGGAGTATCGACTTCTTCTTTGCCGCCGGGCCGGACCGAGCCGTCTACTTCGGACCGTATGGATTCTCACGTCCCGGCGACCGGTCCCGCGCATCCGCATGCGCCGGCCACCGCCCGACGGATAGGAAAGGAGGGGCCCTCAGGTGAAGCGCGCGACGATCGATCCGAGCACGCGGTCCGCAGCCGAGGATTCCACTGTCAGTAGCGGGCCGGGTGTCTCTCAGCGCGTCGGCCCGCTGGTCGTCCTGATGAGGGTGGCCACCACACTGGGGTTGCTCACCACACTGGCACTGGCCGCGGTGGCCGGTCTGTTCACCACCGGTGACATCGAGATGTTGCGGTGGCACTCGACGTACGCCACCGTCCTGGCGGCCACGGTCCTGGTCCAGCTGGTGCTGACGATCCTGATCTGGCGCAAGAACCGGGCGCTGTGGTGGGCGCCGGTCGCGGGACTCCTCGTCGTGATCATGACTGTCGTACAGACCGGCGCCGGCGACACCCGGACGCTGTCCATTCATATGCCGCTGGGCATGGCCATCTGCGCCGCCGAGGCGTTGCTGATGTACTGGGCCTACGGACTGCGAGGCGACTGGCGAACCCGGGGCGCCGCGCGCAGGACGGCGAAGGCCGGCCGGCCGGGCGACGCGTCCGAGGCCGCCGGGGAGGGGCAGTGATGCTCCGCGACACCTCCCTCACCCGTCGCCGGGCGCTTCAACTGGGCGGCGGGGCGGTGGTCCTCACGGCCGGCGTCACCGGTGTCACCGGCTGCGGGACCAAGGAGACGACGGGCAAGCTGGTCACCACGGCCGCCCGGATCCCCGAGCCGTACACGGTTCCGCTGCCGATTCCCGCCCGGGCGAGGCCGACGGCGCGCACGAACGGCACCGAGCGCTACGAGGTGGAGCAGCGCGAGGCGTCCGTCGAGATCCTGCCCGGTCTGAAGACGAAGATCTGGGGTTACGACGGTACGTTCCCGGGGCCCACGTTCATGGCCCGGAGCAACGTCAAGACCCTGCTGGTGGTGCGCAACTCGCTGCCCGTTCCAACCTCCACGCATCTGCACGGCGGGATCACCCCGCCGGACTCCGACGGCTACCCCACCGATCTGCTGGTCCCGGTGGGCGGCAGCGCCGACGACTGGCGGCCGAAGGCGGGCGGCGGCGGCCATGCCGCGCACATGGGCACGTCCGGCTGGAAGTTCCACAAGGGGGAGCGGACCTACGAGTACCCGCTGCGGCAGCGAGCCGCGACCCTCTGGTACCACGATCACCGGATGGACTTCAGCGCGCCGCAGGTCTGGCGCGGCCTCGCCGGGGTGTTCCTGGTGAGCGACGAGGAGGAAGAGGCCCTGCCGCTGCCGAGCGGTGACCGGGACGTTCCGCTGATGCTCACGGACCGGGCCTTCGAGGAGGACGGTTCCTTCCGCTACCCCTCCCTGGATCCTTCACTGAAGGGTGTGCCGGGCGTCGAGGGAGACTTCCACGCGGGCGTGCTGGGCGATGTGCAGCTGGTCAACGGAGCTCCGTGGCCGGTCCTGGACGTGACCAACACCCGCTACCGCTTCCGGCTGGTCAACGCCTCCAACGCCCGCCGCTACACGCTGGCGCTGGAGCGGGACGGCAAGCGGGCCGGCGAGATCGTCCAGATCGGCAGCGACGTGGGCCTGCTGGCCGCCCCGGTCACGCACTCCACCGTCACGCTGTCGCCCGGGGAACGGTTCGACGTCGTGATCGACTTCGCCGACGTCCCGGTGGGTTCCACCGTCGAGATGGTCAACACCCTCGGCGAGAAGGGCATGGCCGACGTGATGCGGTTCCGCGTCACCAAGCGGGCCAAGGACGACTCCCGTGTGCCCGACCGGCTCTCCACGCCGCCGCGGGTGTCCGCCAAGTCCGCGGTGCAGGACCGCACGTTCGACTTCCGGCTGACCAAGGAGGACGGCGACCACGAGATGTGGACGATCAACGGTCGTCCGTTCTCCACCGACGAGACCTGGGCGAAGCCGCGTGAGGGCACGGTGGAGCGGTGGACGCTCAGCAGTGACTTCCACCATCCGGTGCATCTGCACATGGCGCACTTCAAGGTGATCTCGCGCAGCGGCAAGGAGCCCGCGGCCACCGACGCCGGGTGGAAGGACACCGTCGACGTACGCCCGTACGAGGCCGTCGAGGTGCTGGTGCGCTTCGACGGGTACCGGGGCAGGTACATGCTGCACTGCCACAACCTGGAGCACGAGGACATGGCGATGATGGCCAACTTCGACGTGGTCTGAGACCGGTGATCATGGTTCCGCACACGACAGACGTGGCCCGCCCCCTCCGGGGCGGGCCACGTCTGTCGTGCGGTGTCAGGGGCGGCGCTGCTGGTCGTACGCCCGGAACGCCTGGGGGAAGTCCGCCGGGTCGCAGTCCATCAGATTGCCCAGCAGCAGGGCGTCCTCCACGGCCCGCCCGGAGGCCGGGAAGGCGTGCAGGGGGGTCGGCCAGGAGGCCTCCCCGGTCACCACCACGCGGCTGTCGCGCCAGTTGGTCACGGGGTCCCTGCTGCACGGCACCCACATGCTCCAGTCGGTGCCCAGCGAGACCAGGTCCCGCGCGGCCGGACAGGCCTCGGAGAGCGCCTCCAGCACCCGGGCCGCCTCGACCGGTGCGCCGCGCACGACGGTCCCGGATCTGTCGGCACAGGTGACGGACAGACACAGGGACCGCTCTCCGTTCGGATAGTGGACCAACTGCCAGTCCGGCCCCGCCCAGAGCGTCACGGCACTGCCCACGCCGCGGGAGACGAGCGAGGGCGGTACCTGGTCCAGCGGCACCGAGGTGTGGAACATGGCGGACGCCGACACGGCGTCCCGCTCGCCGCTGAGCTGAAGCCGTACGGGCGAGCAGAGTCCGTCGGCGCCGATGAGCGCGTCGCCGTGGATCCGTTCGCCGGAGGCCAGCAGGGCCGTGACCCGTCCGTCTCGCTGCTCGAACCCGGTCACCGTGGAGCGGGGCCGGATACGGATCAGGGGGTTGCTCCAGCACGCGTCCCGCAGAGGTTCCAGCAGGTGGCGGCCGGGGATCACGGAGTGCCAGCCGTGGTCGCGCCGGGCGGGGCCCGCCGAGGACCTCACGGTCGTGAGCGGTGCGCCCGTGGACCCGTCCAGGAGCAGTTCCGTGACCGGAACCGCTCTGCCCCGGGCGTGGTTCCCCACGCCCAGGACGTCCAGCGCCCGCATGACGCCCGGCGTCAGGTGGAAGCCGGTGCCGGGGGCGACGACGGAGTCGCCCCCGTCCAGGATCTTCACCCGGTGACGCTGTCGTGCGATGGCCAGTGCCGTGGTGAGGCTGCCTATGTCGCCGCCCACGACGATGACATCGCCCATGGAGATCGGCATCACGGCCTTCCGTTGCCGGGGCGCACCGAGGTGGATACGTCGATGAACCGCATTTCAGGCCGTGAGAGAGATCCAGCGGGGGGTTGCCCGGTACGCGGGCTCAAATTGCTCGTCGAACATGGTCCGGAGCGCTTCGGGCAGCATGCCGAGCACCTTGTCCTGCTGCGCGACGGGGGTGTCGTCCAGAACCCAGGCGAGGTAGCCGCCGACCTCCGCCAGACCCTGGGTCGAGATCATGTGCTGGTGGTAGGCCCCCCAGCCCTCCGGGCCCAGGTGCGCCTCGACGAGCGGCAGCGCGAGATTCTCCTCGTGCTCCATGTGGGTCGCCAGAGAGGTTGCGAAATCCTGTACGGCGGTGGAGAGTTCGGCACCACCGGTCTCCAGCGCGGCGTCGATGCGGGCCTGCAGCGGGTCGATGAGGGCGTGCTCGCTCTCCATCATGTCGAGCACGGCGATGGCCTCCGGGTCGGTGAGGCGCTCGCGCAGGGCCGGCCAGATCGCCGCATCCTCGCCGACGTGGTGAATGTGCAGCTCGTGCTTGACGGTCTCCCAGCCGTTGCGCACGGACTCCTCGGTGCTGCGCCCCTCGGCGACGGCTGCCCGAAAGCGGCGCAGGTCCCGCTGGAACGCGTCGTGGGTCAGGAACATCAGCGTGAAGTCGACCGCGCCGGGGGGCTGGTCGCGGAACGGTGTACCGGACGACTTCAGGTCCTTCGGTGCGGTGTTCATGTCACTCCTCAAAGGCTCGCGGTTCAGGGCAGGGGGATGCGCTGGAAGGGTGCGGAACCCCACCAGAAGAGACACTCTATTCGCAAACCTCTCAGCTACCAAGTATCTTGTTAGTCAAAACAATTGTCGACACGGCCGGGTGGACTGCCCAGATGGTCGTGTCCGCGTCAAAATGTTCCGGCGCCGCCGCGCCGATCGCACCGCCGGCCGGGCCCGGCACGCGCGCCGTACCCTCTTCCGCGGCCCTCGGCGCAGGGGCACCTGACAGAGTGTGAGGGCAACGCTTTCCTTGCCGGTTGGGGCATCGCACTCTCCTTTCAGACCCGTACTGATGACCCCGGCCCCGTGCGCCATTGCGTGAGGCTGTTTCGGAGGAGGCGTTCGACAGGTGAGTAGCAGCATCGGAACACAACGGGCCGAAGGGGCCGTCGGTATCCTCGGTCTGGGGGCGTATATCCCGTCCCAGGTGATAACCAACGAGGAGCTGGCCGGGCCTGCGAGCGTCACCGAGGAATGGATCCTCGCGAAGACCGGAATTCACACACGCCGTCGGGCCAAGCCCGACGAGGCGACCTCCGATCTCGCCGGATACGCGGCCCGGGCAGCCCTGGAGAACGCCGGTCTCCGTGCTGCCGACATCTCTCTGATCGTCGGGGCGACCAGTACGCCGGACATGCTGGGTCCCGCAATCGCCTGCCAGGTGGCCGACCACATCGGATGCCCGATCACCACGGCGGCATTCGATGTGCACGCCGCGTGCAGCGGATTCCTCACGGCCATGACGACGGCCGAGAAGTTCCTTCTCGGCACAGGCGGACACGCGCTCGTCATCGGGGCCGACACCTATACGCGCTTTCTCGACCCGGCAGACCGGCGCACGGTCGTGCTCTGGGGGGACGGGGCCGGGGCCGCCGTCCTGGGGCCGACGTCGGGTACCCGCCGGATTCTGGCGTCGAAGCTGCTCAGCGATGGCGCCGACTTCGACGTCGCGACGATTCCCGCAGGTGGCAGCCGTCTTCCCGCCAGCAAGGAGACGCTGGAGGCCGGCCAGCACTTCGTCTCCATGGACGGCAGGCGGGTCTCGTCGATCGTCTCGGAGCGGCTCCCGGGTCTCGTCGAGGAGTTCCTCAAGGAACAGGGCGTGGCCAAGGAGGACGTCGATCACCTGGTGACGCACCAGCCCAATGCGAACCTGGTGCAGAACCTCAAGGGAATGCTGGGCGTCGACAACGCGCGCGTTCACGCGACGGCGCCGAAGTACGGGAACACCGGATCCGCATCCGTGCCGGTCACTCTCGAAGAGGCCGCACGTGACGGAGGAATGAAGCCGGGCGACACGGTACTGCTGGTCGCTTTCGGTGCGGGATTCACTTTCGCGTTCACCCTGCTGCACTGGTGAGCAACGACAGAGAGGGGACGGGAATGACGAATATCGACATCGACGCGTATCTCGAAAGGATCGGGGCCACGCGTCCGGAGAAGGCCGACTACGAGGCGCTCTGCTACTTGCAGGAGCGCCACCTCATGTCGGTTCCCTTCGAGACGCTGTCCTTCGCCCAGCGCGAGATACCGAGCCTGTCGGACGATTTCATCTTCGACAAGATAGTCCGCCAGCGCAGGGGCGGCGGGTGCGGGGAGCTCAACGCCGGATTCGCTCTTCTGCTGCGCTCCCTGGGATTTCGGGTGACGTATCTGGGCGGCCGTGTCCTGCACAACGGAAAGAACGCGTTCCGCGGCGTCCACAACGGACACCTCGTGCTCCAGGTGGAACTCGACCGGCCCTACCTCGTGGACGTCGGCTTCCGGTGGGCCAGCAGGAAGCCGCTCGAACGGAACACGCGCGGGGTCCAGAAGGACGAGCACGGCGAGTACCAGCTGATCCACACGCCGTTGGGCGACGTGGAGATGGTGCACGACGGCATCCTGCGCTGGCAGGTGGAGACCCACCCTCGTGACATGGACGACTTCGAGCCGGTCATGTGGTACTTCGCCACCTCGCCGGACGTGCACAGCGCCGGCCAGCTCTGGGCCTCCATCGTGACCCCCGCCGGGCGGGTCTCGCTCTTCAACCGGCTGCTCACCCGCATCGAGGGCGGCCGCCGGGATTCCCGAGTGCTCTCCGACGACGCGGAGTTCATCGAGGTCTTCGAGGACTGCTTCGGCATCCGGCTGACCAGCGTTCCCGATCTCCCCGAAGCGGCGGAGGGCGGATCATGAGGACGGTCCGCTGGGGCCTCCTGGTGACGGGCGGATACGCCGACGTCGCCATGATGGCCAACGCCGACTCCACGACGAGCCGGTTCGTCGCCGTCGCCCACGACGACGCGGAGCAGGCACGGGCGTACGCCGCCACCCACTCCATCGAACGCGCCCACGGCACGTTCGAGGAGCTGCTGGCCTCCGACGACATCGAGGCCGTCTTCATCGCCCTGCACCCGGTGCACCACGCCGAGTGGGCCATCAAGGCGCTGCAGGCCGGCAAGCACGTCGTGGTCGAGAAGCCGGTCGCCCTGAGCGTCGAGGATGCTGAGCGGGTCTTCGACGCGGCCGAGGCGGCCGGACGGATCTGCGTCGAGGGGGTGATGTTCCGGCACCACCCGCAGCACGAACTGGCGAAGAAGCTCGTCGACGAGGGAGCCATCGGCGAACTCCGCTACATCTACGCGGCCTGCACGGCCAGCCTGCCGCCGGACTACTTCCGTCGCGACCGCGAGCTGGGCGGCGGCGGGCTGTTGGACCTCGGGGTCTTCACCCTCGCGGCCATCCGGCTCCACGGCGGCACGCCCACCCGGGTCTACGCCGAGGAGGTGCGGCGCGACGGCGGCGCCGACCTGAACTTCTCCGCCTCGCTGCGGATGCCGAACGACGTGCTGGCCCAGTTCGAGGTGGGGCAGGAGGTCTGCCGGGGCGACGCGTTCCAGATCGTCGGGACGACGGGGCGGCTCGTCCTCGGAGACCCGTGGTTCTGTCGCGACATCAAGCACATCGAGTTCCAGGTGCAGGGGCCGCCTCCGCACGGGGACCCGGTGAGCGAGCTGATTCCGGTGGACCCCGAGGGCGAGTTCGGCTGTGACCGGAAGTACGCGGTCTCACGGATGCAGTTCGACGCGGTCTCGCGGTCGATCACAGGCGGTCCCGCGATCCCCTGGGGCCGGGACGACGCCGTCGAACAGGCGCGGGTGATGGAAGCACTGCTGCGTTCGAGCGGAAAGGTCGAGGTCGTGGAGCTCGGCGGCTGACGCCCAGGATCTTCGCGGGCCACCGCGCCCGGTCCCCGGTCATCGTGCCCGGGGGCCGGGCGCGGCGCGCTGTGCGGGGGCGTGCGGCACGGCCGGGCCCGGTTTCGTTCCCGCCCGGAAGGGGGGTGTTCC
>NZ_JBHXPF010000102.1:0-15600 GCF_042718715.1 Streptomyces sp. NPDC058576 | reverse complement strand
TTCGGGGCTGGTTGTTTGTTTTTTTTTTGTGGGGGGGGGGGGGGGGGGGGGGGGGGGGGGGGGGGGGGGGGCCCCCCGGGGCGCGGCCCCCCCCCCCCCCCCCGGCCGGCCCGCCGGTCAGTGGGCGGTGCCGCCGAAGCTGAGCAGGCCCTTGCGGCGGACGTGGATCACGAGCGCCACGCCGAGGCTGACCAGTGCCAGCGCGCCGAGGCCGATCGCTCCGACCTGACTGCCGGTCGCCGCGAGGGGTCCGCCGGATCCGGAGCCACCGCCGCCGGATCCGTCCGAGCCGCCCGCCGTACCGCCCCCGGAGTCGCCGGCCGATCCGCCGTCGGCGCTCCCGCCGGAGTCGCCGGCCGAGGTGTCACTGGGGCCCGGTGTGGGGGTCGCGTCCGCGCCGGTGACGAAGGCGAACTCGACGCTGTGCCCGCCTTCCTTCTTCTCGGTGAGGGTCAGCGTGTGGTCGCCGTCCTCGATCTCCGCGGGCACGGTGAACTCGTAGTCCTTGACGGTGCCGTCCGCGTCCGCGGTCGCGTCCGCGAGAGCGGCCTCGCTGTCGGCGAGGACCGCCTCGACCGTGGCGTCCTTGCCGTAGCCACGAGCGGTGAGCAGGACCTTCTGGCCCGCTTCGAGGGTGGGGTTGGCGTCGAGCACGTTGCCCTCGGCGTCGGTGACGTCGAGGTCGGCGGGTTCGGTGGGGCCGTCGGTGGGACTGTCCGTGGGCGTCGGGGTGTTGGAGGGTGTCTCGGTGGCGGTGGGGGTGGCCGCGACGACGGACACGGTGCCCTCATCGGCCGAGCCGTTGTACGCCTCCGGGTCGGTCGGCGTGAACTCGGCTCTGTAGTAGGCGTAGCCCGCTGTCGCGGGAGCCTGGACCGTCAGTTCGGCCTTGCCGGCCGCCACGTCCGCGGTGCCCACTTCGGTGTACGGGCCGCCACCGGTGGCACTGAAGCCGAAGGACACCCGGCCCACGGCCGCTTCGGGGACAAGGCGCGCCGTCAGCTTGAGCGGGGCTCCCGCGACGGCCTCGGCGGGAGTCTCCAGGTTCACGGTGGTCGCCAGCACCTGGACGAGGGCCCAGTTCTCTCCGGTGACCCGGATGGTCGCCGCGAAGTAGTCGCCCGAGGTCTGTGCGCCCAGCGCCGTGTTGCAGTGCAGCCGCAGCTCGTACGTACCGTCCAGCGGGCCGGTCTTGACGACCTTGCGCAGCGTCGTCTCCAGCGTCGCGGCCCCGGCGGGCAGGGTGGTGGTGAACGGACCGGAGTCCAGCGGTGCTCCCACGTCGGAGCGGGTGATGCCGAACTCGAACGTGCTGCCCGGCTTGGGGAGGGCGAGCCCCGTCCGGACGTACGGATCGCCGGGGTTGACGGGCGTGGGGCAGGCGGCGTCCGAGGTCGCCGTGTTGACCATGCGGGCGTCGGTGATGTTTCCGGCCGCGGGCTCCAGCGTGAACGTGCCGATCCGCGCCGCCGCGGCGTGCGCGTCGGTGGCGGACAGGGCCAGCACGGTTGCCAGCAGACCGCAGACCAGCGCGAAGGCGCTGAGCAGGGCAACGGGTGATCTGAGTGGTGCGGGGCGGTTCATTTGCTTCCCCCTGGGGATGTCGTCGTCCTTGGTACGCCGTGGGGCCGGGCACCCGATGGGTGCCCGGCTGTCGCGCGCTTACGGGGTGGTGCTGATCAGCGCTCACCCTTGAGGGTGGTCGCGCCGCAGTTCGGGGCGAGGGTGAAGCCGTAGGCCTCGATGACGTCGGTCTCGGCGCAGACCTTGGAGTCGGCACCGGTGAACGTGGCGTCGATCGTGGGGTTGCTCAGCTTGGCGGTCGGGACGACGTTGTAGACGTCACGGCTGAACTGGCCGCCGTTGACCTTGCCGAGGACCGTGTTGCCGTGGCGGTCCGGGACGACGCCGCCGACCTGGGCGTTGTACTGGGAGACCGAGTACGGGGCGATGTCGCCGGCGCTGTCGAGCTCGGCGCCGTTGTGCTCCTGCATCGTGCCGACGCAGGACCCGACCGTGGGGTTGCCGATCGCGCCGAGGAAGTAGGAGAGGGTGCCCGAGCCGGCCTGCGGCAGCAGCGGCGTGAGGGCCACGCCGTTGAGCTGGGTCGTGGTGCACTCGAAGATGGACTTGAGCTGGGCCGTGGTCAGGTTGAGGTTGTTGTTGAGGGCGCTGTCCTGGCGGACGGCGACCGTCACCTTGTCCTGGGCGAACGGGATCCAGGTGAGGTCGGTGCCGGCGGCGGCCGGACCGCGGGAGGAGCGGGCGAAGTCGATGCAACCGGTGCTGCCGTCGATGGCGGCGTTCAGCGCGGTGATGCCGGCCGAGGAGCCGTTCGGGCGGGGGATGGAGCAGTTGACGGCACGCGTCTTGATGGTGGCGGAACCGGTCGCGTCGTAGGAGGCGATGGTGCTGCCGTTGTCGACGAACTCACCGAGACCGTTGAGGACGTCCTGCGTCGTGTCCGAACCGACACCGGCGAGGACGCGGTAGTCGGTCGGGGTGCCCGGGTCTGCCGCCGCGACCGGGGCGATGATGCCGAGGCCGAGAGCTGCGGCGCCGAAGGCGGCACCGGCACGAACGCGAGTCTTGACGTTCACTTCTGTTCTCCTCCGTGAATAAGGAATGCAAGGAAGGGACGCACAAGTACAATCCGGATTCTGCTTCCACCGACCCGTCGGCCGGCCACCGCAAACAATTCCGTAGACCGCTTTCCGCCACCACTAAATCCCGCTGCCGATCAGGTTACGCAGGGCTTTCCTAGGCGACATCTAGAGAATTCACCGGAAGCCGACGGAAATGCCCGGCCGGTCGGGGCCGGGGCATTTCCCCCGGCCGGGGCCAGGGGATTTCCGACGGGGCGGCCAGGCCCGCCCGTGCCGTCAGCCGGGCCCCGGCGCCGCCTTACGGGCCGCGAGCCGGAGCATCACGGGCCCGGCCAGCGCCGCGGCGCCGCCCGCGACCAGCACCCCGAGCAGCACCCAGCGCACGATCCCGAGGATCTCCGACGGGGTCAGGCCGCCGGACGCCGCGACGGCGGCCCTCTCCGGGTCGGGGGGGCCGGCCGCGGGCGGCGGGGAGCCTCCCGCCTCGCCCGCGCTCCCGGTTCCGGCGGATCCGCCGGCCGTCGTGCCCGCCGCCGCGTCGCCGGAGCCGGCGCCGGACTGCCCGCTTCCGCCGGTTCCGCCGGAGCTGCCCGCGCCGCCGGAACCGGTGGGGGCGCCGGCCGCGCCATCGGCCCCCGCCGTGCCGTTGTCGGCCGGCGCCACGACGCCGCGTTCCAGGTCGGCGGCGGCCCCGAGGGCCTGCCGGCGGAGGGCGGCCGGGAGGGGCGCGTACCCGAGGGGCAGTTCCCCCTGGGCCGTGCCCTGCGTCTGCCCGGCCCCGACGGCGTACCTGATCATCCGCGCGTAGTCCGCGCGGGCGTCCTTGGCCTGGTCCGTGGAGGCCGCCCCGTAGACGACCGCGGTCAACGGGTACGCGCCGTCGGTGGCCCGTCCCGGGTCGAGCGCCCGCACCCCGGGTACGGCGGTGTCCCGCATCTTCCCGACCGCCGCGAGCAGCGAGCCGCCGGAGGGCTTGACGTAGGCGCCGTCGGCGTTGCGGAGGGCGGCGACGTCGAGCTGGTAGCGCCGCGCCGAGGCCGCGTCCGCCAGCCCTCCCACCTGGCGCGCGCCCTGGGGTTTGCGCGTCCCGGTCAGCTTGGCACCGGTGGCGCACTCCGCGCAGACCTCGGGCTCCGTCGTCTGCCCGCTGTATCCGCGGCGCACCCGCAGGGCGCCGTCATGAAGGTGCGCGGAGTACGGGACGATCTCGGCTCCCGTGTAGAGAGCGGCCTTGCCGTCGGTCGTCGTCAGGCTGGTTTCCGTCGGGTCGGCCTTCGGGAAGTGGTCCAGCGCGTTCTTCGCCAGCTCCAGTTCCGCGTAGAACGGATTGCGTTTCATTCCCCAGGGGTCGGGCTTTCCCGCCAGGAATTCCCGGGCGTCCCGGTCGGACTGGAGATAGCGCCAGAAAAGGCGGCTCGTATCGGAGTTCTCGCCCGGTACGACGATGCCGAGGGGTCCGCTCCGGGCTGCTCGGGCACCCTTCATATGAGGGTTGAGTTCCAGGAACTCCGGGTCGCTGACCAGAGCTTGCGGATTGCCTGCCACATGCGCCGGTTCGGGGATGTTCACGCTCCAGAGCCTGACGCCGGCGCTGTAGGACTGGGTGAGCATCTTGGCCAGCAGGCGGGGGTTCAGCCGCAGATCGCGGACCCATTCGACCGGAGTACCGGTGTCCTCCCAGAGGAAGCCCACGGCCAGCCCGCTGACCGCGAGGGGGGCGTGCACCACGCCCGGTGCGCCGTCCGCGCTCTCCACCGGGTCGACCGTGACGGCCAGGCCCGGGGAGGAGGGGGTCGGCTGCGTGATCGCGGTTCGGGCCCGGTCCTCGCCGGACTGGGTGAAGGTGAACCGCGCGTCCGCGTCGTCGCACAGCACGGTCTGCCAGGACGACATGGCGTCGGTGAGGAGCTCCGACCCGATGACACGGCGCTCCGCCTTGTCGGGGGCACAGGTGTCCCCGACCGGGTCGAACGTCATCGGGAACACGATCCGCTGATTCCAGTTGGTCTGGCTCAGCGCGGAGGTGTCCAGTCCGCCGTCGGGGAACGGCTCGATCTCGTGCTCACCGCGCGGCACCACGACCAGCCAGCACGGACGCGGGCTCCGCGCGGTGCCGCTCACCGCTCCACAGCCCAGGTGGGGTGCCTGGAGCGCGGTCTGCGCCTCGAAGATCGCCTCACCGGTTCCGTCGGACTGCGTCTTGCGCATCGGTTCGGCGTTCGAGTCGTTCGGTCCGAAGTACGTGGTGTCGTGGGCCGAGTCGGTCGGCTCGCCCTCCACCGGCCGGAACGGCACGAACGGATCGAGGAAGCCGTCGCTCTGGGTGTACTCGGTCTCCAGCGGGTCCCAGTCCTTGACCAGCACGCGGCCGTAACTGTTGATCGACCCGCCCGCGACCGCCCCGAAGTCGCACTGCTCCCGGTCCGGGCCGCTGGGGTCGTCACCCCAGCACTGCATGATCTGGAGGTAGTTGACGAGATGGTTGCCGCCCTGGGTCGGCTTGCCGCCGGTCCAGGTGACCTTGACTCCCTGCGCCTGGAGGCCTGCCGTCTGGTGGACAGTCACCCGCAGAGCGGAGAAGTCGTCGTGGGGCCCCTTCGTGCCGCTCCTGGTCATCGCGGAGGGGTCACTCGCCGGTGGGCCGGCCGCCTCGGCGGCGCGGGCCTCGTCGGCCCCCTGCGGCAGCGGGACCAGCGCGAGGAGAAGTGCGGCGAGGAGTGATCCCACGCCGACCGCCGTCCGCCGCCCCGGGCGCGCGTGTGTGAACCTCATGACAGGTCTCCCTTCTTGCGGGCCCGCGCGGCCAGCGCGCGCGCGGTCAGCGGAGGGCCGACGACCACCCCGGCCAGGAGCAGGGCGGACAACGCCATCAGGGCGCCGCGCAGGCCCATCGCGTCGTCGGAGGCGAGATTGACGGGGTTGGCCACGACGGAGGCGTCGCCGCCGCCCTGCTCGGCGAGCAGTTCTCCGGTGTCGGGGTCGATCGCGCCCCCGCCGGCGGCAGCTCCGCCGCCGGACGCCTCGCCGCCCCCGGTGGCCGAGCCGTCGGCGCCGGCACCGCCCGTGGCGCCGCCGCTCGCCGCCTCGCCGGGGCCGCCGGAACCGCCCGACCCCGTGGTCGAGCCCGAGCCGCCGGTGGAGCCGCCCGAGGCCGAGCCGCCGCCGGAGCCGCCGTTCGCGCCCTGGGCGGCCGGCTTCACCGGCGTCTGGGCCTTGGCGCCCGCGGTGCCGGTGGCGCACTGGGCCGGCCCGCGCCGGTCGCACGCCTTCGGGTACGGCGCGTTCTTGGCGAGGGTGTTGCTGCCGTCCGAGGAGAAGGTGGGGTTGCGGCACTTGTTGATGTTGAAGCCGCCCGAGGGGGCGCCGGGTATCCGTCGCACCTGCTCGGCTCCGGCGAGCACGAGGTTCTTCGGCAGCGGCGAGTAGCCGAGCTCCTCCGCCTGCTGCTGGCCGTCGCAGAGGAAGTAGTTGCCGAAGGCCGCGAGCGTCTTGCCCTTGGCCTCCGTCATGGGGTTCTTGTCGCCTTCCAGCGAGGTGGGCACGATCATGTAGCTGTAGCTGGACAGCGGGTACGTACGGCGGTCGCCGGAGCGGTAGACGCCGTCGAGGACCTGGGTCAGATAGTTCGACGACGACTTGTCGTTGTTGATCCGGGCGGCCATCAGCCCCACGGCGACACTGGCCGCCGTGGGCTCCACGTAGTAGCCCGACCGGTTGAGCATCTTGACCACCGGGAAGCCGGCGCCGATGGCGTACGAGTACTCCACATAGGTGATGGCGCCCTCCGCGTGCCCCTGGCGCACATAGCCCGAGACGCCGAGCGAACCTGACTTGGCGATCTGGGACGACCCCGGCGCGTTGGGGAAGTAGGACGTCATGCCGCACGGGGTGGACCGGCCGGCGCGGCGGCAGAAGTCGTTCCAGGCGGCCCCCTGTTCCTTGGCCAGCCAGGTGGTGAACTGGGCAGTCGTTCCGGAGCCGTCGGAACGCACGACGGGGACGATCTGCCGGCTCGGCAGGTTCAGGCCGGGGTTGTCCGCCCTGATCTCCGGCGCGTTCCAGCGGGTGATCTTCGACGTGAAGATCTTGGCCAGGACGTCGCCCGACAACCGCAGGTTGGTGACCTTCTTGCCGCCGATCTTGAGGTTGTACATGAAGGCGGTGCCGCCGGCCACGATCGGCATGTAGGCGTAGCCGCGCTTGGGCGCCACGTCCTGGACGCCTCCCTCGGTGAGCCCGTACGGGATCTCGGAGACCGCGAAGTCGACCGTGCCGTTCTTGAACTGGGTGCGGCCGTCGGAGGAGCCGGTGTCCTGGTAGTTGACGGTCATGCCGAGGTTCGAGGCCACGTTGCGGGCCCACTGCGAGATCGCGTTGGAGCTCCAGGTGGAGCCCGCGCCGCTGATCTTGGTGAAGGAGGCGGCACTGGCGGACGGCTGGCCGAGGGCCAGCAGCGCGCACAGCAGAGCGGCCAGCCCCATGGCCAGCCGGGACATGGTCGCGGATCTCACGAGGTACTCCTGTGTTCGGTGGGATCGGTGCGGTCGGTGGGGTCGTGCGTGGCTTCAGGCCCGGTGGACGCCGCCTCACGGGAGGCGGCCCGCGCGGCGAAACGCTCCGCGTCGCGGCGGGAGGCGAGGACCCGGCGGTGGGTCTGCCCCTTCGTGAGCTGACCGGGATCGCGGCCGCCGATGATCCGGGCGATCACGAAGAGCAGCAGGACCAGGGCCATCAGGGTGGCCGCGGTGCCGAATCCGCGGGCGATCATGGCGGGTTCGGGGGACTTGACGAACGAGAAGGTGGCCAGGGGCAGGGAGACCTGCGGGCCGGACAGCGGGTCGGCGTTGAGTACGGCCGTGAAGCCCGAGGTCAGCAGCACGGGGGACGTCTCGCCGACGCCCCGCGCGGTGCCGAGGATGACCGACGTGGTCAGTCCCGAACGCGCCGTCGGCAGGACCACGTGCCAGACGGTGCGCCATCGCGAGGTGCCCAGTGCGTAGCTGGCCTCGCGCAGCGTGCCCGGCACCAGGCGGATCACGACGTCCGACGCCCGGATGATGATCGGCAGCATCATCACGGCAAGGGCCAGGGAGGCCGCGATGCCGGACTTCTCCACGCCCAGCGCCAGGATGACGGTGGCGTAGATGAACAGGCCCGCGACGATCGAGGGCAGGGCGGTCATCGCCTCGACGATGGTGCGGACGAAGCGGGCGAAGCGGCCCGGGACCTCGTTCAGGAACACCGCGCAGATCAGGCCGGACGGCACGGTCACCGCCAGGGCGATGGCGATCTGCTCCAGCGTGCCGACGATGGCGTGCAGGATGCCGCCGACGCCGAGGCCGTCCAACGGGCCGGCGAGTCGCATGTCCTGGGTGAAGAAGTTCCAGTGGGGCAACGCCTTGCGGCCCTCCCAGAGCGTGAAGACGATCACGAAGGCCAGCGCGACGAGCATGATCAGGCCGAGGGTGCGCACCACGACTCCGGCCAGCCGGTCCCGGATCGCCGGTCCGTCCTCGTCGAAGGAGACCAGCAGCCCGTACATCCCGAGGAACAGCACGTAGGCCACGACGACGAAGCCGACCGCCCCGTTGAAGGGCAGCATGCGCCAGAAGAGCAGCCCGGTCGTCGCCAGCGCCGCGGCCGCCGCCCCGAGCAGGGCGAAGGTGTCCGAGGCCCGGCCGAGCCGGAGGGAACGCCTCTCCTCACCGGCCGGCTCGGCCGACCGGGCGGAGTGCGCGGGCAGCACGGTGCGCGGTGGACGCCGTGGTGCGGAGTGCGGGGACTGCGGAGCGAGGGTCATTGCGGCGGGTTCCCCTAGGCGTCGCTGGAGGCGCCGGAGCGGCTGCGGGCGACGATCGACGAAGCGGCGAAGTTGACGACGAGGGTCATGAGGAAAAGGGCGAGGCCGGCGGCCATCAGCGCGGACATACCGAACGGGCTGGCCTCGCCGTAGCGCAGGGCGATCAGGGCGGCGACCGAACTGGTGCCGTTCTGCAGGACGTGCCACTGGATCTCGAACACCGGCGAGATGATCAGGTAGACGGCGATCGTCTCGCCGAGCGCCCGCCCGAGGCCGAGCATCGTGCCGCCGATCATGCCGCCCTTGCCGAACGGGAGGACGACGTTGCGGATCATGCCCCAGCGGGTGGCGCCGAGCGCGAAGGCGCCCTCGCGCTCGCCGGCGGGCGCCTGGGAGAACACCTCGCGCATCACGGAGCAGATGATCGGCGCCACCATGAGGCCGACCACCAGGCCGGCGATCAGCGTGGAGGAGGTGTAGACCGTCTCGGGTGCGAGCGGGTCGGTCGGGTCGGCCCCGTCGACGGTGAAGAGCGGGATCCAGCCGAAGTAGGTGGCGATCCAGCGGGCGGTGGGCAGCAGGGCGCCTTCGAAGAAGAACAGCCCCCACAGCCCGTAGACCACCGAGGGCACCGCCGCCATCAGGTCGACGATGCTGATCAGGGTCCGGCGCAGCCGGGGCGGCGCGTACTCCGAGATGTAGAGCGCGCCGCCGATGGCGAGCGGCACGGCGACGACGATCGCGGTCAGGGCGATGAGCACCGTGCCGATCAGTACGGCGGCGATACCGAAGCGTCCTGCGTCCGGTTCCCAGGACTGGGTCGTGAGGAAGGACCAGCCCGCCCGCTCCAGCGCCTGCCACGCCCGGTACAGGAGGAACCCCCCGACCAGGAGCATCACGGCGAGCACCAGACCACCGCCCCCGCGCGCCACGCCGCGGAACACCCGGTCGGGCAGACCGGGGTCCTGGTGCAGGTGCCGGGCGTGGTCGGGTACGGCTGCTGGCTCCCCGGCCGGCGGGGGTCGCTCCTTTGTTCGCGTCATCACGCCCACGACCCTGGCGGGAGGCCCTTAACCCGTCAGCTTCGAGACGTGAACGAGCCGCCCCCTAGAGGCAACTTCCGGTGACGCCGCCCATCTCGGAGAGCAGCGACCGGAAGCGGTCGTAGGCCGCCCGGCACGTCGAGTGGCGTTCGTACGCCCGGGCGGAGACCGCTGTCACATCCCCGTTCGGCTTTCGCAGCAGCCAGACCCAGCCGTTGCCGGAGGGCGTGTGCTGGACCGCTCCCGTCTGTTCCCCATGGCGGTCGCGCAACTCCTCGAAGGCGCGCCCGCAGTCGCCCGGCGCGTCGAACGCCTGGGCAGACACCGCGACCACGCGGCCGTTCTGCGCGATCATGCGCCAGCCGTACCTCCCCTGCGTATCGACGTCGATGCGACATCGCGCCCGTACGGCGTCCGTTCTGTCGGCATCCCCGGAACCGGTCATCTCGCCCCACCCCCCGTCGCTCTGTTCGGAAGTCGAGCGACAGGCGCAATTTATTGAGATGGGCGTGACAGCAGGGACCACAAACCAGGCACGCGGTCGGTTTTCATCGGGATGTAGCCCTTAGGGCGTCCGGCATACACCGGACAGGCTCCTCGCGCCCGCCCCCGCGCACCGCTCGCACCGCTCGCACCGCTCGCACCGCTCGCACCGAGAAGGCTCCACCGGCCCGTGACGCGACGGCACGCCTCAGCCGATCGCCCCCACCACCACGAGCAGGACGGCCCCCGCGACGGCCGGGGCGATCACCTCGTACGCCCAGCGGACCGAGCCCCGGTCCGCGCCCTCGGGGGTCGTGTCACCGGCCCGTTCGGCGATGTCCCGCAGATCGCGGACGGTCTGGTCGGCGGACGCGGTGCGCGCGGCCGCGTCGCGGACGTCGGCGCTGACCGAGGTCCGGCCGTAGGGGTCGTCGTGCGCCGCACGGGCCGCGCTGCGCGCCGCGCGCTTGCGGGCGCGCAGGGAGACGGGAATCGCCCACAGCTGGTACTTCGTGCCGTCCTGGGCGAGCAGCTCGGAGGAGTACGACGCCCGTACGTCGGCGACCTCGGTCCAGGGGAGCTCGATCGTCCGGAACGGGTTGCGGACCCGGATGTGCGCGTCGTCGGTGAAGACGGCGGGCCGCAGGGTGAACGCCACGACCAGCGGCACCACGAGGAGCAGCGCGGCAGCCGCGAGCCACGGCATCCGTCCCTCGCCCCGGATGATGGCGTCCCCGGCCATCCAGGCGATCAGCAGGAGCAGCAGCGACCCGCAGACCAGTGCGGCGACGGAACGGTAGGTCCGTGTCGCGGGGGGCGACTCTGCGGAAGGTGTGGGGCTCGTCATGGGGCCGATTCTGCCTGACGGGCGCGGAGAGCCGCGGCGCGGAGGGCCCGGGGTGCGGACGCCGTGCCTGAGCGCCCCGGGGATCCGGAGTGCGGCGGCCGGGTGCGGGACGCACGGATGGCCCGGCCCCCTGTACAGGTCGCTACGCGCGTAGATATGCTCCTCTGGTGACCATGCCCACCACTGCTCCCGCATTTTCCGACGCGACGGCGTCCGACAGTGCGCTGCGCCGCTTCCTGTTCGGGCTGCCCGGCGTCGACGCCGTCGGCCTCGAAGCGCGCGCCGCCTCCCTCGGAACCCGTTCGATCAAGACGACGGCCAAGGCGTACGCCATCGATCTCGCCATCTCGATGATCGACCTGACGACGCTGGAAGGCGCGGACACCCCGGGCAAGGTCCGGGCTCTCGCCGCCAAGGCCGTCAACCCCGACCCGACCGACCGCACGACCCCGCGCACCGCCGCGGTCTGCGTCTACCCCGACATGGCGGCCACCGCAGCCGCCGCGGTCGCCGGCTCCGGCGTGAAGGTGGCGTCCGTGGCGACCGCCTTCCCGGCGGGCCGCGCCGCGCTGGACGTCAAGCTCGCGGACGTCCGCGACGCCGTGGCGGCCGGGGCCGACGAGATCGACATGGTGATCGACCGGGGGGCGTTCCTCTCCGGCCGGTTCCTCAAGGTGTACGAGGAGATCCTCGCCGTGAAGGCGGAGTGCGGCGAGGCCCGGCTCAAGGTGATCTTCGAGACCGGCGAGCTGTCCACGTACGACAACATCCGCCGGGCCTCCTGGATCGGGATGCTCGCGGGCGCGGACTTCATCAAGACCTCGACCGGCAAGGTGGCCACCAACGCCACCCCCGCGAACACCCTCCTCATGCTGGAGGCCGTCCGCGACTTCCGGGCGGCCACCGGCGTACAGATCGGTGTGAAGCCGGCCGGCGGCATCCGCACCACCAAGGACGCGGTGAAGTTCCTGGTCCTGGTGAACGAGACCGCGGGCGAGGACTGGCTGGACCCGCACTGGTTCCGGTTCGGCGCGTCCAGCCTGCTCAACGACCTGCTGATGCAGCGCCAGAAGCTCAGCACCGGCCGTTACTCCGGCCCCGATTACGTGACGGTGGACTGATAGCCATGGCATCCGCATTCGAGTACGCACCGGCGCCGGAGTCCCGTTCCGTCGTCGACATCGCTCCCTCCTACGGGCTGTTCATCGACGGCGAGTTCACCGAGGCCGCCGACGGCAAGGTCTTCAAGACCGTCTCGCCGAGCAGCGAGGAAGTCCTCTCCGAGGTCGCGCAGGCCGGCGCGGCGGACGTGGACCGGGCTGTGAAGGCGGCCCGCAAGGCGTTCGAGAGGTGGTCGGCGCTGCCCGGCTCCGAGCGCGCCAAGTACCTGTTCCGGATCGCCCGGATCATCCAGGAGCGCAGCCGTGAGCTGGCCGTCCTGGAAACCCTCGACAACGGCAAGCCGATCAAGGAGACCCGCGACGCGGACCTCCCGCTGGTCGCGGCGCACTTCTTCTACTACGCGGGCTGGGCCGACAAGCTGGACCACGCGGGGTACGGGGCGAACCCGCGCCCGCTGGGTGTGGCCGGGCAGGTCATCCCGTGGAACTTCCCGCTGCTGATGCTCGCGTGGAAGATCGCCCCGGCGCTCGCCACGGGCAACACGGTGGTCCTGAAGCCCGCCGAGACGACCCCGCTGAGCGCGCTGTTCTTCGCGGACATCTGCCGCCAGGCGGGACTCCCCCAGGGCGTCGTGAACATCCTCACCGGCTACGGGGACGCGGGCGAGGCCCTGGTCACGCACCCGGACGTGAACAAGGTCGCCTTCACCGGCTCGACCGCCGTGGGCAAGGCCATCGCGCGCTCCGTCGCGGGCACCGACAAGAAGGTCACCCTGGAGCTGGGCGGCAAGGGCGCGAACATCGTGTTCGACGACGCCCCGATCGACCAGGCCGTCGAGGGCATCGTCACCGGGATCTTCTTCAACCAGGGCCAGGTCTGCTGCGCGGGCTCCCGGCTGCTGGTCCAGGAGTCGGTGCAGGACGAGGTGCTGGACGCCCTGAAGCGCCGGCTCTCCACGCTGCGCCTGGGCGACCCGCTGGACAAGAACACCGACATCGGCGCGATCAACTCCGCCGAGCAGCTCGCCCGGATCACCTCCCTCGTGGAGACCGGCGAGGCGGAGGGCGCGGAGCGCTGGAGCGCGCCGTGCGAACTGCCCTCGTCGGGCTACTGGTTCGCTCCGACCCTCTTCACCAACGTCACCCAGGCCCACACGGTCGCCCGCGACGAGATCTTCGGCCCGGTGCTCTCCGTCCTCTCCTTCCGTACCCCGGACGAGGCGGTCGCCAAGGCCAACAACAGTCAGTACGGCCTCTCGGCCGGCATCTGGACGGAGAAGGGCTCCCGCATCCTCGCGGTGGCGAACAAGCTCCGCGCGGGCGTCGTCTGGGCCAACACGTTCAACAAGTTCGACCCGACGTCGCCGTTCGGCGGCTACAAGGAGTCGGGCTACGGCCGCGAGGGCGGCCGCCACGGCCTGGAGGCGTACCTCGATGTCTGAGCAGAACCGTCTTGGCGTCTTCAAGACCTACAAGCTGTACGTCGGGGGCAAGTTCCCCCGCTCCGAGAGCGGCCGGGTGTACGAGGTGACGGACTCCAAGGGCCAGTGGCTCGCCAACGCGCCGCAGTCCTCCCGCAAGGACGCGCGCGACGCGGTCGTGGCCGCGCGCAAGGCGTTCGGCGGCTGGTCGGGCGCGACCGCGTACAACCGGGGCCAGGTCCTCTACCGCGTCGCGGAGATGCTGGAGGGCCGCAAGGAGCAGTTCGTCCGCGAGGTCGCCGCCTCCGACGGGCTGTCGAAGTCCAAGGCGGCGGCCGTGGTGGACGCGGCGATCGACCGCTGGGTCTGGTACGCGGGCTGGACCGACAAGATCGGCCAGATCGCGGGCGGGGCCAACCCGGTGGCGGGCCCGTTCTTCAACCTCTCCACCCCGGAGCCGACCGGCGTGGTCGCGGTCCTCGCGCCGCGGAAGTCGTCGTTCCTCGGCCTGGTCTCGGTGATCGCCCCGGTCATCGCGACCGGCAACACGGCCGTCGTCATCGCCTCGGCGGACGCCCCGCTGCCCGCGCTCTCCCTCGGAGAAGTGCTGGCCACCTCGGACGTCCCCGGCGGCGTGGTCAACATCCTGTCCGGCGCGACGGCGGAGCTGGCGGCCCCGCTCGCCGCCCACCAGGACGTCAACGCGATCGACCTCACCGGCGCGGACGCCGAGTTGGCCAAGGAGCTGGAGATCGCGGCCGCCGACAACCTGAAGCGCGTGCTGCGCGCACCCGTCACCGCGGACGGCGCGTCGGACTCCGCCGACTGGTCGGCCTCCCCCGGCACGCACCGCCTGACGGCGTTCCTGGAGACGAAGACCGTCTGGCACCCCACGGGCGCGCTGGGAGCCGCGGGCTCCTCGTACTGAGTCGCGTACCGACTGCCTGAGTCGCGTACGGACTGCGACCGCCCACCAGGTACCCGAACGGGGCCGCCCTCCCACCCCGGGGCGGCCCCGTTCGCCGTGTCCCGGCGCGTCAGCCGGTGACGAGCTTGGTCACCGACCCCACCACGGGCAGGTCGCTCAGCGCGCCGCCGCTGGTGATCGGGTCGGTGACGATGGCGGTGGTCACCGGCTTGAAGTCGGCGATCTGGGTGCCCACGGCGTTGTCCAGCGGGTCCACCCCGGTGTTGGCCAGCGGGTCCAGCTGAAGGTTGGTGATCGGGGCGACGCTGCTGGCCAGCGAGGTCCCGAGCGCGCTGGTCACCGCAGGCCCGGCCGTCTCACCGATCGCCTGGAGGGCGGAGACGCCCTGCTCAGGAACCTCGGCCGCTGGCGGCAGCGAGACGGCCTGTGCGGAGCCCGCACCGGCCCCCAGCGCGGCCCCCAGCGCGGTGAAGGTCAGACCGGCGCGCAGCAGGACGCGCCGTTCGGGCTTACGTGCATGAAGTGCCATGTTTTCCACCTGATCGAGCCTGGTCGGGTAATCGTCCGTACGCGCAGAGTAGTTGAGGTGTGATGCTGGATACCAACAGGAGGCCCGAGGGGTCCCCTGCGCGGGTCAATGCCTCACACTTCTGTTCTGTGAGTTCCAGTTCCCAGCCCATACCGACCCGCGTCGTGCTGCTCGCGGGCCCCTCCGGCTCCGGCAAGTCCGTCCTGGCAGCCCGCACCGGCCTCCCGGTGCTGCGCCTGGACGACTTCTACAAGGAGCACGACGACCCGACGCTGCCCCGGGTCCCAGGCTCCACGGACATCGACTGGGACTCCGCGGCGTCCTGGGACGCGGACGCGGCGGTGGCGGCCATCGCGGAGCTGTGCCGGTGCGGCCGGACGGACGTTCCGGTGTACGACATCGCCACCAGCTCCCGTACGGACCACGAGGCCTTCCACATCGAGCGCTCGCCGCTGTTCGTGGCCGAGGGCATCTTCGCGGCGGACATCGTGGAGCGCTGCCAGGAACTGGGGCTGCTGGCCGACGCGCTGTGCCTGCGCGGCCGCCCGTCCACGACGTTCCGCCGACGCCTGGTGCGGGATCTGCGCGAGGGCCGCAAGTCGGTCCCGTTCCTGCTGCGGCGCGGCTGGCGGCTGATGCGGACCGAGCGGCGCATCGTGGCCCGTCAGACGGCCCTGGGGGCCCATCCCTGCGGCAAGGAAGAGGCGCTGGGGCGGTTCGCGGCCGCGGCGGCGGGGCGGTGCCGGCGTGGGGCTTCGGCGGGGCGGTCGGTGTAGGGCGTGTCGTTTGGATCATGCCGGGCTCGTGGGTCCGGCCTGATCC
>NZ_JBHXPF010000101.1:0-16412 GCF_042718715.1 Streptomyces sp. NPDC058576 | reverse complement strand
GGGGCTCCGCCGTCACCGCCGCGGCTTCCCGCCCCTCGTCGTGCGCGGGCCCGGGAATCCCCGCCAAAACATTGTCCGAAATGTTCACATAAGCGCCAGATAAGCGCACTATGGGGATAAGGGTGCCTGCCGCATCCATCCGCACGGCGGCGGGGCCCGCGGCACCGAAGGAGACGAAATCTCATGAGCAACGTCTCACACGCGAGGAGTGACATATCGGGCCACCCCGATGCCTCCGAGATGCGTGCGCGGTACGACCGCGTGATGGGCGGTCGTGATGTGGCGCTGGTGGACGCGCCGGTGTTCCTCGTCGGCCTCTACTGTGCCGTTTCCCCGTGGGTGCTCCACTTCACGGCGAACCAGCCGGCCCTGGTCACGCACAACCTGGTGATGGGGATCGCCATCGCCGTACTGGCCCTCGGCTTCACGGCGATGCCCGAGCGCATGTACGGCCTCAGCTGGGCGATCTGCGCCATGGGTGCGTGGATCATCGTCTCGACCTGGGTGGTGGGCAACAGCCCGGACGTGGGGATCGTGATCAACAACATCGTCGTCGGCGGACTGACGATACTGCTGGGCATGGTCTGCGCGGGAGCAGCGGCCAAGACCCGCAGCACGTAACCCCGCGCCCGCCCTGCTAGGCCCCGGGCCCCCTCCACCGTTCGAGGAGCGGGCTCCGGGGCAGAGCCGCACCTCCAGCCCCTCCGGCGTTTGAGGAGCGGGGTCCGGGGCGGAGCCGCCCCCGTCCATCCCCTCCACCGTTCGAGGAGCGGGCTCCTGGACAGAGCCGCCCCCTCCCAGCCCTCCGCCGTTCGAGGAGCGGGCTCCGGGGCAGAGCCGCACCTCCAGCCCCTCCGGCGTTCGAGGAGCGGGGTCCGGGGCGGAGCCCCGGTTTCGGGAAGGGGCGGGGAGGGGACACGCCCGCCGCAGGCGCCCCCTCGGCCCGGTCACCCGACCGAGCTGTACGCCACGACCCCCCGCAACACCGCATCCACCGCCTTACGCGCATTCTTCGCCACGCCAGAAGCACCGGCCCCGGCCCCCGCCCCCGCATCCCGAGGAGCCGCCGCAGCCACCTGCCCCAGCACATCGATCACCTGCTTGCACCACCGCACGAAGTCCCCCGCCGGCATCTCCGCCTCGCGCAGCACCTCGTCCAGCGTCCGGCCGGAGGCCCACATGTAGACCGCCCAGGCGAAGCCGAGATCGGGCTCGCGCTGCCCGACCCCCTCCGTCTGGTTGATCTTGAAGTCCTCCTCCAGGGCGTCCAGCCGCCCCCAGATCCGCACCATCTCGCCCATGGCGACCTTGGCAGGCCCGGACGGCAGCTTCGGCGCGACCGCGTCATCGGCCTGCCGCGCCTCGTAGACCAACGCCGAGACACAAGCAGCCAGTTCAGCGGGGTTGAGCCCTTCCCAGACCCCCTCCCGCAGGCACTCGCTGGCGAGCAGGTCCAGCTCCCCGTAGAGCCGGGCCAGTCGCCGCCCGTTCGCGGTGACCTCGTTGCCCCGGAGATAGTCCAGCTCGGTCAGGAGCGCGACGATCCGGTCGAAGGTCCGGGCGATCGTGTTCGTCCGCCCCTCGATCCGCTTCTCCAACTGCCGGGTGTCCCGCTCGAGCCGGTGGTAGCGCTCGGCCCACCGCGCGTGGTCCTCCCGCTCGTCGCACCCGTGGCACGGATGGGCGCGCAGCTCGGTCCGCAGCCGGGCGATCTCGCGGTCGTCGGCGGCCGGCGCCCGCCCCTTGCGGTGCCGGTCGGGCACGATGTGCCCGGCCTTGGACCGCAGCGCCGAGGCCAGATCGCGCCGGGACTGCGGCGAGCGCGGGTTGAACGACTTCGGAACGCGCATCCGCTCCAGCGCCTCCACCGGCACCGGGAAGTCCATCGAGGCAAGGCGCTTGACCTGCCGCTCGGCGGTCAGCACCAGCGGCCGCGGCCCGTCGTGGTGGTCGAACCCGCGATGCCCGTTGGCCCGCCCGGCCGGCAGCCCCGGGTCCAGCACGAGCGCCAGCCCCGCGAACTTCCCCGTCGGCACATGGATGACATCACCCGGCTTCAGCTTCTCCAGCGAGGAGGCCGCCGCCGCCCGCCGCTGCGCGGCGCCCTGCTTGGCCAGCTCCGTCTCGCGGTCCTTGAGGTCGCGCCGCAGGCGCGCGTACTCCTCGAAGTCGCCGAGGTGGCAGGTCATGCCCTCCTGGTAGCCCTCCAGGCCCTCCTCGTTGCGCTGCACCTGGCGTGAGATCCCCACGACGGACTTGTCCGCCTGGAACTGGGCGAACGAGGTCTCCAGCAGCTCCCGCGACCTGTGCCGCCCGAACTGCTGCACCAGATTGACCGCCATGTTGTACGAGGGGCGGAAGCTGGAGCGCAGCGGATACGTCCGCGTGCCCGCGAGGCCGGCCAGCGCCGTCGGGTCCATGCCACGCTGCCACAGGACCACCGCATGGCCCTCGACGTCGATGCCACGGCGTCCGGCCCGGCCGGTGAGCTGGGTGTACTCGCCGGGGGTGATGTCGGCGTGCTGCTCGCCGTTCCACTTGACGAGCTTCTCCAGCACCACCGAGCGCGCGGGCATGTTGATGCCGAGCGCCAGGGTCTCGGTGGCGAAGACGGCCTTCACCAGCCCCCGTACGAACAGCTCCTCGACGACCTCCTTGAAGGTCGGGAGCATGCCCGCGTGGTGGGCGGCGATGCCCCGCTCCAGGCCTTCGAGCCACTCGTAGTAGCCCAGGACGTGCAGGTCCTCGCCGGGGATGGACGCGGTCCGCTCCTCGACGATCTCGCGGACCAGCCGGCGCTTGTCCTCGTCGTTGAGCCGGAGTCCGGCGTACAGACACTGCTGCACGGCGGCCTCGCAGCCCGCGCGGCTGAAGATGAAGGTGATGGCGGGCAGCAGACCCTCATTGTCCAGCCGGTCGATCACCTCGGGCCTGCCGGGCGTCCAGATCCGGCCGCGCTGCCGCCGCTCGCGCTCGCGGTCGGCCTCGCGCACCATCTTGCCCCGGCGGCGGTCGCGGGGGTTGTAGACGTTCTGGCTCTCCTGCCGGGCGAGCCGGACGAGGTCCGGATTGACCTCGCGGCGCCCCGCGCCCCGGCCACCGTGGTCGGTGGCCTCCTCGAAGAGGTCGTACATCTTGCGGCCGGCCATCACGTGCTGCCACAGCGGCACCGGGCGGTGCTCGGAGACGATCACCTCGGTGTCGCCGCGCACGGTGTCCAGCCAGTCGCCGAACTCCTCCGCGTTGGAGACGGTCGCCGACAGGGAGACCAGCGTCACGGACTCCGGGAGGTGGATGATCACTTCCTCCCACACCGCACCCCGGAAGCGGTCGGAGAGGTAGTGCACCTCGTCCATGACCACGTAGCCGAGACCGGACAGGGACTGGGAGCCCGCGTACAGCATGTTCCGCAGGACCTCGGTGGTCATCACGACCACCGGCGCCTCGGAGTTGACGCTGTTGTCGCCGGTCAGCAGGCCGACCTTGTCGGCGCCGTACCGCTTGACCAGATCGGCGAACTTCTGGTTGGAGAGCGCCTTGATCGGCGTGGTGTAGAAGCACTTGCGGCCCTGCTCCAGGGCCAGGTGCACGGCGAACTCGCCGACGATCGTCTTGCCCGACCCCGTCGGGGCCGCGACCAGCACCCCCTTGCCCGCCTCCAGGGCCTGGCACGCCTCGATCTGGAACGGGTCCAGTCCGAACTCGTACATCTCCCGGAAGGGCCCGAGGGCCGTCGCCATCTCGGCCGCACGGGCCCGGGATGCCTGGTATCGCTCAGCTGGTGAGAGGTCCTCTGTCATCTTGGCTACGAGCCTACCCGTCACCTCTGACACTCAGCCCGATCTTTAAATCCCCTTGGTCCTCCACCGGTCAGCGCCCGGTGAGCACCCGCACGGCCCCCGGTACGCAGGTCGCGGTCAGCGGCAGCGGCCCCAGCGGCTCGCCATCCGCGTACGCCGTGATCCCGGTCGCCGCCAGCTCGATCGAGGAGACCCGGTGCACGGTGACGGCGGGGTGGCCCAGGTGCGTGCCCCGGTAGACCTTCGGGAACACCTTGAGGAGCGTGGTGCGGGTGCACTCCCCCACCACCGTCACGTCGAAGAGCCCGTCGTCCATCTCGGCGTCGGCGCAGATGCGCATGCCTCCGCCGTACGTGGTTCCGTTGCCCACCGCGATGAGGGTGGCCTCGATCTCGACGGCCTCTCCCCCGTCGAGCCGGATCCGGTACGGGATCGGCCTGAAGGCGGCCAGTTCGGCGAGGATCGCGAGGTCGTACTTGAACCGGCCGCCGACGAAGCGCATCCGGTTGCCCCGGTCGTTGACCCGGGAGTCGAACCCGGAGGCGAGGACCGAGCCGAACCAGCGGTTCCCGACCCGCCCGAGGTCGATGTCGCGGTGGCTGCCGTCCTTGAGCGCCCGCGCGGCCAGCCGTCCGGCGGCGGCCGGGTCGCGGATCGGCAGACCCAGCGCGCGGGCGAAGTCGTTGCCGGTGCCGACGGCGACAACCCCGAGGGGAGTGTCGGTCCCGGCGACAGCCTGGAGGGCGAGGGACATCAGCCCGTCCCCGCCCACGGCTATCAGCGCCCCGGTCCCCGCGGCGACGGCCTCACGGGCCCGGCGCAGGGCGTCGTCGGCGTCCTCGCCGAGCACCGTACGGACGGAGAATCCGGCGTCCCGCAACGCGGAAGCGGCCGGCTGCGCGGCGTGCGCGCCCCGGCCGCGTCCTGCGGTGGGATTGACGAAAAGGGTGATCTCGCTGGTCACCCGCCGGACCCTACAAGGTCAGGTGACGTCGTCGTAACCGTTCAGCCGGTGCGATCCGGGCCTGTCCGCCTCACCGGAGGACTGCCCCGGGAGCGCCGGGCGGGAGGAGGGGACGCTCTCCACGCTGCCGACGGGCTCGGGCGTCAGATCCAGATCCGATGCCTCGTCGTCGCTCAGCTCGGCGTCGGGGTTGTTGCGGTTGCGGCGCTTGTCGTTCACCAGGGAGAAACCGACGGCGACGAAGTACAGGAGGGCGAGCGGCCCCGCGAGGAGCAGCATGGAAATGGGTTCGCCGCCGGGGGTCGCGATGGCCGCGAAGGCGGTGAGGCCGATGATCATGCCGCGCCACCAGGACAGCATCCGCTTCCCGGAGACGAGACCCGTCATGTTCAGCGCGATGAGGAGAAGCGGCAACTCGAACGCGAGCCCGAAGACGATCACCATGCGGACGAGCAGGTCCAGATAGCTGTCGAGCCCGATCTGGTTCTGCACGTCGTCCGGGCTGAAGCCGAGCATGATCTCGGCGGTCTGCGGCAGGATCGCGTAGGCGAGGTAGCCGCCGGACAGGAAGAGCGGCGCGCCGACGACGGCGAAGGCGTAGGCGTAGCGCTTCTCGCCCTTGTGCAGCCCCGGGGCGACGAAGGCCCACAGCTGGTAGAGCCAGACCGGCGTCGCCAGCAGCACACCGGACATCAGCGCGACCTTGAGCGCGTTGGTGAACGGTCCGATCAGCGTGTCGGTCTTCAGCAGGGCGCAGGACTTCCCGTCGACGGTGGTGACCACACCGTTCTGGCAACCGACGGATTCCTGGATGGGGGCCAGAAGGAACTCGTAGATCTCCTTCTGGTAGAACGCCGCGACGATCATCACGAGGACGATCGCGAGCACGGCCTTCAGCAGCCGGTTACGCAGCTCACGCAGGTGATCGAGGAGAGGCATCCGCCCCTCTTCGTCCTTCTCCTGCTTGCGGGCAGACTTGAGCAACCCACTTCCCTCGTCTCGTGCGGCGGCCGTCGGCGGAGCGCGACAGCGGTCAGCTCTGGGTGGTGGGCTTGGCCTCGTTGACCGGGCGGGAGCTGGTGACGTCTCCCGGCGCGGCCTGGATGGTGCGCGCGGTGGTGGACTGCGGGGGCACCGTGTCCTCGACGGTCTCCGTCGTGGGCGTCGTGGTCGCCGCGTCGTCCTTCTTCATGGCCTTGGCCTCGCTCTTGAGGATGCGGGCCGACTTGCCGAGCGAGCGCGCCATGTCGGGAAGCTTCTTGGCACCGAAGAGCAGCAGGATGACAGCGATGATCAGAACGATCTCGAGGGGCTTCAGATTGCCGATCATGTGCGACTTCCTTCTCACTGAGGCGGCTGGTGGGTGGGCTCGCTACCCGTTCGACCGGGCATACGTCCGATCGTTGCGCTTGGCAGCGATCGTAACCCGCAGGGGTAAACGCGAGGCAATGCCCGTGCGTACTCCGGCTTGCGGCCCGCACCTCCCTGCCTGGGCCGACCCTTGCAGCGTACCTCCCCGATGGTGTCGAACATCAGGCCCCGGGCTCGTTATCGCAGGCCGTCGCCGGTGGCCGCGAGGCGGGTGGCGGCCCGTTCGAGATCTTCCGACGCCCGGTTGATGCGCTCGGTGGTGTCGGTGACCTGTCGGCCGAGACGCTGGGCCTCGACGAAGACCTTGATGCCGAGCACCCCGAGCACGGCGATGCCCAGGAATCCGAGGGCGATGGCGAGCATGGGCCAGAACATTCGGCGGTCCCTCTTCCTACGGGCTTCGTACGGGGCTTCCGACGGGCGCTGCGGTCGGGTGCTACAGGGCGGTGTGCAGGCGCAGGGTCCGTACGCCGCCGCCGGTGAGCAGTTCGATGATGCGCTCCCCGGCGGGCTTGCGGACCGAGGCGCCGCACGCGGGGCAGGTGAAGGTGTAGAAGGTGGTGCGGCTGGTGGCGCCGATCGCCAGGCGCAGTGCCGCGGCGGCCAGCTCGAAGCGCCCCCGGCAGTCGGGGCAGGCGGCTCGGAAGCGCACGGCGGCGGGTACCGGCACCGGGACGGGTCCGGTGCCGGGCAGGGACGCCGGGCGGATCCCGGTGGCGGTGGCCGGATACAGGGGCGTCCGGTGCATCGTCGTCTCCCCTCCCCCGGGTCTCAGAGCGCGTCCTCGTAGGCCGCGAGCGCCTCGCGTGCGGCCTCGCGGGCGCTGTCCGCGAGCTCCGGCGGGGTGACGATGCGGCCGTCGCCGCCCAGGCGCAGGGCGAGCCGGCGCAGCGAGGCCGGGTCCGGGGTGCGCAGGGTGATGCGCAGGCCGCCGTCGGGGAGTTCCTCGGCACAGTCGTGCGGGTAGTACTCGGCGACCCAGCGGCCGCCGGTGCCGACCTCGATCACGACTTCCGGGTCCTCGGCGGCGGGCTGGACCAGTCCGGCGGACAGGTCCCGCAGCTCCAGCTCGGGCGGGGCCGCGGGGGCGTCGAGGAGGCGGATCTCGGCGACCCGGTCCAGCCGGAAGGTCCGGCGGGCCTCGGAGAGCCGGCACCAGCCCTCCATGTAGGTGTGTCCGACGGCGAAGAGCCGGATCGGGTCGACCTCGCGCTCGGTGAGTTCGTCGCGGGCGGGCGAGTAGTAGCGCAGCCAGAGCCGGCGGCGCTCGGAGATGGCCCGGTCGACGTCGGCGAAGACGCCGCCCTCCGCCTCGAAGGTCACCGAGAGCCGGGAGCTGGCCGCGCCGGACTCGCCGGCGGCCGTCTCCAGCTTGGCGGTGGCGCGGACGAGGGCCAGCCGGTCGCTCTCGCGCAGGCCGGGCAGGGTGGCGACGGCGCGGGCGGCGACGAGCAGCGCGGTGGCCTCGTCGGCGGCGAGCCGGAGCGGCTCGGCGACGTCGTCCGGGTTGTGCCACCAGATCCGGTCGCCGTCGGTGTCGATGTCGAGGAGGTCGCCGCCGCGGAAGCTGGTGCCGCACATGGGCAGGACGTCGAGGTCCGAGATCAGCTCGTCCTCGGTGATCCCGAAGGCCCGTGCCACGTCCTGGACGTGGGCGCCGGGGCGCTCGCGCAGATACGTCACCAGGGACAGCATCCGGCGGGTCTGGTCGATCGCGTTCGTGGCCATCGTTTCCCTGCCCCTAGTCCTTGGCCACGGCGCGGAGCCGGTCCACCACATCGGCCCGCAGATCGGCGGGTTCCTCCACGACGACGTCCGGGCCGAATTCGACGAGCCAGGCGTCGAGGCCGTGCCCGTACGGGATCTCCAGCTCGTCCCAGCCGTCGCCGCGGTCCCGCACGGCTGTGGCGCGGGAGCGCAGCGGGTAGCCGGCGCCGGCGCGCAGCCTGATCCGGGCGGTACGGGTCGCGGTCTCGCCGGCCCAGCTCTCGACGGTCTCGCGGACGGTGACCACGTCGGGCACCTCGGCGCTGAAGGCCCCGGCGCGGGAGCGGACCTTGCCGGTGATCCGGGAGAGCCGGAAGACGCGTTCCGCGCCCCGCTCGCGGTCCCAGCCGGCGAGGTACCAGTGGCCGCGCCAGCATTCGAGGGTCCAGGGTTCGACCTGGCGCTGCTCGGCGCGGGCGGAGTTGGCCTTGCGGTAGTCGAAGGTGACGGGGCGGCGGTCGCGGCAGGCCAGCATCAGGGGCTCGAAGGCGGCCTCGTGGACGGGGATGCGGGGTTCGAGGGCGCTGTGCACCTCGTAGGCGTCCTCGGCCTCGGGCATGCCGGCGGCCCGCAGCTTCTGGAGAGCGCCGCTGGCGGCCCCGGCGAGGCGGGCCTGCTGCCAGACCTTGGCGGCCAGGCCGAGGGCGGCGGCCTCCTCGGCGTCCAGGGTGATGGGGGGCAGCCGGTTGCTGTCGCGGCGGGCCAGGTAGCCGGTGTCGCCGTCGAGGTTCTCGACGGTCTCGATGACGAGGCCGAGTTCGCGCAGATCGTCCTTGTCGCGCTCGAACATCCGGTTGAAGGAGTCGTCGGAGCCCGCTTCGAGGTAGGCCTCGATGGATTCGCGGAGCTCGCGCTTGCTGAGCGGGCGCCGGGTCCCCAGCAGGCACAGCGCGAGGTTCATCAACCGCTCGGCCTTGGCAATCGCCATCGACGCCCTTTCTCCGGTGCTCTACGACGGTCGACCGTACCGCCCCGGGGTGTGAGGCTCCAAAGCCGGGCCGTCGGCCGGAGAGCGGAGAGGGGTCCTCCGGGCAGCAGTGAGGGCCCCCGCCGTGCGGCGGGGGCCCTCATGCGCGCGAGCGGACGGATCAGACCGCGACGAGGTCGCAGACGAAGATCAGCGTCTCGCCGGGGGCGATCTTGCCGCCGGCGCCGCGGTCGCCGTAGGCCAGGTGCGCGGGGATGGTCAGCTGGCGACGGCCGCCGACCTTCATGCCCTGCACGCCCTTGTCCCAGCCGGAGATGACCTGGCCGGCACCGAGCTGGAACTGCAGCGGGGTGCCGCGGTTCCAGGAGGCGTCGAACTCCTCACCGGTGGAGAAGGACACGCCCACGTAGTGGACGGAGACGGTCTGGCCGGCCTGGGCCACCGCGCCGTCGCCCTCCCAGATGTCCTTGATCTCCAGATCGGCCGGCGGCTCGCCACCCGGGAAGTCGACCTCGGGCTTCTCGATGCTCACTGAACTGCTCCTAAAGAATCTTGGGGAAAAACCCCACAAGTCTCGCACGGGTCACCCCGCCGCTCGGACCGTACCGAGGATGTCTCAGACGGTTCCGAGGATGTCGACGACGAAGACCAGGCTGTTCTTGGCCAGCTGGCTCGAGGGGTCGGCGCCGTAGGCCTGGTTCGGCGGGATGGTCAGCAGGACACGGTCGCCGACGTGCTTGCCGACCAGTCCCTTGTCCCAGCCCTGGATGACGCCGCCGACGCCGATCGGGAAGGCGGTCGCGCCACCGTTGTCCCAGGAGGAGTCGAACTTCTTGCCGTCCTCCCACTTCACACCGGTGTACTGGACGACGAGGCCCTCACCTGCCTTGACCGCGGCCCCGTCGCCCTTGATCAGCACCTGCTCCTGGAGGTCCTTGGGGGCCTTCTCACCCTTGGGGATGGTGATGGTCGCGGCCTTCTGGGAGGCGGCCTTCACCTCGGGCGTCCCGGCCTCGCTCGCGGCCTGGGTCCCCTTGGCCTCGCCCTTCTTGTCGACCTTCTTGGCGTTGACGATGTCGACGACCCAGACCAGGGGGTCGGTGGGCTTGATCCCGGACTGCGGGTTCAGCTGCTCGCCGACGATCGCCTCGGCCGTGCCTTCGACCTGGACCCGGCTGCCGACCTTGTGACCGGTCAGCGCCTCCGCGACCTTGGTCGGCAGCATCTGCCCCTGCTGGCCGACCTCCTGCACGACCTGGGCACGGGGGGCCTTCGGGTCGGCGCCCTGTCGCTGGGCCCAGGTGGAGCCGAGCGCCTCGATGTTGCCGGCGAAGTCCAGGCGGACGATGTCGCCCTTCTTCACCTCGGCGCCGTCACCGGTCGAGACGTCGCTCGCCACGACCTCGTCGGACACCTTGGCGCCCTTGGGCATCTCGATCTTGGGCTCGGCGCCGAACTTCCCGGAGACCTCGGCGACGGCATCCGAGTTCTTCGGTGCGGCGTCGTCCTTGGAATCGGAACCGCAGGCGGCGGTGATCAGCAGAGCGGGCACGGCCAGGACAGCGGCGGCACGCCGGGCAGTTTTCGTGGGGATCATCAGTCCAACTCGCGTAGGGGGCTCCGGGCACTCCCGCCACTCTACGACTTCGCCCCAGCGGCATCACGGGTACCGACACGGCTGTACGCCGGGGCGAGCCGCCCCGGCGTACAATGTGGCGCTTTTCCCGCGGTTCCCCGCGGACCGGCCCGGTCACATGCCGGCGATCAGCTTCTCCACCCGCTCGTCCACGGACCGGAACGGGTCCTTGCACAGCACCGTGCGCTGCGCCTGGTCGTTGAGCTTGAGGTGGACCCAGTCGACGGTGAAGTCCCTCCGCTGCTCCTGGGCCCGGCGGATGAAGTCGCCGCGCAACCGCGCCCGGGTGGTCTGCGGGGGCACCGACTTGCCCTCGAAGATCTTCAGGTCGTTGCAGATGCGGGCCGTCTGCCCCTTCTTCTCCAGGAGATAGAAGAGACCGCGGCGGCGGTGGATGTCGTGGTAGGCGAGGTCTATCTGGGCGACCCGCGGATTCGACATCGTCATGTTGTGCTTGGCCCGGTACCGCTCGATGAGCTTGTACTTCATGACCCAGTCGATCTCGGTGTCGATCCGGTCGAGGTCCTCGGCCTCGATCGCGTCCAAGGCGCGGCCCCACAGCTCCAGGACCTGGTCGACGGTGCCGGTGCGGATGCCCCGGCGCTCGACGAAGTCCACGGCCTTCTCGTAGTACTCCCGCTGGACCTCGATCGCCGAGGCCTCGCGGCCGCTGGCCAGACGGACCTTGCGCTGCCCCGTGAGGTCGTGGCTGACCTCGCGGATCGCCCGGATCGGGTTCTCCAGGGTCAGGTCGCGCATCACCGTGCCCGCCTCGATCATGCGGAGCACCAGGTCGGTGGCGCCGACCTTGAGCAGCATGGTCGTCTCGGACATGTTCGAGTCACCGACGATGACGTGGAGGCGGCGGTACCGCTCGGCGTCGGCGTGGGGTTCGTCACGGGTGTTGATGATCGGCCGGGAGCGGGTGGTCGCGGAGCTGACGCCCTCCCAGATGTGCTCGGCGCGCTGGCTGACGCAGTAGACCGCGCCACGCGGGGTCTGGAGCACCTTGCCGGCGCCACAGATCAGCTGCCTGGTGACGAGGAAGGGAATGAGGATGTCCGCGAGCCGGGAGAATTCTCCGTGCCGGGCCACGAGGTAGTTCTCGTGGCAGCCGTAGGAGTTTCCCGCCGAGTCGGTGTTGTTCTTGAAGAGATAGACGTCGCCCGCGATTCCCTCCTCGTGCAGGCGGCGTTCGGCGTCGACGAGCAGGCCTTCGAGAATGCGCTCGCCCGCCTTGTCGTGCGTGACCAGCTCGGTCACGTTGTCGCATTCGGGGGTTGCATATTCCGGATGCGATCCCACGTCGAGGTAGAGGCGGGCGCCGTTCCGCAGAAAGACGTTGCTGCTGCGGCCCCATGACACAACACGGCGGAAGAGGTAGCGCGCCACTTCGTCAGGTGACAGTCGGCGCTGTCCCCTGAACGTGCACGTGACGCCGTACTCGTTCTCCAGCCCGAAAATGCGGCGGTCCATGACTGAACATTACGCCTTATGGCCCGAGCTGAAACCGGGTTCGACGGCACCGTTTCGATCATTTTCCGATCCCGTCACGACGGCGGCCGTACGGACGGGAGCCGCGAGGAGCTTCCCGGTGGCCAGCAGGACCACCAGGGCGGCCACTCCACCGGCCCCCGCGACGGCGAAGCTCCAGGCGGTCGAGCCGAGTTCGACGGCCGGTCCGGCGACTGCCGTGCCGAGCGCGGCGCCTACGCCGAACGTGGTGACGAGCCAGGAGAACGCCTCGGTCACCGTGCCGCGCGGGGCGTGCCGGTCGACCACGATGAAGGAGCAGGCGATGGCCGGTGCGAGGAACACTCCGGCCAGGGCCGCGAGGGCGGTCATGACGGGCACCGAGGGGGTGAGCGTCAGCGGCAGATAGCCCAGCGCCAGCAGTCCCACGATGACCCGCAGCCGCTTCTCGGGGGCGCCGGCCCACTGCCGCGCCCCGTAGACCAGGCCGCCGATCAGCGCGCCGAGGCCGAGCGCGGCCATCAGCCAGCCGTACACCGACTCCCGGCCGTGGTCGTCGGCGTACGCCACCCCGGCCACGGTGATGGAGCCGAGGGCGAGCCCGACGAAGAAGAACGCGCCGAGGAGCGCGAGGAGACCGGGCGAGCGCAGGGCGCCGAGCCAGTGCGCCTCGCGGGGCGCGGAACGCCAGGTGCGCGAGGGTTCGGACAGGACGACCGACAGGGCGCCGAGGACGCCGATGGCGTTGATGACGAGCAGGGCGGCGGCCGGGGACCAGAGCGAGACGAGCAGGGTCACCAGGAGCGGACCGACGGTGAACATGATCTCCTGCGCCACGGCGTCCATGGCGTAGGCCCGGTGCACCTGGCCCTCGCCCTTGAGGACGCTGGGCCACAGGGCCCGCAGACCGCCCTCCAGGGGCGGTGTGGCGACTCCGGCGATGATGACGGCGAGGTAGGCCAGCGGAAGCGATCCGAGGCCGGTGAGGGCCAGCAGGGACATGCCGAGCGCGGAGACCACGGCGGCCGGCAGTTGGACGCGCGGCTGCCCGTACAGGTCCACCGCGCGGCCGAGCAGCGGCTGCCCGACGGCGGTGGCAAGACCGTAGGCGGCGGCGAGCGCGCCGGCCAGCGTGTAGCTGCCGCCCTCCGCCCGGGTGAACAGCACGATCGCGATGTGCGCGGTGCCGTTGGGCAGCCGCCCCACCAGGGTGCCCGTCAGCAGCCGGGCGGCATGCCGCGCCCGGAGGATGTCCAGATATCCCGCGGCCATTCCCGCCCCTCTCCGCCCCGGCCGACGGTGCGCCCGCCGAAGTGTTACGTATAACGTCGAGGCTCATACGTACCATGTGCGCAGTTCGCGGGTCCACCCCGCGGCGTCACGGAACATCCCGCACGGAGGCACGAGTGACCAGCGCACAGCAGCCCGTCCCCGCCCGGCCCACCAGCCGCGACGTGGCCCGTGCGGCAGGCGTCTCCCAGGCGACGGTCTCCCTGGTCCTCGGCGGGAAGTGGCCGGGCCGGGTGTCGGAGGTCACGGCACAGCGGGTCCGGGACGCGGCGGCGGAGCTCGGCTACCGCCCCAATCTGGCCGCCCGCAGTCTGCGGCTCGGCCGGACCAGGACCGCTCTGCTGGTGGTGCCCGCGCTGACCAACGAGTTCTTCGCCCGGGTGTACGCCGGGGCGGCGGCGCTCGCCGCCGAGCACGACTTCGGCGTGGTGCTCTACCCCTCGCCGGACGGCACGGGCCCGGCCCGGGACCCGTTCGACTCGGCCCGCGCGGCACTCGACGGGGTCATCGCGTCCTCGATGGCCGCCGACGCGCTGGGCGCGCTGCACGGGGCGGATCTGCCGCTGGTGATGCTGGACAGCGACCCCTCGGACACCGGGCCCGCCGCCCATGTGAACCTCGACATCGCCGACGGGATGCGGCAGGTGACGGACCATCTGCTGGGACTCGGGCACCGCCGCTTCCTGCATCTGGCGTCCGCCGTGGACACCTGGACGTTCGCGGTGCGCGCCGAGGCGCTGCACGACGCGGTGGGCGCGGCGGGGGACGCGACGGTGCGCACGGTACGGGCCCCGCTGGACGTGGGGGCGGGGCGCGAGGCGGCCGAACAGGCCCTGGCGGTCACCGGCGAGCGGCCCACCGCGATCGTCTGCGACGACGACATCCTGGCCGCCGGCGCCTGCAAGGCCGCCCGCAGGCTCGGGCTGCGGGTGCCGGACGAGCTGTCGGTCACCGGATTCGACGACCTGGCGCTGGCCACCGCCCTGGAGCCGGAGCTGACCACGGTGCGGCTGCCGGCCGAGCAGGTCGGGGAGCGGGGCATGGAGGCGCTGCTCGCCGTGCTGGACGGCCGGCCCGTCGAGCCGGGCGGCCTGCCGGTCCGGCTGGTCGTACGCGGCTCCACGGCCCCGCCGCCCGCCGTCCGGGCATGACGGCGCCCCCGGGCCGAGGCCCGGGGCGCAACCAGCGCTGCCGCTACTTCTCCGTCTCCTCCGTGGAGTCGGGAGTGCTGTCGGCGTCGTTGTCCTCGGCGTCGGACGGGGCGTCCGTGGGCGTGCTGGCCGCGGCGTCCGTGTCCAGCAGGCGGGCCAGCTGACGGCCGACGATCCGCTTGAACTTGCGCTGCTGGGGGCGGGTACGGTCCAGGACCGCGACCTCCAGGCGCTCGGCCGGGATCTCCCGCTCGCCGCCGCCCGGCTCCCGCGAGAGGGCCTGGACGGCCAGCTTGAGCGCCTCGGCCAGGGTCATGCCGTCGCGGTGGCGCTGGTCGAGGAAGCCGCTGATCTGCTCGGAGTTGCCGCCGACCGCGACCGAGCCGTGCTCGTCCACGATCGAACCGTCGTGCGGCAGCCGGTAGATCTGGTCGCCCTCGGGCGCGCTGCCGACCTCGGCGACCACGAGCTCCACCTCGTACGGCTTCTCGGCCGCACTGGAGAAGATGGTGCCGAGCGTCTGGGCGTAGACGTTGGCCAGCCCACGGGCCGTCACATCGTCCCGGTCGTAGGTGTATCCGCGCAGATCGGCGTAGCGCACGCCGCCGATGCGGAGGTTCTCGTACTCGTTGTACTTGCCGGCGGCGGCGAAGCCGATCCGGTCGTAGATCTCGCTGAACTTGTGGAGTGCGCGGGACGGGTTCTCGCCGACGAACACAATGCCGTCGGCATACTGCAGCACAACGAGGCTGCGACCACGGGCGATGCCCTTGCGGGCGTATTCCGCCCGGTCGGCCATGGCCTGCTGGGGTGAGACATAGAACGGCGTCGACACCGGCTATCCGTCCCTTTCTGTCAGTGACGAGTGCGTCTGGGGAGGCCAGGGGTCCGGATCAGAGCAGCGCGGCGCGCGGGCCGTCGGGCTGCTCGAGTCGGCGTTCCAGGATGGAGCGCGCGATCTCGGAGGACTCCTGGTCGCCCAGCCTCCGGAAGCCTTCGTCGGTGATGACGGTGACGATCGGATAGATACGGCGGGCCACGTCCGGGCCACCGGTCGCCGAGTCGTCGTCCGCCGCGTCGTACAGCGCCTGTACGACCAGGGTGAGAGCCTGCTCCTCCGTCAGGTCCTCGCGGTAGAGCTTCTTCATCGAGCCGCGGGCGAAGATGGACCCGGAGCCGGTGGCGGCGTAGCCGTTCTCCTCGGAGCGGCCGCCGGTGACGTCGTAGGAGAAGATGCGGCCCTTCTCGCGGTCGATGTCGTAGCCGGCGAAGAGGGGAACCACGGCGAGGCCCTGCATGGCCATGGCGAGGTTGGAGCGGATCATGGTGGAGAGCCGGTTGGCCTTGCCCTCCAGGGAGAGCTGGGCTCCCTCGACCTTCTCGAAGTGCTCCAGCTCCAGCTGGAACAGCTTGACCATCTCCACGGCCAGTCCGGCGGTGCCCGCGATGCCCACCGCGGAGTACTCGTCGGCCGGGAAGACCTTCTCGATGTCGCGCTGCGCGATCATGTTGCCCATGGTGGCGCGCCGGTCGCCGGCCAGGACCACGCCGCCGGGGAAGGACGCGGCGACGATGGTCGTCCCGTGCGGCGCCTCGATGGCTCCCTGGAGCGGCGGCAGGCTCCGGTTGCCCGGGAGCATCTCGGGCGACTGGTCGGACAGGAAGTCCATGAACGAGGACGAACCCGGCGTCAGGAAGGCAGCTGGTAGACGCCCGGTGCTACGAGTGTTGGCTTCCACGCGTTTCCCTCCAGGTATGCGATGGCCCTGCGCGAGAGAGTCAGGATCATCCCCCGACTTGCCGATGGCCGAATTGCCGTTGAAGCAAGTACGTACGCCACGGACCCTACCCGCCCCGCGGGAGTGATCCACATGTTCGGCGGGGGTTATCCGCACCGATCCGACGGCCCGTCGATCGGGCCCCGGTAGGGAGTGGGGGGGGGGGGGCGGGGGGGCCCCCCCAGGCGACGCCAACCCAAGCCGGGGGTGATGAGGGGTAACCCAGGTGGGGGAGGGGGGGGGAGAGTACGAGG
>NZ_JBHXPF010000100.1:0-18108 GCF_042718715.1 Streptomyces sp. NPDC058576 | reverse complement strand
GTGTGGGGGGTGCCGGCCGGCCCCGGGACACGGGACCGGCCGGACGAGTGCGACGACGTCAGGAACACGACGGCGTCAGGAACGCGACGGCGTCAGGAACGCGACGGCGTCAGGAGCATGACGCCGTCAGGAGGCGGAGCGGGCGAGCGCGGCCAGGCCGTTCTGCCACAGCTGGTTCACCCGGGCCCGCTCGTTGGCGTCCGGCTGGGCGTTGGTGCAGGACGGGCCGGGACCGCCGCCGGACATCAACTCGCTGCACGGACCGGAGTAGTTGTCCGGCAGGCCGAGCACGTGCCCGGTCTCGTGCGTGGTGACGCGGGTCGAGTCGTACTGCTGGTTCTGGGCGTAGTCCAGGAAGATGAACCCGCTGCCGTGTCCGTCGGTGCTCGCGTAGGAACCGCGCGGGTCGTTGCCCTCGCGGTACGTGAAGTCCGCGCCGGAGCCTTCCTGGAGCTGGACGTTGGAGACCGAGCTGTTCCAGATCCGCGTGCTGCTGGCTATCTGGCTGCGGAAGGACGGTGCGCCGGAGGCGTCGTAGGTGACGGTGACGGCCTTGATGCCCGGGTTGGCGGCGCGCTTCTCGGCGACGGACTTCATGACCGCGTCGAGGAAGGCGCGGTTCGCGGCGGCGTTCTCGCCCGAGCCGTTGTACGCGGCGATGGTGGTGGAGGCGGAGGGGGCGGCAGGGGCCGGAGCGGCGGCGGCGACGGGTGCGGTGCCCAGCGCGGCGACGAGGCCGAGCCCGGCGGCGGCGGTGGCGACGGCGGTCCTGAGGTGTCTCATGGGGGGATTTCTCCTACCTGTCCGATCGAACCCGCGCCGTGGGGGTGTCCGCTGGGCGGACAAGGCGTGGGGCGGTACGGGGAAGAGTGTGGTGCAGCACACACTCGCCGGGGATGATGTCGAACGGTGATAGCACCGCCTTATCGCCGCTCCGCCCCGCTCTTCGCGCACGTCAGCCGCTCGCCAACATGCCATGTGCACGCCATGTGCACGGCATCGTCACAGGGCCCTGAGCCCAACACCCGCTGAATTGACGCCGTTTGATGGGGTTGCGACGTCTGGTGCGCGGCGGACGGCGGTCATAGTCTCCGCTGCATGGAGCTGGAGGTGAGGCACCTCAGGGCGCTGTGCGCCATCGCCGACGCGGGCAGCCTGCATCAGGCGGCCCGGCGCCTCGGCGTGAGCCAGCCCTCCCTGACCACCCAGCTGCGGCGGATCGAGAACGTACTCGGCGCCGAACTGTTCCGCCGCGAACGGACCGGCTGCCGGCCGACCTCCCTGGGGCAGGCCGTCCTGAGCCGGGCCCGGCCCCTCCTCGACGGCATGAGCGAACTCGTCGCCGAGGCGCTGGCGGAGGCCGAGGCGGCCCGGCCCCGCGGATCCCGGCTGCGCATCGGCTCCACGGCGAGCCGGGTCATCGGCGGCTGGCTGCGCCGGCTGCGGGTCGCCCTGCCCGGCACCGACATCTCCCTGCGCGTCGACGTCTCCGCCCACGCGCTCATGCGCTCGGTCGCGGCGGGCCGCCTGGACGTCGCCTTCGTGCACGAGGTGGAGGGCTGCCCGCTCGCCGTGCCGGAAGGCCTGGAACAGCGCGTACTCGTGGACCGGGAACCGCAGTTCATCTCGCTCTCCCGCGATCACCCGGCCGCCCGCCGCCGGGTGGTGGAGCTCGGGGACCTCGCGGGCGACCCGTGGATGGTCGACCCGACGGTGGACGGCGAGTGGGACGGGGTGCGCCGGGTGCTCGGCGCCGCCGGACTGAACCCGCCGGTCCTGCACGGCGACTACCTCACCGCCGCCTCCCTCGTCGTGCTCGGCGAGGCCGTGGCCCCCTGCCAGCCGACGTCGGGCCCGCGCGACGACATGGTGATACGCCCGCTGCTGGGCGACCCGCTCGCGGTGCGCCTGCTCCTGGTCTCCCGGCCCGGGACCGACATCGACGTGGTGTACGCGCAGTTGGAGGACGCCTACCGGGACGCGGCGCGACGGGCGAGCGGCTACCACGAATGGCTGTTGCGCCACCGCTCCCCGCTGGCCTGCGCGCCCTGATCCTTCACCGCTGCGCCCGTGCCGGGAAGTTCCCCGTTCTGCTGACAGCGTGGCCGTGTTCCCCCACCGCCTTGCGGTGGGCAGAGTTCCCCCATGAGGCTTCTGATGCTGGGCGGTACGGAGTTCGTCGGACGGGCCGTCACCGACGCGGCGCTGGAGCGGGGCTGGGATGTCACGGTGTTCCACCGCGGCCGCCACGCGCCCCCGCCCGGTGTGAGCGCGCTGACCGGGGACCGGACCGCGGGCGCGCGAGGGCTCGCGGCCCTGGCGGGGAGCGGGCAGGAGTGGGACCTGGTCGTCGACACCTGGAGCGGCGCCCCCGCCGCCGTCCGGGACGCCGCCCGCCTGCTGTCCGGCCGCGCCGGGCACTACACCTATGTCTCCAGCCGCTCGGTGTACGCCTACCCGGCCGCGGCCGGACTCGACGAGGACGGCCCGCTGGTGGCCGGCGCCTCACCCGACGACGGCGGGGACGTGCCGTACGACCGGGCCAAGCGCGGCGGTGAGCTGGCCGCTCTCGATGCCTTCGGGGACCGGGCGCTGCTGGCGAGGGCCGGGCTGATCATCGGCCCCGGGGAGAACATCGGCCGGCTTCCCTGGTGGCTGTCGCGGACAGCCCGGGGCGGACCGGTGATCGCCCCCGGCCGGCCCGGGGCGGAGCTCCAGTACATCGACGCCCGGGACCTGGCGGAGTGGATCCTGGGCGCGGCGGCGGGCGGGGCGCACGGCGCGTACAACACCGTCAGCCGCCCCGGTCACACGACCATGGGCGAGCTGCTGGAGGCCTGCGTCCGGGTCACCGGGTCGGTCGCCGAGCTGCGCTGGACCGATGCGGAGGTCTTGCTGGCCGCCGGAGCCGAGCCCTGGAGCGACCTGCCGATCTGGCTGCCGCCGGGCGAGCTGTACGACACGCTGCACCGGGGCGACCACACCAAGGCGTATGCCGCGGGGCTGCGCTGCCGTCCGGTCGGAGAGACCGTCGCGGACACCTGGGCCTGGCTGCGTGCGCTGGGCGGTACGGCGCCCCGGCGCCCCGACCGCCCGGCCGTCGGCCTCGACCCCGAGCTGGAGGCGAAGCTGCTGGCACTCTGACCTGCCGCCGACGCCCTGACGCGCCGCCGCCGTGCGCGTGTCGCGGCGAAGAACCCTCCTATAGGCCTACAGCACGGGACAAGAGCGGCGTGTCATACAAAATGACTAAGTGATAACCATGCATATTGCGCGGCATGGAACAGAAGGCGCGCAGGCGCGGCAACGGAGTCCGGGCAGCAGTGACAGTGGCCACGGCCGCGGCGATGGTGGGCGTGCTGGCCCCGGCCGCGGGCGCAGATCCGCTCCCGGGCGGACTGGGACCCTGTCTCGGCAGCTCCTGCCCGCCCAGCTGGAACGACCCCAACAACGGCCCGGTCGTCGGCTTCGACAGCAACATCAACGTCTTCGTCGGCGAGGACTTCCTGGTCCGGGAGGCGGCGGCCGAGGCTGAGGGGAAGGTCGTCGCCCTCGGCCGGTTCGACATGGACAAGCGGGAGGGGGTCTCGCAGATCTACAACGTCGGCATCGCGGGGGTCGGTTCGCGGGTGCCGCCGCCGGACGGCTCCGACTATCTGACGACGGGCGGGGACGTCACCATCGCCGACGGCCAGCGCCTCCTCGCCGAGGAGGGCGAACACTCCGGCCGCGTCGCGTACGCGGGGGACCTCACGGGCACGGTGAACCCCACCACCGCCCCGCGCTTCGACGCGGAGGCGGCCGCCCCGTACACCCAGCTGCGCCCGCAGCTCACCGAGGCCAGCCGCTGTTACGCGTACGACGGCGACGAGCACCGGCAGGCGACGGGCACCTGGCAGCAGGTCGGCGACATCATGACGTTCACCGGCGACGGCACCTCCCCGATCCAGATCTTCGACGTGGACGCGGACCTGGAGTCGGAGACCGGCGGCAACACAGGGTTCGTGTTCAACGGGGTCCCCGAGGGGGCGACCGTCCTGGTCAACGTGTACGGGGGCACGCGCAGCGTCGCCACGTTCATGGGCTCGTTCCCCAACGAGGGCCTCCGCGAGAACCTCCTGTGGAACTTCCCGGACGCCACCGCTCTGTCGCTGACCGGTCCGGCCCAGTTCGAGGGCAGCATCCTGGTCGGCCAGCCGGCGAGCAGCACGGTGCTCAGCATGAGCGGCACCAACGGCCGCTTCTACACGGCGGGTTCGCTCACCCACACCTCGCCGGGCCAGTCGGGCGGCCAGGAGATCCACGCGTACCCCTTCGACGGCGACCTGCCGTCCTGCACCCCTGACCCGACGCCGACCCCGACGGATCCCACGCCCACGCCGACGGACCCGACGCCGACCCCGACGGATCCCACGCCCACGCCGACGGACCCGACGCCGACGCCGACGGACCCCACGCCGACCCCTACGGACCCGACCCCGACCCCCACGGACCCGACGCCGACTCCCACGGATCCCACCCCTAGTCCCACGGACCCGACGCCGACCCCTACCCCCACCGACCCCACCCCGGCGCCCACGGACCCGACCCCGACCCCCACCGAGCCCACCCCGGTCCCGACGGATCCGACGCCCACCCCCACCGACCCCACCCCGCGCCCCACGCACTCGCCGAGCCACCCGGGTGAGCTGCCCGACACCGGCTCCCGGGGCGGCGAATGGATCATCGGGTCGATCGCGGCAGCGCTGGTGGCCGCCGGCGGTACGGTCCTCGTGGCCACGCGCAGGGCTCGTCGCCGTACCTTCTAGCAGGCACGGAGCAGGGCCCGCTAGCGTGGTTCGATGACCGAACCGCTGCTGCACCTCGCCGAAGCACCACTGTGGGAGGCGGCCCGCGGGACAGGGACGTACGAGATGTCCACCCGCGGCCGCACCCTCCAGGAGGAGGGCTTCATCCACCTCTCGCTGCCCCACCAACTCCCCGGTGTGGCCCGGATGCTGTACGGGAGCGGCGGCCGGGGCCTCGTGGTCCTGGTCGTCGACCCCGCCCGCCTCGCCGACCCCGTCCGGTACGAGGCGATGAAGCCCGGCGGCGAGGAGTTCCCGCACCTGTACGGACCGCTCCCCGTGAGCGCGGTCGTCGAGGTGCGGCCCCTTGAGGACTGGTACCACGACCGACGAGAGGAAGAGGAACCCCAGTGATCGGCCCCCTCACAGCGGTGACCGGAGCGACCGGAGCGGTCGGCGGCCGGGTCGCCCGACGGCTGGCCCGGACCGGCGTCCCCGTACGGCTCCTCGGCCGCGACCCCGCCCGGCTGCCCGACGTTCCCGGCGCCGACCACGCGCCCGCCGCCCCCTACGGCGACGGCGAGGCCATGCGCCGGGCCCTCGACGGCGCCCACACCCTGTTCCTGGTCTCCGCCCACGAAAGCCCCCACCGGGTCCGCGAGCACACCACCGCGATCGACGCCGCCGTGGCGGTGGGGGTGGAGCGGATCGTGTACGTGTCCTTCCAAGGGGCCGCGCCCGAAGCCACGTTCACCTTCGCCCGCGACCACTGGGACACCGAGGCCCACATCCGCACCGCCGAGGTGCGCCACACCTTCCTGCGGGACAACTGGTATCTGGCGGGGCTGCCCGCCATGACCGGGACCGACGGCGTGCTGCGCGGACCCGGGGGCGACGGGCGGGTGGCGGCCGTCGCCCACGAGGACATCGCCGACGCGGCGGCGGCCGTGCTCCTGGACGAGGGCACGGACCACGACGACCGGGTCTACGACCTCACCGGACCCGAGGCGTTCACCCTCGCCGAGGCGGCCGAGGAGCTGAGCCGGGTCACCGGACGCCCCGTCGTCTACGTCCCCGAGACCCGCGAGGAGGCCTACGCATCCCGGGCGGGGTACGGGGCCGAGGACTGGGAGGTGGCGGGCTGGGTCACCTCGTACGAGGCCATCGCGGGCGGCGAGTTGGCCGCCGTCTCCGACGCGGTGCCCACGCTCACCGGGCGCCCGGCGCAGAGCTTCGCCCAGTTCCTGGTGGAGAACCCGGACAGCTATCGCCATCTGCTCCCCGGCGGCTGACCGGCCGGCCGACCCGGCTCACCGCCAGGGGATGTGACGCCAGGGACTTCCCTCGCTCTGGGCCAGCAGGCGGTGGGCGAGGACGTTCTGCTCGTAGAACGGGCCGTACTCCTCGTCGTCGAAGCGCAGCACCCGGCCCAGCGCGTACCCCGCCGAGAAGTCCTCCCAGGAGCGGTGGGCCGACTTGCTCAGCGCCCCGGCGTACACGATCGCGGCCTCCGCGTCGGCCGGGGTGCAGTAGCGCGCCGACAGCCCCCAGCGCGCCAGGTTCACCGCCCGCCCGTAGTCGTACGCGACCGTCGAGTGCACCCGGCCGTCCGGCGGCAGCAGACCGTCCGCGCGGAACCGGGCCTCGTAGCGCATGATCCGGCGTACGAGGTCCTCGATGCCCTTCACCGTGCCCGCGTCGGCCCCGAGGTCCTGGGCGTGACCGGCCGCCGTCTCGCGCCACAGATCGGCCGAGGGCAGCTCGCCGAGCCCCGCCGCCAACTGCTCGCGGGCGCGCAGCGCGAAGTCCGGTTCCGGTGGGCTGTTGCGGGCGTCCAGCAGGACGTCCAGCTGCTTGCGCCACCCCTCGTGGCCGGTGATGCCCCAGGACTCGCGGAGCAGATCCCGCTCGGTGGTGTACTCGCGGTAGACCGTCCCCACCTCGTTCCAGGGGACCGCGTTCCCGATCGCCAGGTGCGCTCCGCAGGCCAGCCCGTACGCCAACGGCCCGTGCAGCGCGCCGTGGCGCAGCGCGAGCAGCCGGTTCTCCGGGAGGCGGTCGTTCTCCGCGTACGCGCGCTGCCACAGCGCCAGATGGGTCGGGGCCGTCGGCAGCAGCAACTGCCCGGGCGTGCCCACGTTCACCCCGAGGAACACCTGGGGGTCGGACCAACCGAACTCGGCGGCCCAGCGCAGCGAGACCCCGTGGAAGACCCAGTCCGGGTGCCAGGCGGGCAGCATGCCCCGGGTGAGCACGGGCCGGCAGACGAAGCCCGACGGATCGTGGTGCGCGCGCCAGGTGATGGTGTCCGGCTTCGCGTCCGCCTCGGCGCGCGGGGCCGGGATGTACAGCTCGGCCCCGGCCAGCGCCGCCAGCTGGGCCCGTGCGTCGCCGCGCAGCGTCGCCTCGTGGAGGAGCTGCTCGGTCTCGGACGGCGGGATCCAGGGGGCCGGCGCCCAGGGTGCGGCGGCGGGTGTGCCGGGGAGGTTCGGGTTCATGACCAGGGGAGGTTCCGGTAGGGGCTGGTGGGGTCCTGGGTGAGGATGCGGTGCTCGGCGAGCGACTGCCGGTAGGTGGCCTCCGCCGCCTCCGGGCCGTCGTCCTCGGCCCGGTGGACGATGCGGGCCATGAGGTAGCCGAGGGAGAAGTCCGTCCACGAGGAGTAGGACCCGCGGGCGAGTCCGCCCACCCGCAGGACGTCCTGCTCGGCCTCGTACGGATCGATGTACCGCGCGCCCAGCGCCAGCCGTACGACGTTGACCGCCCGGCCGAGGTCGAAGGCGGCCAGGGTGTCGACGCGACCGTCCGGGGCGAGCGCGCCGTCGGCCCGGAGCCGTTCCTCGTACCGGGCGATGTGGTGCAGGGACCGTTCGGCCAGGGCCCGGTCGTCGGCGTCGCGTGCGCTGAACGTACGGGCCAGCGCCTCGGACCACTCCTCATGCGCCGGCGTCCGCCCCAGCCGGGCGGCCAGCGTGTGCCGGGTGCGCAGGGCGGCTTCCTGGACGCGCCCGACCAGCTGGTTCTTCATCAGTGACGCGAGGCGGTCGCGGTACTCGGCGCGGTGCGGGATGCCCCACGGGCTGCGCAGCCGGGCGCGGTCGGTCGCGTAGTCCTCGTAGGCGGCGCCGAGCTGGTTCCAGACCAGACCGTTGGTGACGGCCAGATGGGCGCCGAGCGCCAGCCCGTGGGCGAGCGGTCCGTGCAGCGGCCCGCCGCTGTCGGTGAGCAGCCGCCCGTGCTCGCGGCCCCCGGACCGCTCCTCGGCCCTCAGCCAGGCCTTCAGGCGCCCCGGCCGGGCGTCGACCATCGCCGCGTACGGGGTGCCGTGGTTCACCGCGAGCCGGCGCACGTCGTACGGCCAGGTCCGGGCCAGCTCGCCGAGGCTCACTTCGCGGAACACCCACTCCGGGTGCCAGGGCGGCAGCATCCCCGGTGTCAGAACCGGGACGCAGGTCCGCCGGGTGGACTCGTCGCGGATCATCGGCAGCGGGGCCGTCCAGCCCGGGATGTCCGCGTGCAGCCGGGCGACGAGCACGTACAGGCGGGTCCGCGCGAGCAGATCCACGACGGCGTCGGCGCTCCCGGCCCCGACGGCGGCGGACAGCGCGCGCTCGATCCCCGTGGGCGCCATCGCTCCGCCGCCCGCTGTTCCTGACCCGTTCCCCGTCGTCACGGAGCCGATCCTACGAAACGGGCTCCGCGGGTCAGAGCCCGGCGGGGCGCACCAGCCCCGACTCGTACGCGAACACCGCCGCCTGGGTCCGGTCGCGGACGCCCAACTTAACCAGGATCCGGCCCACATGGGTCTTCACCGTCTGTTCGGCGACGATCAGCTCCCGGGCGATCTCGGCGTTCGACAGGCCGCCCGCGATCAGCGTCAGCACCTCCGTCTCGCGCTCGGTCAGGTCCCCGACCCGTGCCTTGAGCGGCGGGCGAGGGGCCCCGGCGGTCCGGGAGAACTCCACGATGAGCCGCTTGGTGATGTTGGGGGAGAGCAGCGCGTCGCCCGCCGCCACCACCCGTACGGCGTGCGCGAGTTCGGCGGCCGACGCATCTTTCAGCAGGAAGCCGGACGCCCCCGCTCGCAGTGCCTCGTACACGTACTCGTCGAGGTCGAAGGTGGTGAGCACGAGCACCTTCACCGTCGAGTCCTCGGGGGAGGTGATCCGCCGGGTCGCCTCGATGCCGCCCAGCTCCGGCATCCGGATGTCCATCAGGACGACGTCCGGGGCGAGTTCGGCGACTTTGTCGATCGCGTCGAGCCCGTTGACGGCCTGCCCGACGACCTCGATGTCCGGCTCGGCGTCGAGCAGGAACGTGAAGCCCTGGCGGACCATCATCTGGTCGTCGGCGATCACGCAACGGATGGGGGGCGTCATGGGGCGTCCTCGGTCGTCTCGGTGCTGGTGGGCAGGATCGCGGTGACTTCCCAGCCGCCGCCGGGTGTGGGGCCGGTGGCCAGGTCGCCGCCGAGCATCGCGGCGCGTTCGCGCATCCCGAGCAGACCGTGGCGGACGCCGGGGGAGGGAGCGGCCGGGCGGTCCGGCGGGGAGTTGACGACCCGGACGGTCAGTCCGGCGGGCCGGTGGCCGATCACCACCTCGGCGCTCGCCCCGGGCGCGTGGCGCATCACGTTGCTCAGCCCCTCCTGCACGATGCGGTACGCGGACAGCTCGACGCCCGGAGGCAGGGGGCGGGGGTCGCCGGTGGTGGAGACGGTGACGGCGAGGCCGGCGGAGCGCACGGTGGCGACCAAGCCGTCGAGCCCGTCGAGGCCCGGCTGCGGGGCGTGCCGCGCACTCTGCGAGGGGGCGTCCTCCGAGCGCAGGACGCCCAGCACGCGGCGGAGTTCGGCGAGGGCTTCGAGAGCGTTCTCGCGGATGCCGGTCAGATTCTCCTTCAGCTCCTCGGTGGGGTGCTCCACCAGATGCGGGGCGACCTGCGCCTGGATGGAGATCACCGACATGTGGTGGGCGACCACGTCGTGCAGTTCGCGCGCAATCCGGTTGCGCTCCTCCAGCAGGGTGCGCCGGGACCGCTCCTCGGCGGTCAACCCGGTCTGGACGACGAGGTCCTTACGGGCCAGGCGCAGGCTGCGGAGCGCGGCGCCGAGGACCAGGGCGACGACGAACACGAGGGCGGACGCGAGGAAGTTGGTGTGCGGCAGCCGAGGCGTGCAGAGGGCCAGGGACAGCGCCACGCCCATCGTGATCGCCAGTGCGGCAACCGAGCGCCGGGGCCGCACCCGTAGCGCCAGCAGGAACAGGGCAGCTCCCTGCAGAGCCAGTCCCGCGAAGGGAGCGGGGTACAGCAACTCCGGGCTCATGGGAAAGGCGGCAGGGATCCACGGGTACGAGCCCTCCGTGGGTGCGGTGGCCCCGGTGACCAGCACCGTCACGACCGACAGTGCGGTCGCCGTCCACCAAGCCCCCACGGGACGGATCATTCCGGCCACCAGTGCCGCGGACTGCGCGCTGGCGGCCAGCACCGCGAACAGGTAGACCGTGCCTCCGTGAGGGACGAGTTCGACGGTACGGATCACCGTGACACCGACCGCGATGATCACCAGCAGTACGAGGAACGCCGGTCGCCACACCGGCGCGTCCGGTTCGCCCATGCGCGGCACCCGGTCGGCGGGCGCTGCCCACAGGTCCTCGTACAGGGCGCGCGGCGCGCGGCGCACCGCCGCCCGCAGGCGCACCGCTCTCGATGACCTCATGGCCCCCACCGCCCCCTCGGCTCCGTTCGCGCTCAGATTAGGCACGACGCGCCCGTCCCTTCCGCTCGGGGGCGGATTCCCGTACGACGAGGGAGCCCCCGCCGCCGCGTCGCCCGCCCTGCTCGTAACCCCGAAACGCCGCCCAGCACCCCAGCAGGGCCAGCGCGAACACCGGCAGCCAGAGCAGCCTGGCCGTCACCCAGCCCGCGTCGTCGGGCACGGTGTGCAGCCCGGGCAGCGGGCCGTCCGCGAGCAGCAGCGCGCTCGCCGTGACGATGATCATCGCGGTCTGGTGCCACAGGAACACGGTCATCGCCGACAGGTTCACCGCCGCCACCCCCGCCCAGGCGGCGGGCCTGCGCAGCACCCGGCGCAGGGGCCCGAGCAGCAGCAGCGCCGCCCCGCACTGCGCCAGGCCGAAGGCGACGGCGGCGAGGCTCGGCGGGTCCAGGTTGGAGATCCGGCCGCCCGGCACCCCGACCATGGAGGCCGGGTAACCCGCCCACCGCACGAGAGCTGTGGCCGCGACGGCCCCACCGAGCAGCAGCGCCCAGCGGCCCGTCCGGCCGCGCAGCCCGCCCCGGGCGACCAGCGCCCCCAGGCAGTAGGGCACCAGCCACCCCGCGACCACGTTGATCCATTCCAGCTCCCGCGGACCGCCGAGGCCGAACCGTACGAGATCGACGTGCAGCACCACCACGAGCGGCCACAGCGGGTGCAGCCGGGCCACCAGCGGCGTCAGCGCGGTCAGCGCGGCGAAGACCAGCAGGAACCACAGCGGGGACCAGACCAGCTTGGCCAGCGCCCGGACGGTCGGCTCGCCCACTCCGGCCACCAGCATCGCGGCCGCCGCGAGCGCCCACACCACCAGCACCGCCGCCACCGGCCGGAACAGCCGCGCCAGTCGCCCGCCCACCCATGGCCCGTACGGCACGCCCCGCTTCCGCGCGGAGGCCCAACTCCCCGCCGCCACCTGCCCGCCCACCAGGAAGAACACCGCGAGCGTCTGGAAGATCCAGGAGACCGGGGTGAGTTCGGGCAGATGGGCCAGCGGGCTCGCCCCGCGTACGGTGCCGCTGTCGGCGACCAGCGCGGTCACCAGCCAGTGGCCGCCCACCACGCCCAGGATGGCCAGGGCCCGCAGGGCGTCGACGGCCCGGTCGCGGCCGGGCGGGGTGGCGGCCTCGATCCGCGCTACGAGCCCGGTCATCGGGAGGCCCCCGACGGTTCGGCGCCCGCCGCGATCCGGGCGAGGTTCGTCATGGATCGCGAACCGGGCAGCAGGTAGTCGCTGTGCCCGCCGTCGCCCGCGTCGAACACCTCGGCCCCGAACTCCTCCGCCACCGGATCGGTCCCGAACCCCACCGTGGCGACGAACGGCACCCGCACCCGGACATGCGGCACCCGGGCGATCCAGTCCCCGCCGCCACGGCCCGCCCATACCCGCGCCCGGGTGCGCAGCGAGCGGGCATCCTCGACCCCGACTCCGGGGCTGCCGTAGAGGACGAGGGAGTCGGCCGCCGTTCCGGGCGCCGACCGGGCGCAGATCACCGAACCGTAGGAGTGGCAGAGCAGGCTGATCCGGGCGGCGGGACGCGCCGCGCGCAAACCGTCCACCAGGGCGCGCAGCCCCGGAGCGGCCTCGTCCGCGCGCCCGGTCGTCAGGGCGGCCGGGCTGACGGTGGCGGGCGAGCGGTAGCCCAGCCACACGACGACGGCCGCGCCCTCGCCCAACTCCTCGCGCAGGGCGGTCGCGCCGCGCCGGAGCCGCCCGTACGCGTCCAGGCCGACACCGGCTCCCGGCACGAGGACCGCGATCCGCCGAGCCGAGGACAGCGCGCCCGTGACCTCCACGCTCCGGCCGCCGTCCCGCCCGTCGAAGGACAGGAACTGACGCCCCGGCCCGGCCATCGCGCGCAGTGAGGCCGCCCGCTTGAGGTCCCCGTGCCCCGCCGCCATCCGCCCGGCCGCCCGGATGTCCTGCCGGCTCACCGCGTACCGCTCCTCCAGTGCCGCCGGGCTCGCGTCCCGCAGCGGCCCGAGGGGAGTCGGCGCGGGGGCGGGCACGGCGGCGGGCCGGGCCGCTCCGGACACCGGCACGGCCACCGCGAAGGTGACGAGGGCGGCGAGCAGGGTGCGGAGCAGACGGGGTCTGCGCGGGCGGTCGGGCATGGGGCGAGGTCCTTCCGTACCGGGGGGGCATGGGGTGCTTCCGGTACAGAAGTTATGGACGGCGGGTGGTAGTCGGCGTCCCGCTGGAGGGGGCACCTCCGACGTGGCTCTCAGGTATGACGCGGGGGACGTGGCACGGCGTCAGCTCCGCCCGGTGTGGGCCAGGACCGCGGCCGCGAGCGGGGCGTGGACCTCGCGGGGAAGGGCGTGGCCCATGCCGGGGATCTCGACGAGCCGGGCGCCGCGGATCGCCTGGGTGAGGTGCTCGGCGTGCGGGGCCGGCGCGACCGGTTCGGCGGGGGCCGAGATGATCAGCGTGGGCACCCGGGTGCGGGCCAGCTGCTCGGTGCGCTCCATGCCGGAGTAGTCGGCGCGGGCGTGCGCGGTGCCGGCGTGGTGGTGCCCGGTGTGCGCGATGATCCGCCTCTCCAGCTCGCGGGTGTACGCGGCGTCGAACGGGATCAGGTCACCGCCGAGCACCCGCCAGTGCTCGACCCGCCGCTCCAGCTCGGCCTCCGGCCCCAGGTCCTCGGCGGGCCGGGACCACAGCTCCGCCAACTCCGCTGAGATGCCCGGCAGTTCCTCCGGCGGGATGCGGCGGCCGTCCGGCGCGACGTACGGCGTGGAGCTGAGCGCGTTCGTCCCGATGACGGTGGCGCTGAGCAGCCGCTCTGGGTGGTCCGCGACGAGCAACTGCGTGAGCATGCCGCCCATCGACATCCCCACCACGTGCGCGCTTGCCACCCCGAACGCGTCCAGCACGGCGACGGCGTCCTCGGCCAACGCGGTGAGCGGATAGGGCTGTTCGTCGAAGGAGGCGGTGGAGCGGCCGGTGTCCCGGTGGTCGTAGCGGATCACCCGGTGCCGTGCGGCCAGCAGCTCCACCAGCTCATCGGGCCAGCCGAGCCCGGACGCCTGCGCGCCCATGATCAGGAGCAGGGCGGGGGCGTCGGGGGAGCCGTGATCCTCGGCCCAGAGGCGCACGCCGGGGGCGGCGTCGACGAAGCGTTCCATGGCGAACCTCGCTGTTCTGCGTCCTGCGGTCACTGTCTAGACGATACGTATCGTCTCGCTCTGTTCGTGCAGAGTAGCTCATCGTCGGCCCCGGGGCCAGCGGCGACGGTGTGCCCGGTGGATCCGGTGGGCGCCTCAGGGGCGGAAGGTGCGCCGGTAGGTGTCGGGCGGGATGCCGACGCTGCGCTGGAAGTGGCGGCGCAACGTGGTGGCCGTGCCCATGCCGGCCGCCGCGGCGATGGCGTCCACTCCGGCGTCGGTCGTCTCCAGCAACTCCTGCGCGTGGCGGATGCGTTGGGCGTGCAGCCACTGCAGGGGAGTGGTGCCCGTCAGGTGCTTGAAGTGGCGGGCGAGGTGGCGTGAGCTCATCCGGGCCCGGCGGGCCAGGTCCTCCACGGTGAGCGGCTGGTCCAGCCGCTCCAGCACCCAGGGGAAGAGGTCGCTCAGGGGGTGGCCGCCCGGCGCGGGGACGGGGGTGGCGATGAACTGGGCCTGCCCGCCGTCGCGGTGCGGCGGGACGACCAGGCGCCGGGCGATCCTGTTGGCGATCGCCGAGCCGTGGTCGAGCCGGACCAGGTGGAGGCACAGGTCCATGGCGGCGGCCTTGCCCGCGGACGTGAGCACATCGCCGTTGTCGACGTAGAGGACGTCCGGGTCGACGGTGGTTGCCGGGTGGCGCCGGGCCAGCTCCCGGGTGTGGCCCCAGTGGGTGGTGGCGCGCCTGCCGTCGAGCAGTCCCGCCGCACCCAGGATGAAAGCGCCCGTGCACAGGGACGCCACCCGCGCGCCCGCCGCGTGGGCCGCGCGCACCGCCTCGACCAGCTCGGCGGGCGGTTCGCGGTCGGTGTCGGCCCAGCCGGGGACGATCACCGTGTCGGCACGCGCGAGGTGGTCGAGCCCGTGGTCCGGCTCCAGGCGAAAGCGGCCGACCCGCACCGGGCCGCTCCCGCAGAGGGAGAAGTCGTACCAGGGGTCCACGAGGTGGGCCAGGTCGGCCCCGAAGACCTCGACGGCCACGGACATTTCGTAGTGGAGGATGCCGTCGGCGACGGCGAGGGCGACAGTGGGCATGTCCGAAACTGTATGCGGTTCGTCGTTTCCGACGCTCGTGCGGAGCGCGGCCCACGACCAGGATGAGAGGTGTCAAGCCCCGGCGGACCGACACCGGCGGGTGTTCGAGCAGTCCGAGGTCAGGGGGAGTCCCATGGGGTCAGGTCAGCCGGTGGCGGTGTTCGGAGCGTACGGTCACACGGGCCGGTTCGTGGCGGCGGAGCTGGCCGCACGCGGGTATGTGCCCGTGCCGTCCGGCCGCAACGCGAACGCCTTGGAAGAGCTGGCCCTCGGACACGGCTGGAAGGCCAGGGTGGCGTCGGTCGACGACCCGGCCTCGCTGGACCGGGCCCTGGCGGGCACGGTGGCGGTCATCAACTGCGCCGGTCCCTTCGCCTCGACCACCGGCCCCGTGATCGAGGCCGCGCTCCGCGCGAAGATCCCCTACCTGGACGTGGCCGCAGAGCTGGAGGCCAACCTCGACACCTTCGGCCACTACCGCGAGCGGGCCCGGGAGCAGGGGGCGGTGATCGTCCCGGCCATGGCCTACTTCGGCGGCCTCGGAGATCTGCTCGTCACGGCGGCGATGGGCGACTGGGCCGGGGCCGACGAGGCGCACATCGCGTACGCGCTCAGCAGCTGGCACCCCACCGCCGGAACCCGGCTCTCGGGTGCGGTCTCCCGCGAGCGGCGCGGCGACCACCGCCTCCGCTACCGGGGCGGGCGGTGGGAGCGCCGCACCGATGCCGCGCCCGCCCTGGCGTGGACGTTCCCGGAACCGGTGGGCCGCCGGCCGGTGATCGGGGAGTTCACGATGGCGGACGTCGTCACGGTCCCCCAGCATCTCGCGATCCCCGACGTGACCACGTACATGAGCGCCGAGGCCGCCCGGGACGTCGGCTCACCCGACACGCAGGCCCCCATCGCCGCCGACGGGAGCGGCCGTTCGGACCAGACCTTCCTCGTCGACGCCGTCGTCCGCTCCGGCGACACCGAACGCCGGGCCACCGCGAGCGGCCAGGACATCTACGCCGTCACCGCACCCCTGGTCGCCGAGGCCCTCGACCGTGTCCTGACCGGCCGCATAAGGTCGCTCGGCGTCGTGCCCGCCGGCGAGATCTTCGACGCTCCCGACTTCCTGCGCGCACTGGAGCCGCACATCGCTCTCGACCTGCACCCGGGGAGGGGCGACGCCTGACCCTCGCCCGCCCGCGCGCCACTGGTGCCGTCGGCCGGAGGCGTCATGCCTTCACGCCTGAGAGGGCGGTGCGTGACAGGGGCGGGCGACGGCGCTGCCTTGATCGACGAAATCCTCGTACACCGCAACCTTGTGCCTGATCAGGTCCAGGGACTCGGTGAGCCGGCCGATCTGAGCCGTGACGTGCGCCTGGTGCTCACGCATCAGCGCCAGCCGCTGCTCCTCGTTGCCACCGCCCTCCCTGACGAGGTCGGCGTACCTGCGGAGCACGGGCAGAGGCATGCCGGACGCCCGGAGAATGATGCAGACCGTCAGCCAGTCCACATCGTCCTCGCCGTAGACCCGTCGCCCGCCGGCGCCGCGGCGCACGGGAGCGAGGAAGAGTCCTTCGCTCTCGTAGAAGCGCAGCGCGTGGACGCTCAAGCCGGTGCGCTCGGCGACCTGCCCGATGCTCAGACGCGTGGTGATCTCAGCCATGCCGGTCAGCGTAAACGGCGGTTGACCTAGAGCCTGGTCTAGATCCTAGGGTCCCCCGTGCCGACCGACTCTCCGTCGCTCGGCACGACCGGTCCACACGGCAGAAGGGGGCGCCACGATGCGCTATCGCACGCTCGGCAGAACCGGCATCGAGGTCAGTACGCACTGCCTCGGGACCATGATGTTCCAGGCCGGGTTCAACCCCGACCACGACGACTGCGTCCGCATCATCCACACGGCCCTGGACCACGGAATCAACTTCGTCGACACCGCCGACATGTACGGACAGGGCGAGTCCGAGGAGATCCTGGGTAAGGCGCTGCGGGGGCGCCGGGACGACGCCGTAGTCGCCACCAAGGTGCACTTCGCCATGGGCGACGGGCCCAACCGCGGTGGCAACTCGCGGCGTTGGATCCTCAAGGCGGTCGAGGACAGCCTCCGGCGCCTGGACACGGACTGGATCGACCTCTACCAGGTCCACTTCCCCGACCACACCACCGACATCGAGGAGACGCTCTCGGTCCTCACCGACCTCGTGCGGGTGGGGAAGATCCGCGCTTTCGGCTGCTCGAACTTCCAGGCCGACGAGATCGTCGAGGCCCACCACGTCTCCGAGCGCCGCGGGCTGGGACGCTTCCGCACCGCCCAGCCGCCCTACTCGATCCTGGCCCGCGGGATCGAGGCCTCGCTGCTGCCCGCCTGCGAGCGGTACGGCATGGGCGTCCTGGTCTGGAGCCCCCTCGCCTTCGGGTTCCTCACCGGCAAGCACCGCAAGGACCGGCCGATCGACCTGGCGGCCGGCCGTGCCGCGGTCCGGCCGGTGTTCTTCGATCCGGCCATCGCGGAGAACGCGGCCAAACTCGACGCGGTGGAACAGCTCGTCGAACTCGCGACGGACATCGGCTGCACCCTCCCGCAGCTCGCCGTGGCCTTCACCGCGGCCCACCCCGCCGTCACCTCGGCGATCATCGGACCGCGCACGACGGAGCAGCTGGAGGGCCTGCTCAAGGGGGCGGCGCTCACCCTGGACGACGCGACCCTCGACCGGATCGACGAGATCGTCCGACCCGGGACGAACTTCTACAACCCCGCAGCCTCGCTCCCGCCGCGCTCACTGACCGAGCCCGCCCTGCGCCGCCGCCCGCTCGCGGAGCGCGCGGCGGCCTGAACGAACCGGACGGCCCGCACACAGCACCGCACCCGGCCCCCGAGCCACCGAAATCGGTGACCGGCGGACCGGGTGCGGTCTTTCAGGCCGTCCGGAACGCGCGCGAGCGCGGGCCGGGCGGCCCGGGGCAGATCAGGCCTTCTTGGTCTCCCAGTAACGGGCCGGGTCGGTGACCTGCGAGGATCTTCCCTGTGGGGCGCTGACCTGGCCTTTTGCTGATGGCTGGCGATGGGGCACGACGGTCGTGATCGGGTGTCCTGCGGACTGTATGCGGACTGTGGACCTTGTACCGCCGCAGCAGATGCAGCTACTCAGACGGATGGCAGCCCTGCCGTGCCACCGTAGGCGTCGACCCCTCGGGCCCCCGACTGTTCAAAGTGCTGGGCGGGACGACTCAGATTGCGTACTGCTCGACGGGACGCTCGCTGACAACGGCTAACACAATGAGTTGATCTGTCGGCGGGTGATCAGGCAGCAGGCCAGCTTGAGGAAGGCTTCGTGGATGTCGGCTCGGCGTTCCCAG
>NZ_JBHXPF010000099.1:0-19427 GCF_042718715.1 Streptomyces sp. NPDC058576 | reverse complement strand
AGGGGGGACCCTGTGGGAGAGTAGGACGCCGCCGAACAATTTTTCCGGGAAAGCCCCGCACCATTTTGGTGCGGGGCTTTTCTGCGTTCCGGGCCAGGCACGATCGACGGCGAGCAGCCCAGGGCCGGCCGTCTCCGCAGGTCCCTCAGAGACGACCTGCGGCTTTCAGGGCCAAGTACGTATCGGCCAGCGCGGGAGCGAGGTTGTCCGGAGTGGCGTCCACGACGACGACGCCGTGGCGCCGGAGCCTGTCGGCCGTCCGCCGACGGTCGGCCTGGGCCTGGCCGGCGGCTGCCGCGTCGTAGACCGAGTCCACTGTTCCCCGGGCATCGGCCATTTCCTCGATCCGAGGGTCGGAGACCGCGGCCAGGAGAACGGTGTGGCGCTGGGTGAGCTGAGACAGCACCGGGAGAAGCCCCTCCTCGATGGGGGCGGCCTCCAACGTCGTGAGGAGAACGATCAGCGAACCGCGAGGCGCGTCGGTCAGGGCGGCATTGCTCAGGCCGCGAGCGTCCGTCTCGATGAGCTCGGGCTCCAGCGTGGCAAGGGTGTTCATGACGGTGGCCAGGACATTGCCCGACGCCGTTCGGCCTTGGACGCGGGCTCGCACCTGGCGGTCATAGGCGAGGAGGCTCACGCGGTCGCCCGCCCGCATGGCGAGCGCGGTGAGAAGCAGGGTGGCGTCCATCGAGGCGTCCAAGCGGGGAACGTCACCCACCCGTCCTGCTGATGTGCGCCCGGTGTCGAGGACGATCAGGATGTGCCGGTCACGCTCGGGGCGCCATGTCCGGACCGCTACCGCGGACTGGCGCGCGGTGGCCCGCCAGTCGATGGAGCGGGTGTCGTCCCCGGGCACGTAGGCCCGCAGACTGTCGAACTCCGTGCCCTCACCGCGTGTCAGAACACTGGTGCGGCCGTCCAGTTCCCGCAGCCGGGCGAGCCGGGAGGGCAGATGCTTGCGGCTGGTGAACGGTGGCAGGACCCGCACGGTCCACGGAGCCCGGTGCTGGCCCTGGCGTGCGGCGAGGCCGAGCGGGCCGAACGAGCGGACCGTGATGCGTTCAGCCTGGCGTTCGCCGCGACGGGTCGGGCGCAGAACCGTGACCAGGCGTCGCCGTTCCCCGGCGGGAATCGTCAGCGTGTGACGGGAAGCGCGGCGTTCGGTGCCCGGAACCCAGCTGCTCGGGGGCCAGGCATCCCGCAGTTGGGCGCGCAGGCGCCGGCGCGAGGTGTTAGTCACTGTCAGTTGCACTTCTGCCGCGTCACCGAGTCGAACAGATGTGTCGCCGGATCGAGTGAATCGGAGCGTGCGCACTGGCGCGGCCAGGGCGTAGTCGCACAGAATTGCCAGTGAGAGCGGTGCGTTGACCGCCAGCATCCCGGTCCAACTGGGAGCAAGGATGCCTACGGGGAGTGACCCCAAAGCGGCCAGCAGCGCGGTACGTCCGGTGAGGGCCATGGTCACCGCCTCATCGGGGTACGGGGACGTGGGCGAGCACTGAGGCGATGACGGAGTCGGGAGTGACTCCTTCCATTTCCGCCTCGGGCCGCAGGTGGATGCGATGACGGAGCGTGGGGAGCGCCAGGGCCTTCACATCGTCCGGGATGACATAGTCCCGGCCGGTCAGCCAGGCCCAGGCGCGGGCGGTCGACAGCAGTGCGGTGGTGCCTCGGGGGGAGACGCCGAGGGCGAGGGAGGGGGAATCACGCGTGGCACGGCAGATATCCACGACGTAGCCGGCGATCTCGGGAGAGACGGTCGTCTTCGCGACGGCTTCGCGAGCTGCTTCCAGATCGGCGGGCCCGGCAACGGGCCGTATACCGGCGGCCTTCAGGTCGCGCGGGTTGAAGCCGTCGGCGTGACGGGTGAGGACGTCGATCTCGTCCTGTCGCGAGGGCAGCGGAACCGTCAGTTTGAGCAGGAAGCGGTCCAGTTGGGCCTCGGGGAGGGGATAGGTGCCTTCGTACTCGACGGGGTTCTGGGTCGCGGCGACGAGGAAGGGGTCGGGCAGGAGCCGCGGCGTTCCATCGACGGTGACCTGTCGTTCCTCCATCGCCTCCAGGAGGGAGGACTGGGTCTTGGGAGGGGTGCGGTTGATCTCGTCGGCGATCAGCAGGTTGGTGAAGACCGGGCCCGGCTGGAAGGAGAACTCGGCGGTGCGTGCGTCATAGACCAGTGAACCCGTGACGTCGCTGGGCATCAGGTCGGGAGTGAACTGGACGCGCTTCGTGTCGAGTTCGAGTGACGCGGCGAGTGCCCGGACCAGCAGGGTCTTGGCCACTCCGGGCACGCCTTCGAGGAGTACGTGGCCCCGGCAGAGCAGCGCGACGACGAGTCCGGTCACGGCGGGGTCCTGGCCGACGACGGCCTTGGCGATCTCGGAGCGCAGAGCCTCCAAGGAAGCGCGGGCGCTGTCGGACGGCTCCGGTTCCGCAGGCCTCACGGGAGCCGCTGCGGGCACCGTGGGCTCGGCCGGCTCGGGGGTCGGGGCGCTCATGAAGTGCGTACCTCTCTTTCGAGGGCGTCGAGTTGATCGGCGAGGAGTACTAGGGCGGCGTCGGTGGAGGGAGCCGTGCCGAAGAGCAGGGTGCCGAGGTCGCGGTCCGCGGCGGTGATGCGTGCGGACACGGCGGGGAGGAGGACGTCGGGGGTGTGTGCGTCACGGGCCGGCACTCCCGCGAGGGGTGCGATGCGTGTGCGGGTGGTGGCTCGGAGGGCGTCGGCGGCCCGGTCGCGGGCGTTGGCCTTGCGGTAGAGGAGGGAGCGGCCTTCGGCGGATTCGGATGCGCGGATGGCTACCGGCAGCCGTTCCGTCACCAGGGGGCCGAGTCGGCGGGCTCGCCAGATGGCGGCGAGGACTGCGGCGAGGGCGAGTTGAAGCGTTCCCCACAGCCAGCCGGAGGGGACGAGGTCGAGGAAGCTGCTCTCGTCGGCTGCGTCGTCCCTCGCTCCGCCCTCCGACTGTTCCTCGGCCCCGTCGCCTGAGTCGTCGTCATCGGTTGTCGCGGATGGATCGGTGAGAGAGGGGAGGTACCAGACGAGATGAGGCCGAGAACCGAGGAGTTGCAGGGCGAGCGAGGCGTTGCCCTGCTTGTCGAGACGCTCGTTGTGGAGGAAGTCGGGGGAGCCGAGGACGACGGTGTCGCCTCCCGACCCGGTCGGGAGGACAACCAGACTGGGAAGGCCCGCGCTCGGGTAGCAGGTGACGGCGCCGGGGTCCTGCGTCGTGTAACGGGTGCCGCCCATGTCCGCCGTGCCGGCCAGCCGAGCGGCGGGAAGTTCGCAGGCCGGGGCGAGAGCGCTGACGGGGTGGTGCGGTTCGGCGCGGACGCCGGGGGCGAGTCCGGCCGTGGGCTCCGGCCCTGGGGCGACCAGCAGGGTGCGTCCTGCGGAGGCGGAGGCCGCATCGTTCAGTCGGAGCTGCTGCGACCGGGTCAGGAGGTTGGGGCCGGCGACGAGGAGTGTGGTGTCGGGGCCGGTCGCGGCGGCGGCCTCGTCGAGCGTGGTGGCTACGGTGACGGACACGCCGCGTGCCTTGAGGAGTTCTGCCACGGCGCGGCTTCCCTTGGGGTCCGCGGAGCGGGGGTCGAGCTGTCCGTGGTTCGTTCCGGAGCGTACGGCGGCGAACGTGATGCCGGCGACGACGAGGATGAGGACGACGGCCAGAATGCCTCGGGCACGGGTCCAGACCTGGCCCGGGGTGGGCGCCGTCGACGTGGGGGAAGCGGTGGTCGCCGCGGTCATCCGGTGACTCCTCGGGAGGTTCCGGGCAGCAGCGGCTTTGCCTCGTCGAGTTCGAGATCGAGGGTGCGCAGGGACAGGTATGTCGCCTGGTCCGCGGTGCGGCCCCCGTATGTCACGTCGTCGAAGCTGCGGGCGGCGGCGCGCAGCCGGGCGGTGTGCTCGGGCAGGGCGCGGCCCGCTTCGGCTGCGGCTTCGTCCGCGGTGCGGCCGGGGCGGGGGTCGAGCAGGGCACGCTCCTCCAGGGACCGGACGATGGCGCGCATGCGTTCCTGGACGGCTGCGTTCCAGCGCAGGGCCGCGGCGTGGGCTTCGGCGGCGGCGCGGTGCTGGGCCGCACTGCGGGGGCCGTCGCCGTCGAAGAGGGCGTCCGCGCTCCGGGAGGAGCGTTGCGGGGTGCCGAGCCGCCACCAGAGGGCGGCGGCAAGGCCGATGACGACGACGACCAGGACGACGAGTCCGGCAGGGCCGCCGGGGGCCGCGCCCGCGGCGGCGTCGAACACTCCGGCGATCCAGTCCCAGAACTGGTTCAGGGCGCGCTGGAGGAAGTTCGGGTCGTTCTCGTGGTACATCGGCTTGGACAGTTCGCTCTCGGCCGCCTCCCGCGCCGGGAGGCGTGGCGTGTCCACGGGTATGTCGCCCGCTGCGCTGTCCTGCCGTGCTGTGGTGATGCCCCCCGCCCCCGACACCGCATCAGCTCCTGGGGGTGTCGACGCCGTAGCCGGGCAAGCCCGCGGCCCGTGCGAGGTCGAGGTCCAGGGCTTCGCGGCGGATGCGCTGGTCCACGTAGAGGAGGGCCATCACGCCGGCGACGAAGGGGTAGATCAGCGTCGAGACGATCACTTCGCCGATGCCGGTGACGATCAGGAAGGGCCAGCCGAAGGAGGGGGCGGTGCTGCTGAAGAGATCGCTGACCTCGGTTCCGTCGGCGATCACGGCGATGAAGCTGAACGGGATGGAGACGAGGAATGTCAGCAGGAAGGTCAGCAGATAGGTCAGGGCGAGGATCCCGAAGGTGCGCCACCAAGCGCCGCGGACCAGCTTCGCCGACCTCCGCAGCGCGGCCACGATGCTCTGTCGTTCCAGCATCAGTGCGGGGGCTGCCAGGGCGAAGCTGACGTTCAGCCAGAGCATCACGACGCAGGCGGCGGCGAAGCCGAGGAAGGCGAGTGCCGCTCCGGCCTCGGAGCCCAGCAACAGGCCGGGGCCGACGCCCACGGTCATGATGGCGGCCATGATCACGGAGACCAGCACGGTCAGCCCGAGCAGAGGGAGGACGCGGGGGCGGGCTTCGGCCCAGGAGTCGGAGAGCGTGGTGGGGCGGCCCAGCACGGAGCGGCTGATGACCACGGTGACGACCGACGCGGTGAAGAGCGTGGCGATCATCGAGAGGAGGGAGGCCGGCGCCAGGGAGATCAGTGTCGAGCGAGCCGAATCGGCGGCCTGGCGGAGGGCCTCGGAGCCGGTGGCGTTCGGGTCGACGGAGGTCGGTTCCGGCAGCAGATAGCGCTGCATGAGGATGACGGCGGTCTGGGTGACCACCGAGACCGCGAGGCTGAAGCCGAGTGCGGTACGCCAGTGGGCGCGCAGGGCGGACACGGAGCCGTCGAGGATCTCGCCGAGGCTCAGGGGGCGCAGCGGGATGACGCCGGGCTTCGCGGCCGGTGGCGGTCCTGCCCAGCCCTGTCGCTGCGGGCCGCCGCCCCAGCCGGGTGCGGGCGGCCGTGCTCCGGGGCCGCTGCCGGGGTTGCTCGGTGGGGACCACTGCCCGGGGGGCGGCTGCTCGCTGGACCACTGTCCCGTCGGGCCGCTTCCGTCCTGCGGGTCGGAGGGGCGGGGGATCGCCGTCTCCTTGCCGTCGGAGGGGGCAGATCCGGGCGACGCCCAGCCCGGAGAGTCGTTCATTCTCGCTCCTTCACCGTCCTGACCGCTCATCGGGGCGGCAGGTTGGCAGCCATCGTGCCACGCGTCGGTTCGGGGCGGTCCAGCCGCTCCGTCTCCTTCGGGCCTTCAGTTGCGGGTGGCTCAGCGGGCAGACTGGACAGATGGCTGATCAGGACGCGCAATCACCGGTGGGCTTCGAGCCTCCCGCGCTTTCCGTACTCCGCTGGGACGAGCCTCCGGAAGGTCCCGTGCTGGTGCTTCTCGACCAGACGCGGCTGCCCGCCGATGAGGTCGAGCTGGTGTGCACCGATGTGCCCGCTCTGGTGCGGGCGATCCAGACCTTGGCGGTGCGAGGGGCTCCGCTGCTCGGGATCGCCGGGGGCTACGGGGTGGCGCTCGCGGCGGCACGGGGCTTCGATGTCGCGGAGGCGACCGGACTGCTGGAGGGAGCGCGGCCCACCGCGGTGAACCTCGGTTACGGGGTACGGCGAGTGGCGGCCGCCTACTGGGAGGCCGCTGGGAAGGGGGAGGGGGACGAGGCGGCCGCCGCGGCGGCGCTGGCCGAGGCGCGGGCGCTGCACCGGGAGGACGCCCAGGCCAGCAGGCGTATGGCCGAGTACGGCGAGGCGCTGCTGGAGGAGCTGCTGCCGGGCCGCGCGTACCAGCTGCTGACCCACTGCAACACCGGGGCGCTGGTCTCCGGGGGCGAGGGGACGGCCTTCGCGGTGGCGTTGCGGGTGCACCGGCAGGGGCGGCTGCGACGGCTGTGGGTGGACGAGACGCGTCCGCTGCTCCAGGGGGCCCGGCTGACCGCGTACGAGGCGGCGCGCAACGGACTGGCGTACAGCCTGCTCACGGACAACGCGGCGGGGTCCCTGCTCGCGGCGGGAGAGGTCGATGCCGTACTCATAGGGGCGGACCGCATCGCCGCGGACGGCTCGGTGGCCAACAAGGTGGGGAGCTATCCGCTGGCCGTCCTCGCGAAGTACCACCACGTGCCCTTCATCGTGGTGGCCCCGACGACGACCGTGGATCTGGAGACGCCGGACGGCACATCGATCATCGTCGAGCAGCGTTCCGGGAAAGAAGTGACGGAGCTCACATCGCCGCAGGATGTATCGCCCGACGGCGGGGGCGGGATCGTCGTCGCACCCCTCGGGGCCCCGGCGTACAACCCGGCCTTCGACGTCACACCGCCGGAACTGATCACGGCGATCGTCACCGAGGAGGGCGCCATTTCCCCGGTCACGGGGGTCGGACTGGCAGAGCTGTGTGCCAGGTCATCGCAGGTAACGATTAGCTAATGGGATGATGTCGATTATGAAGGGACGCGTCCTTGTCGTCGACGACGACACCGCACTGGCCGAGATGCTCGGGATTGTGCTGCGTGGAGAAGGTTTCGAGCCGTCGTTCGTAGCGGACGGCGACAAGGCACTGGCCGCATTTCGTGAGGCCAAGCCGGACCTGGTGCTGCTCGACCTCATGCTGCCCGGAAGGGACGGCATCGAGGTGTGCAGGCTGATCAGGGCCGAGTCCGGTGTGCCGATCGTCATGCTCACTGCCAAGAGCGACACCGTCGATGTCGTGGTCGGCCTGGAATCAGGGGCCGACGACTACATCGTCAAGCCGTTCAAACCTAAGGAGTTGGTTGCCCGGATCAGGGCACGTCTGCGGCGGTCCGAAGAGCCCGCGCCGGAGCAGCTGACCATCGGTGACCTGGTCATCGACGTGGCCGGCCACTCCGTGAAGCGTGAGGGGCAGTCGATCGCCCTGACTCCGCTGGAGTTCGACCTGCTGGTCGCGCTCGCCCGCAAGCCGTGGCAGGTCTTCACCCGTGAGGTCCTGCTGGAGCAGGTGTGGGGTTATCGCCACGCGGCCGACACCCGCCTGGTGAATGTGCATGTCCAGCGTCTGCGTTCCAAGGTCGAGAAGGACCCGGAACGGCCGGAGATCGTGGTGACGGTCCGAGGCGTCGGCTACAAGGCCGGACCGAGCTGAGATGGCCCGAGGCAGTGCTGCTCCGGGGCCCGGGGAGCCGGGAGTCCGTACGGAGCGGGCTGCCGGCCCGGGACGGAAGGCGTCACGCATGAGCCGTTTCCTGCAGGGCGGCCGGTTGTTCGAGGACCGGACGCCCGGCGGGCCCGTACCGCGGTTGCTGATGCGGTGGGTGCGCCGTCCGCTGCTGCCCGCCGTCCGGTTGTGGCGGCGCAACCTGCAGCTCCGCGTGGTCGCGGGCACCCTCCTGATGTCGATCGGGGTCGTGCTGCTGCTCGGTTTCGTCGTCATCGGGCAGGTGCGCAACGGCCTGCTCGACGCCAAGGGCAAGGCCGCCCAGACCCAGGCCGCCGGCGGTTTCGCCGCGGCCCAGGAGAAGGCGAACGCCCCCCTCGCCCCGGGCGGGCAGGGGAGCGAGGGCGCCGACGGTATGACCGGCAGCACCTCCTGGCGCACCGAGCTCGTCGACCAGCTCGCCAGCGGCGGCAAGAACGCCTTCAACGTGGTGGCGCTCAGCGCGGACTCGGTGACCGAGGGTGCGGGCAGCCGTGCCGCACGCGGTTCCGGCAGCGTCGAGGCGTCCAGCGTGCCCGAGCGCCTGCGTCAGAACGTGAGCAAGGGGCAGGGCGCCTTCCAGACGTACTCCCTGATCCAGTACTCGTACGGCAACGCGTCGCAGCCGGGGCTCGTCGTCGGCAAGCGGCTCTACGACATCGATCAGCAGCCCTACGAGCTCTACTACCTCTTCCCGCTCACGCAGGAGGAGAAGTCCCTGACGCTGGTCAAGACGACCCTGGCGACCGCCGGGCTGTTCGTCGTCGTGCTGCTGGGGGCCATCGCCTGGTTCGTGGTGCGGCAGGTCGTCACACCCGTGCGGATGGCGGCCGGCATCGCCGAGCGGCTCTCCGCGGGCAAGCTCCAGGAACGGATGAAGGTCACCGGCGAGGACGACATCGCCCGGCTCGGCGAGGCGTTCAACAAGATGGCCCAGAACCTCCAGCTGAAGATCCAGCAGCTGGAGGAGCTCTCCCGGATGCAGCGGCGCTTCGTCTCCGACGTCTCGCACGAGCTGCGGACCCCCCTCACGACCGTACGGATGGCCGCCGACGTCATCCACGAGGCGCGTGCCGACTTCGACCCCGTCACCGCGCGCTCCGCCGAGCTGCTGGGCGACCAGCTCGACCGGTTCGAGTCGCTGCTCGCCGATCTGCTGGAGATCAGCCGCTTCGACGCGGGCGCCGCGGCCCTGGAGGCCGAGCCGATAGACCTGCGGACCGTGGTGCACCGCGTGATCGGCGGCGCCGAACCGCTCGCCGAGCGCAAGGGCACCCGGATCCTGGTCGTCGGCGACGACCAGCCGGTGATCGCCGAGGCCGATGCCCGCCGCGTCGAACGCGTCCTGCGCAACCTCGTCGTCAACGCCGTCGAGCACGGCGAGGGCCGGGACGTCGTGGTGCGGATGGGCGTGGCACAGGGCGCGGTCGCCGTGGCCGTCCGGGACTACGGGGTCGGGCTCAAGCCCGGCGAGGCGACCCGGGTATTCAACCGGTTCTGGCGCGCCGACCCGGCGCGGGCCCGGACGACCGGCGGGACGGGTCTCGGCCTGTCGATCGCCGTGGAGGACGCCCGGCTGCACGGCGGCTGGCTCCAGGCCTGGGGCGAGCCGGGCGGCGGCTCCCAGTTCCGGCTGACCCTGCCGCGTACGGCGGACGAGCCCCTGCGCGGTTCGCCGATACCGCTGGAGCCCGAGGACTCGCGGCGCAACCGGGAGAACCGGGAGCGCGACGAGACCGGGTCGGGTACGTCGGACGACCACCGGCTGATGTCCGTGCCGCCCCAGCCGGGAGCGGGCGAGCGTGCGCCGCTGCCCGTGCCCGGCCGCGGCCCCGCCGTCCGCAACGGCGCTTCCCCGCCGGCGCACCCCGCCGCGCTGCCCGGCAACGGAGCACGTGTCGTGGCGCGCCAGGCCCAGGAACGTCCCGGTGGACGCGTGGGCACCGGCGTACCGAATTCCGACCAGGAGGACACCACTCGTGGGTACTGACCGCCGTCCTGGCGGCCACGGACGGGCGGTGCGGATGTCCGCGCTGCTGGGCTGCGGCATCGTCGTGCTGGCCGGATGCGGCTCGATGCCGGTGACCGGGGACGTCAAGGCGGTCGACGCCTCGCAGCCCGGGGACTCGCAGGTGCAGGTGTACGCGGTGGCGCCCCGGGAAGGCGCGTCGCCCAGCGAGATCGTCGACGGCTTCCTGGAGTCGATGACCAGCGACGATCCCGCGTTCGCGACCACGCGGAAGTACCTGAGCGCCGATGCCCGGCGTACCTGGCAGCCGAGCGGAAGCACCACGGTTCTGGCCCAGGCTCCCAACCGCAGCGGCCCCCTGCTCCACGACGAGGACAACCGGGCCACCCGGGACCGGGAGACGACCTACACCCTGACCGGCGAGAAGGTCGCGGCGGTCGACGCCCAGAGCTCCTACCAGCCGCTCGCGCCCACCGCCTACTCCCAGACCCTGCAGCTGGTGCTGGAACAGGTGGCGGAGGGGAAGAAGGAGTGGCGCATCGACGTCGTACCGGACGGCCTGGTCCTCGGGCAGTCCGACTTCAAGCGGCTCTACCGCTCCGTGAACAAGTACTACTACGCCACCGGGCGCACCAACGGCCGGTCGACGCTCGTCGCGGACCCCGTCTACGTGCGCAACCGCACGGATCCGGTCACGCGCATGGACACCGCCACACAGACGGTCAGGACACTGCTCGCCGGGCCGACGAACTGGCTGCGGCCCGTGGTCGACTCCCGGTTCCCGACGGGGACCGCTCTGCGCAAGGGCGTCACCGCGCTGGCGCCCGACGATCAGAACGTCCTGAAGGTGCCGCTCAACGAGAAGGCCGACACGGCGGGCCGGAGCGCCTGCCGGATGATGGCAGCCCAAGTGCTCTTCACGCTCCGGGATCTGACCTCGGCCCGGGTCGAGCGGGTGGAACTGGAGGGCGGCGAGGGCCGGCTCTGCGCACTGGACGCCGACGACGCGCCGGGGTTCTCCGCCGACCCCGGCTCCGACGGTGCCGACAGCCAGTACTTCATCAACGACAAGGGCCAGGTCGAGCGGATCCCCGGCTCCACCGACGGCACCGGAACTCCCGAGCCCGTGACCGGCCCCCTCGGCGCGGGCACCGTCCCGATGGGCGCCGTCGGGGTGGCCCGGGACGAAGAGCGGGCCGCCGCGGTCTCCTCCCAGGGGCAGAACCTCTACGTGTCCTCCCTGGAGACGGAGGGCGAGCTGGCCGAGCCCCTTGTCACCAGCGCCGCGAAGAAGGCCGCCGACCGGCTGTCGCCGCCGAGCTGGGACGGCCGCGGCGACCTGTGGGTCGCCGACCGTGATCCGGCGGGCCCCAGGCTGCTGAGGCTGGCCGGGGGCACGGGCGAGCCGCAGGAGGTCCGGGTACCGGGCCTCGACGGCGCCCGGATCGAGGAGCTCCGGATGTCCGCGGACGGGGTGCGGATCGCTCTGCTGCTGACGGAGGACGGCCGGACGACGCTGAACATCGGCCGGGTCGAGCGCCGGGGATCCCCCGTGGCGCCCGAGATCTCGGTCGAGGACCTGCGCCAGGCCGCACCGCAGCTCACCGATGTGTCGGCCATCTCCTGGTCGGGACGCAGCCGTCTGGTGGTGGTCGGCAAGGAGGAGGGCGGCGTCCAGCAGGTGCGTTACGTGCAGGCGGACGGCTCCACGTCCGCCTCGGGGGCGCTCCCCGGGGTGAACCAGGTCCAGTCGGTCGCCGCGGCGGACGACGAGCTGCTCCCGCTGATGGCGGAGACCGTCGGCGACGGCATAGTGAAGCTCTCGCCCGGGGACAACTGGCAGACGGTGCTCAAGCAGGGCACGTCGTTGGTCTACCCCGGCTGATCCGGTAGCTGGGGACCCGGGCGTGCTCCGCCGGGCCCCGGGTTTTCCACAGGGGTGGTCCGGTCTCGGCGGGCCCGGCACAGTGGGCTCATGCGGAACGCGTGGCGGGAGCTGTCCGGTCTGCTTCTGCCGGTGGCCTGCGCCGGCTGCGGCAGGCCGCGCACCGAGCTGTGTGCGGCCTGCGGTGCCGCGCTGCACGGCGTGCCCGCCCGCCGGGTGCGGCCCTCGCCCCGGCCGCCGGGCCTTCCGGCGGTGTATGCGGCCGCGCCGTACGAGAACGCCGTACGCGCGGTTCTGCTGGCCCACAAGGAGCGCGGGGCACTCGGGTTGGCGGGGGCACTCGGACGAGCCCTGGCGGGTTGCGTACGGGCCGGGACGGGGCGGCCGGGCGATGCGGGAGGCTCACGGCTCGCGGCACCCCTGCTGCTGGTTCCCGTGCCTTCCGCGCGCTCCTCGACCGCGGCGCGCGGCCACGACCCGGTGCGGAGGATCGCCGTCACGGCCGCGCGGGACCTGCGGCGCGTGGGCCTGCCGGCCCAGGTGCTTCCGCTGCTCCGGCAGCGGCGGGCGGTCGCGGACCAGGCGGGGCTCGGCGCGCGACAGCGGCGGGCGAATCTGGCCGGCGCACTGGAGCTCACAGCGGGGGGAGGGCGGCTCCTGCGGCGCGGCCTTCTCCCTCACGGCCGGGTGATCCTGGTCGACGATCTGTTGACGACGGGATCGACGCTGGCGGAGGCGGCACGGGCCGTCGGTGAGGCGTACGGCACCGGTCGGGAGCTCTCCGCGCACGGAGAGTGCAGGGCGGCGGTCGTCGCAGCCTCTCCCTCCGCCTTCGAAATAAACCGGAACTGACCGAGAACCCGCATCGTTGCAGGTAATGAGAGGGCAATACCCCCTGAATGGAGGTACGTGCCAGTAGCGGGTGCCGAGACCCTGCTGTGCAGGCTATGTTCGGTTGTGAGGAACGGTGAATGCCGGACCTCGATGAATGCACCATCAGGTTTCGGGCAGGTAACTCACCGGTAGGAGAAGCACGCAAGTCGGTGGGGTTGCGACCCTTCCGACGGGGGAGGAGGAGGCGAAAGCCACCGAGTCCGAGGCCCTGGTGATCTCCGGGGCCTGGTGCAAAAGGGAGATGCCCCGCCGCTGAGCGGGGCGATCCGGGAACGGAGTTCTGCGTGGACATCGTCGTCAAGGGCCGCAAGACCGAGGTGCCCGAGCGGTTCCGCAAGCACGTGGCCGAGAAGCTGAAGCTGGACAAGATCCAGAAGTTCGACGGCAAGGTGATCAGCCTCGACGTCGAGGTGTCCAAGGAGCCGAATCCCCGTCAGGCCGACCGTTCCGACCGGGTGGAGATCACGCTCCGCTCCAGGGGACCGGTCATCCGGGCGGAAGCGGCGGCGGGCGACCCTTACGCAGCGCTCGACCTGGCCACCGGAAAGCTGGAGGCCCGGCTGCGCAAGCAGCACGACAAGCGCTACAGCCGCCGAGGCAACGGCCGTCTGTCGGCTGCCGAGGTCGGGGACGTGGTCCCCGGCGTCGCTTCGTTCGACGAGGACGGTGAGCTGGTCGGCGACCAGCCGCCGGCGCCCGTCCCCACCACGAAGATCGGCTCGCTCGAAGTACAGGGCGAAGGGCCGCTCGTGATGCGCGAGAAGACCCACACCGCCGCACCGATGTCGCTCGACCAGGCGCTCTACGAGATGGAACTGGTCGGCCACGACTTCTACTTGTTCGTCGACTCCGAGACGAAGGAGCCCAGCGTCGTCTACCGGCGACACGCCTACGACTACGGCGTCATCCACCTGAGGACCGACCCGCTCGCCTCGGACGAGGCAGGCGGCGCGGGCGGCGCGCTCGGCGGCTGAGGCCACATCGTCGGGGTGCCCCCGGGGCGTTTTCGCGCCGACGGGGGCACCCGTGCACGGGCTCAGGGCCACCGTGCCGGGGTCCGGGCATGGAATCATGGCGGCCCGAGCCAATCGGTGTTCTGTGAAGTGCCGTTGGCGAACGACCGACACTTCAGGCCGTGGCCTTCAGGGGGAGGAACGATGGCGGACACCTTCGGGCCCGTGCGCGATGCGAATGACTCCGACGACGACACCGGTGCGTATACCGGCACGGACGCGGACGGCGCTTCACGCAAGGAGCCCATCAGGGTCCTCGTGGTCGATGACCACGCGCTCTTCCGCAGGGGTCTGGAGATCGTCCTCGCGCAGGAGGAGGACATCCAGGTCATCGGCGAGGCCGGGGACGGCTCCGAGGCGGTCGACAAGGCCGCCGACCTGCTGCCCGACATCGTTCTGATGGATGTCCGGATGCCCAAACGCGGCGGCATCGAGGCCTGCACCGCCATCAAGGAGGTGGCGCCCAGCGCGAAGATCATCATGCTGACGATCAGCGACGAGGAGGCGGACCTCTACGAGGCGATCAAGGCGGGCGCGACCGGATATCTCCTCAAGGAGATCTCCACCGACGAGGTCGCCACAGCCATTCGCGCGGTCGCCGACGGGCAGTCCCAGATCAGCCCTTCCATGGCCTCCAAGCTGCTCACCGAGTTCAAGTCGATGATCCAGCGCACCGACGAGCGGCGGCTCGTTCCGGCGCCCCGGCTCACCGAACGCGAGCTGGAAGTGCTGAAACTCGTGGCGACCGGCATGAACAACCGGGATATCGCCAAGGAGTTGTTCATTTCCGAGAACACGGTGAAGAACCACGTCCGCAATATCCTGGAGAAACTGCAGCTGCACTCCCGGATGGAAGCCGTGGTCTATGCCATGCGCGAGAAGATCCTGGAGATCAGGTAGCGGGCGGCTCCGGCCCCCGGTACCGGCCGGGAGCGGCGGTGGGCGGTCAGCGGTAGGCGCGCTGGAGCGCCCGGCCGATCTCCGTCCTGAGCGGCTCGCGCAGCTCCGGGGCGTCCACCCGGTCCACCCGGATGTCCGTGCACCCCACCCAGGCCGCCGCCTCCACCAGGGCCTCGGCCATCGGGGCCACCGCCTTCGGGCCGGCCAGCGAGGCCTGCTTGGCGACCAGCGTGGTTCCCTCGCGCGCCGGGTCGACCCGGCCCTGGAGCTTCCCGCCCGCGAGCAACGGCATCGCGAAATAGCCGTGGATCCGCTTCTGCTTGGGCACGTAGGCCTCCAGCCGGTGGGTGAAGTCGAAGATCCGCTCGGTGCGCGCCCGTTCCCAGACCAGGGAGTCGAACGGCGACAACAGCGTCGTACGGTGGCGGCCGCGTGGCTCCTTGGCCATGGCCTCCGGGTCTGCCCAGGCCGGCTTCGCCCAGCCCTCCACCACGACCGGTACCAGGCCCGAGTCCGCCACCACGGCGTCGAACTCCTCGCCCTTCAGCCGGTGGTAGTCGGCGATGTCGCTGCGGGTGCCGACGCCCAGGGACTTGCCCGCCAGTGCGACCAGCCGCCGCCGGCACTCGGCGTCGCTCAGCTCGTCGTGCAGCAGGGCGTCCGGAATGGCCCGCTCGGCCAGGTCGTAGACCCGCTTCCAGCCGCGCCGCTCGGTGCACACCACCTCGCCGTACATCAGGGCCCGCTCGACGGCGACCTTGGACGCCGACCAGTCCCACCACTCGCCGCCGTTCTTCGCGCCGCCCAGCTCGGTCGCCGTCAACGGGCCCTCGTCGCGCAGCTGCTTGATCACGGTGTCGTACACACCGTCGGGCAGATCGTGGCCCCAGTGCGGGCGGGAGCGGTAGGCGCGGCGGCGGAACGCGAAGTGCGGCCACTCCTCGACGGGCAGGATGCACGCGGCGTGCGACCAGTACTCGAAGGTCCGGCCGCCCGACCAGTAGGCGTCCTCCACGGTCCGGCGGCCCACCGGGCCGAGCCGGGCGTAGGGAATCAGCTCGTGCGAGCGGGCCAGCACCGAGATCGTGTCCAGCTGGACCGCGCCGAGGTGGCGCAGCACCCCCGGCACCCCTCCCCGGCGGTCCGGTGCCCCCAGGAAGCCCTGGGCGCGCAGGGCGATGCGGCGGGCCTGGTCGGCGGAGAGTTCGACTGCGGGAGGAGGCACAGGCGTCATACGTCGAACCCTAGACGGCGCCACTGACAGTCCGACCCCGGATGTCGTACGCGGATCACGGGCACACCTGGGGGTCAGCGTCCGGAGTCCGGGGCTCCGCCGATCCGGGGGGCGTGCCGCTCCGGGACGTACGGGTGGGTGCCCGCGAGGCCCAGGTCGGACGGGATCAGGGCCGCCGTCCAGGCGTCGCGCCGCACCCCCTTGTTGAGCAGCCCGGACCGCTGTTCGCCCTCCAGCCGGAACCCCGCCCGCAGGGCGACCGCCCGGGAGGCCAGGTTGCCGATCTCGGCCCGCCACTCCAGCCGGTCCGCCCCCAGCGACGCGAAGGCCCAGCGGGCGGAGCCGAGCACCGCCTCGGTGACGTAGCCGCGGCCGCGGTGCTCCTTGGTGGACCAGTAGCCCACCTCGTACGTTCCCGGCCGGCTGCGGCGGTCGATGCCGAGCGCCCCGACGAGCGTCCCGGCATCCCGCAGCACCAGGGCGAAGCCGTAGGAGGAGTCTTCCTGCCAGCCCGCCGGGGCGAGTTTCGTGGTGAACAGTTCCGCGTCGGTGAGGCGGTACGGGGAGGGGATCACCGTCCAGCGCTGGATGTCCGGGTCCTGACAGGCGGCGTGCACCCGGTAGGTGTCCTGCGGGCCGAAGGGCCGCAGGAGCAGGCGTTCCGTGGTGAGGGTGATCGGCTCCATGGGCCGATTCTCGTGAGCCCGATGCCGTGATGCGAGCACTTTTCGGGCTTCCCGGCACCTTCCGTGCGTCTGGACCGTTGTCCTATAAGGGTGCGGCGAGGTCCACGCGACGGCAGCCCTCCCGACGCGGTGGTGTCCTCGCTTACGATGGCCGTTGCGGTGGGGCCCACCTGCCGTGCCCGCGCCAGAGTCCATTACACGACCCAGTGCCAGGCCCGACCGGCAAGGAGACCAGCCTCAGTGTCCGTCTTCAACAAGCTCATGCGTGCAGGCGAAGGCAAGATCCTGCGCAAACTGCACCGCATCGCGGACCAGGTCAGCTCCATCGAAGAGGACTTCGTCAACCTCTCCGACGCCGAGCTGCGGGCGCTCACCGACGAGTACAAGGAACGGTACGCGGACGGCGAGAGCCTGGACGACCTGCTTCCCGAAGCGTTCGCCACGGTCCGTGAGGCCGCGAAGCGCGTCCTCGGACAGCGCCACTACGACGTCCAGATGATGGGCGGAGCCGCCCTGCACCTCGGTTATGTGGCCGAGATGAAGACCGGTGAGGGCAAGACCCTCGTCGGCACCCTGCCCACGTATCTGAACGCGCTCTCCGGCAAGGGCGTGCACCTGATCACGGTCAACGACTATCTCGCCGAGCGTGACTCCGAGATGATGGGCCGGGTCCACAAGTTCCTCGGTCTGACCGTCGGCTGCATCGTCTCCAACATGACGCCGGCACAGCGCCGTGAGCAGTACGGCTGCGACATCACGTACGGCACGAACAACGAGTTCGGCTTCGACTACCTGCGCGACAACATGGCGTGGTCCAAGGACGAGCTCGTCCAGCGCGGCCACAACTTCGCCGTGGTCGACGAGGTCGACTCGATCCTCGTCGACGAGGCCCGTACGCCGCTGATCATCTCCGGCCCGGCCGACCAGGCCACCAAGTGGTACGGCGACTTCGCCAAGCTGGTCACGCGTCTCACCAGGGGTGAGGCGGGCAACCAGCTCAAGGGCATCGAGGAGACCGGCGACTACGAGGTCGACGAGAAGAAGCGGACCGTGGCCATCCATGAGTCCGGTGTCGCCAAGGTCGAGGACTGGCTCGGCATCGACAACCTCTACGAGTCGGTGAACACCCCGCTCGTCGGCTATCTGAACAACGCCATCAAGGCGAAGGAACTGTTCAAGAAGGACAAGGACTACGTCGTCATCGACGGCGAAGTCATGATCGTCGACGAGCACACCGGCCGTATCCTCGCCGGCCGCCGCTACAACGAGGGCATGCACCAGGCGATCGAGGCGAAGGAAGGGGTGGACATCAAGGACGAGAATCAGACCCTCGCCACGATCACCCTGCAGAACTTCTTCCGCCTCTACGACAAGCTCTCCGGCATGACCGGTACGGCGATGACCGAGGCCGCCGAGTTCCACCAGATCTACAAGCTCGGCGTGGTCCCGATCCCGACGAACCGGCCGATGGTCCGCGCCGACCAGTCGGACCTGATCTACCGCACCGAGGTCGCCAAGTTCGCCGCGGTCGTCGACGACATCGCCGAGAAGCACGAGAAGGGGCAGCCGATCCTGGTCGGTACCACCTCGGTCGAGAAGTCCGAGTACCTTTCGCAGCAGCTCTCCAAGCGCGGCGTCCAGCACGAGGTCCTCAACGCCAAGCAGCACGACCGGGAGGCGACGATCGTCGCCCAGGCGGGCCGCAAGGGCGCCGTCACCGTCGCGACGAACATGGCCGGCCGAGGCACCGACATCAAGCTCGGCGGCAACCCGGACGACCTCGCCGAGGCGGAGCTGCGCCAGCGCGGCCTCGACCCGGTGGAGAACGTCGAGGAGTGGGCGGCCGCGCTGCCCGCCGCGCTGGAGTCGGCCGAGCTGGCCGTGAAGGCGGAGTTCGAAGAGGTCAAGGATCTCGGCGGGCTGTACGTGCTCGGCACGGAGCGGCACGAGTCGCGCCGTATCGACAACCAGCTCCGCGGTCGTTCCGGCCGGCAGGGCGACCCGGGCGAGTCCCGCTTCTACCTGTCGCTGGGCGACGACCTGATGCGCCTGTTCAAGGCCCAGATGGTCGAGCGCGTCATGTCGATGGCGAACGTCCCGGACGACGTGCCGATCGAGAACAAGATGGTCACCCGCGCCATCGCCTCCGCCCAGTCGCAGGTCGAGCAGCAGAATTTCGAGACGCGTAAGAACGTCCTGAAGTACGACGAGGTGCTCAACCGGCAGCGCGAGGTCATCTACGGCGAGCGCCGCCGCGTTCTGGAGGGCGAGGACCTCCAGGACCAGATCCGGCACTTCATGGACGACACGATCGACGACTACATCCGGCAGGAGACCGCCGAGGGCTTCGCGGAGGAGTGGGACCTGGACCGGCTGTGGGGCGCCTTCAAGCAGCTCTACCCGGTGAAGGTCACCGTCGAGGAGCTGGAGGAGGCTGCCGGGGACCTGGCGGGCGTCACCGCCGACTTCATCGCCGAGTCGGTCAAGAACGACATCCACGAGCAGTACGAGGAGCGCGAGAACACCCTCGGCTCCGACATCATGCGTGAGCTGGAGCGACGCGTCGTCCTCTCGGTGCTCGACCGCAAGTGGCGCGAGCACCTCTACGAGATGGACTACCTCCAGGAGGGCATCGGCCTGCGGGCCATGGCGCAGAAGGACCCGCTGGTCGAGTACCAGCGCGAGGGCTTCGACATGTTCAACGCCATGATGGAGGGCATCAAGGAGGAGTCCGTCGGCTACCTGTTCAACCTGGAGGTCCAGGTCGAGCAGCAGGTCGAGGAGGTTCCGGTGCAGGACGGCGCCGAGCGCACCTCGCTGGAGAAGGAGGGCGCCGCTGCCGCCCCGCAGATCCGCGCCAAGGGCCTGGAGGCCCCGCAGCGGCCGGACCGGCTCCACTTCTCCGCTCCCACGGTGGACGGCGAAGGCGGTGTCGTCGAGGGCGACTTCGCCAACGATGACGCCACCGGTGACACGCGGTCCGGTTCTGCCGACGGCATGACGCGTGCGGAGCGCCGCAAGGCCCAGAAGAGCGGCGGCGGCGGTCGCCGCCGCAAGAAGTAGCGGCAGGGGCTGTACCCCGGCAGGGGCCGGACACCGGGAGGGGTCCGGCCCCAGCGGCGTGTGCCCGGTGACCGCGGGCGGGTGTGGCCGGGCGGGAGGCGGTGGGCG
>NZ_JBHXPF010000098.1:0-19669 GCF_042718715.1 Streptomyces sp. NPDC058576 | reverse complement strand
GGGGGGGCCCCCCGCGACCGTACGCCGGGGTCCGGGGGCTCAGGCCGAGACCGGCGCCGACGCCGACTCCGGCTTCGCGGCTCCCCGGTCCACCGGTTCCGGGCCGGGGCGACGGGCGCCGCGGCGCCCCGGTATCAGGAGCGCGGCCAGGGCGCCCAGGGCGACCGCACCCGCCCCGATCCAGACGGCGGGCACGGTCCCGTCCGCGAACAGGCGCGGTGAGCCGTAGCCGCCCTGCGCAGCGAAGACGGCGGCGAGGATGGAGACCCCCAGCGCCCCGCCGACCTCCCGCAGCGCGTTGTTGGCCCCGGAGGCGATCCCCTGCTCCCCGGGCCGGACGCTGGAGAGCACCAGGCTCGCGGCGGGCGCGAAGTACATCGCCATGCCGACGCCGCCGATGATCAGAGCGGGGAGCTGGGCGAGGTAGCTCACCCCGGGATCGATGATCAGGGCGAACAGGGCGAGTCCGACGGCCTGGAGCGCGAGCCCGGTGGCCACCACCGGACGGCCGCCGAAGCGGTCGGAGAGGTAGCCGGCGAGAGGCGCCACGAGGATCGGCATCCCGGTCCAGGGCAGCATCCGCAGTCCGGCCTCGGTGGGCGAGTGGCCGAGGCCGTTCTGCAGGAACTGGCTGAGCAGGAAGATCGACCCGAACATCCCGAGGAACATCAGCAGGCTCGCGGCGTTGATCCCGAGGAAGGCCCGGCTGCGGAAGAGCCGCATCGGCAGCATCGGGTTCGCCGCCCGCAGGCCGTGGCGGACGAACAGCCCGAGCAGTGCCGTGCCCGCGATCAGCCCGGTCAGGACGACGGGATCGGTCCAGCCGTGGCTCGCGGTGGTGACCAGGGCGTAGACGATGCCGAAGAGGCCCGCGCTGACCAGGAGTGTGCCGCGGATGTCCAGGGGCGCCTTCGGGGCGTACGACTCGGTGAGCCGCAGCCGGGCCAGCGGCAGCAGCACCAGGCCGATCGGCACGTTCAGCCAGAAGATCCACTGCCAGGAGATGTGCTCGGTGAGCGCGCCGCCGATCAGCGGGCCGCTGGCGACCGCCACCCCGGTCACCGCGCCGAAGACGCCGAGGGCCGCTCCGCGCCGTTCGGCCGGGACAGCCGCGCCGATCAGGGTGAGCGTCAGCGGCATCATGATCGCCGCGCCGACGCCCTGGACCGCCCGGAACGCGATGAGTTCCTCGATGCCCGGGGAGAGGGCGGCCGCGGCGGAGGCGGCCGTGAAGACGGCGAGCCCGGCCATGAACAGCCGCCGTCTGCCGAACCGGTCCCCGAGCGCGGCCCCGAGCATCAGCAGCACGGCGAAGGTCAGGGTGTACGCGTTCACCGTCCACTCCAGCTCCTCCAGGCCGCCGCCGAGGCTCTGGCGGATGGAGGGAAGCGCGGTCGTGACGACGAGGTTGTCGAGGGCCGCCATGAATCCGGCGACGCTCGTGATGACCAGGACCCAGACCGCTCCCCCGCGGCCGGCCGTGCCGGGCTGTGCGTTCACCGCTGCCTCTGCTGGCATGTCTCCCCCTACTGGTTAGTTATTGATTACTAACTTCTGCGGACAGAAAACCGGGCGGACCCGGTGGGCCCGGTTCACTCGGCGGGCCTGGCCGAGAGGTGGAACCCCGCCCAGACCCGGTGATCGGACGGAAAGCCGAGCGAGGCGAGCGTGTTGATGAGCATCCCGTACGCCAGGAACGACGTCGTCTCGTCCACGTCACCGCCCAGCGCGATGTGGACGTCGCCCCACATCCGCTCCCAGACCGTCCGCAGGGACTCGCCGAACGCGCGATCGCCCGCGGCCTCGGCCGCGGCGACGGCCGCGTACATCTGCATCTGCATCATCAGCTTCTCGCCGTCGTCGACGATCAGCCGCTGGTACGCCCCCGCCATGGCGCTCAGCGCCTCCTCCCCCTCCAGCCCCTCGCCGGCCGCCACCAGGACCTTGCGGGTGTCCTCCAGGCAGCGCTCGGCGGCGGCGAGGAAGATGGTCTGCTTGTTGGGGAAGAGCCGGAAGAGATACGGCTGCGAGACGCCGACCCGACGGGCGATCGCCTCGGTGGACGTCGCGTTGTAGCCGCTGCGGGCGAACTCGGTGATCGCCGCCCGGACGACGCACTCGCGCCGCTCCTCCGCACTCATCCTTGCCATGAAAGTAAGTTATTGCTCAATAACTACGTTGGCAAGGGCACGGCTCGAACGGACATACGTGAGGGGCGCCCCTCCGCAGGAGGAACGCCCCTCGACCCCGACCACCGTGCCGGTACGTATCAGGCCAGCCGGACCACGGCGCGGGACATCCCCAGCACCTTCTTGCCGTCGCACAGGGCGACCAGGTCCACCCGGACCAGGTTGCCGTCCAGCTTCGCCGCGATCTTGCCGCTGACCTCGACCAACGCGCCCTTGTCGTCGTTGGGCACGACGACCGGCTTCGTGAACCGCACCCCGTAGTCGACGACCGCGCCCGGGTCGCCCGCCCAGTCGGTGACCACCCGGATCGCCTCGGCCATGGTGAACATGCCGTGCGCGATCACATCCGGCAGCCCGACCTCGCGCGCGAACTTCTCGTTCCAGTGAATGGGGTTGAAGTCACCCGAGGCGCCCGCGTACTGCACGAGCGTGGCCCGCGTCACCGGGAACGACTGCGCCGGCAGTTCCGTACCGACCTCGACCGATCCGTAAGAGACCTTCGCCGTCATCACGCCTCCTCGGCGGCGCGCGCCACCAGCTTCGTGAGCGCCGTGACCACCAGCTCACCGGCCTCGTCGTGCACATCCCCGCGAATGTCGATGACGTCGTTGCCCGCCAGGGACTTGATGCTCTCGATCGTCGAGGTGACCGTCAGCCGGTCCCCCGCCCGCACCGGACGCACGTAGGAGAACTTCTGGTCCCCGTGCACCACCCGGCTGTAGTCCAGGCCCAACTGCGGGTCCCGCACCACCTCTCCGGCGGCCCGGTAGGTGATCGAGAAGACGAACGTGGGCGGGGCGATCACATCGGCGTGACCGAGCGCACGGGCGGCCTCCACGTCGACGTACGCCGCGTGGGTGTCACCCACCGCCTCGGCGAACTCGCGGATCTTCTCCCGGCCGACCTCGTACGCCGGGGTGGGCGGATAGGTCCGCCCCACGAAGGACTGGTCGAGCGCCATGAGCTCGCTACCTCCTGAGAAACCTGGTGAAAGACGAATATGGGCACACCCCGTGCGGGGACGGCCCCATACAACGACACGAGGCCGCCCCCAGAGGGGACGGCCTCGTGTACGAGCCTGTTTCAGCGCGTTTCGCGGTGCGCGGTGTGCGAGTTGCAGCGCGGGCAGTGCTTCTTCATCTCAAGACGGTCCGGGTTGTTACGCCGGTTCTTCTTGGTGATGTAGTTCCGCTCCTTGCACTCCACGCAGGCCAGCGTGATCTTCGGGCGGACGTCGGTGGCAGCCACGTGAGTGCTCCTTGGACGGACGGTGGACGGATGAACGCATAAAAGGGTAGCCGATCGAAGGACCGACCCAGCAATCGGCTACCGTTAGTAGCGGTGACCGGACTTGAACCGGTGACACAGCGATTATGAGCCGCTTGCTCTACCGACTGAGCTACACCGCTTTGATGATGAGTCCCCCCGCCGAAGCGGGGTTTCCCGATCACCAGAGCCCCAATGCGGAATCGAACCGCAGACCTTCTCCTTACCATGGAGACGCTCTACCGACTGAGCTATTGGGGCGAGCGATGAAGACATTACACGGTCTCCCGCCGGTTGCCCAAATCCGTTTGTGCCGCATGCTCCGGCCCTCCGCCCGGGGCCTCCCACACCCCCTGATCAGGCCTTGATCCAGGCCGGGTCCGCATCCGGACCGGGTCCGGCCGGCGAACGGCGCAGGCGCACCGGTACGACTATTCCGCTCCTCCCGGAAGCCGCCCCCGCACGCCCCTAGGGTGTGGTCACTCCATGTGATCTTGCACCCCTCCCAGGAGCGCGATGCCTGACAGCCAGCCACGGCGGCCCGACGACAACGCGCCCGACAGCGCCGACGCGGCCACCACCGCCGACACCCCCGCCCTCGTCCTCGGCGGCGCCCGCCTCGCCGACGGCCGGGCCGTCGACGTACGCCTCAGCGGCGGCCGCATCGAGGCCGTCGGCACCGCGGGCAGCCTCACCGCCCGCGGCCCCCGCATCGACCTCCGCGGCTATCTGCTGCTCCCCGCCCCGGCCGAACCCCACGCCCACAGCGACACCGCCCTCACCGCGGACAGCCTGGGCCCCGACAGTCCCGGCCCGGCCTCCCACCGGGCCGAGGACATCCAGCGCCGCGCCACCGAGGCCGCCCTCCTGCAGCTCGGCCACGGCTCCACCGCGCTGCGCACCCACGTCCGCGTCGGCGACGTCCAGGGCCTCGCCCCGCTCGAAGCCGTCCTGCAGACCCGGCGCGCCCTGCGCGGCCTCGCCGACGTGATGCCCGTCGCGGTCCCCCGGCTCCTCACCGGCGTCGCCGGGGCGGACAGCCTCGCGATGCTCAGGGACGCGGTGAAGATGGGCGCGGCCGTCGTCGGCGGCTGCCCCGACCTCGACCCCGACCCCACGGGCTACACCGAGGCCGTCCTGGAGATCGCCGCCGAGCACGGCTGCCCCGTGGACCTGCACACCGACGCCGACGACCCCGCCCGGCTGGCCCGGCTCGCCGCGATGGCCGCGGGCCTTCGCCCCGGCGTCACCCTCGGCCCCTGCGCCGGGCTGGCCCATCTGCCCCTGGACGTCGCGGCCCGCGCCGCCGAGCGGCTCGCCGCGGCCGGGATCACCGTGGTCTGCCTGCCCCAGGGCGGCTGCGTCGGCTCTGAGCGCCGTACGACCGCCCCCGTGCGCCTTCTGCGCTCCGCCGGCGTGCGCGTCGCGGCGGGCAGCGGAGCGCTGCGGGACGCGGCCAACCCCGTCGGCCGCGGGGATCCGCTCGAAGCCGCCTACCTGCTCGCCTCGCAGGCGGGGCTCCGCGCCGAACAGGCGTACGCCCTGGTCTCCACGACGGCCCGCGCGGCCCTCGGCCTTCCCGACGTGCGGGTCGAGGCGGGCTTCCCCGCCGAACTCCTCGCCGTACGCGGCGAACGGCTCTCCGCCGCGCTCTCCCTCGCCTACAGCCGCATCGTCATCCACGGCGGCCGGGTCGTCGCCCGCACCAGCGCCGTACGCGAGTACTGCGACTCCGACGCCGACGCCGTCACGGGGCTCGGCGGACTCCCGCGCCAGGGGCGGCCCGACTCCGGCGCCGGACCGAGGAACTGAGCGCGACCCCGTCCCCGGGCGTACGGTCGGGGGTATGCGCATTGTCATCGCAGGTGGACACGGACAGATCGCACTGCGGCTGGAGCGGCTGCTCGCCGCACGCGGGGATGAAGCCGTAGGGATCATCCGCAACCCCCAACAGAGTCAGGACCTGACCGACGCCGGCGCCCAACCCGCCGTACTGGACCTCGAATCGGCCACCGTGGAGCAGACCGCGGAGGTGCTGCGCGGTGCGGACGCGGTCGTCTTCGCGGCGGGCGCCGGGCCGAACAGCGGCACCGCCCGCAAGGACACCGTCGACCGCGACGCGGCCGTGCTGTTCGCCGACGCGGCCGAGGCAGCGGGCGTCCGCCGCTACCTCGTCGTCTCCTCGATGGGCGCCGACCCCGGCCACCCGGGCGACGAGGTCTTCGACGTGTATCTGCGGGCCAAGGGCGCCGCCGACGCCGACGTACGCTCCCGTACCGCGCTGGACTGGACGATCCTGCGCCCCGGCATGCTGACCAACGACGCGGGCACCGGCCAGGTCCTCCTGGCCGCCTCGACGGGCCGCGGCCCGATCCCCCGCGACGACGTGGCGGCCACGCTGCTGGAGCTGCTGGACACCCCGGCGACGGCGGGTCTCACCCTCGAAGCCATCTCCGGGAACGTCCCGGTGACGGTGGCCGTGAAGGACGTCGCGGGCAACTGAACCGGGCCGCCGGGCCGGGTGATCGGCCCGGCTCGCCCAGCCCCCGGAGCCCCCTGACAACGAGAAAGCCCCCGACCGGAAGAACCGGTCGGGGGCTTCGTTCGCGTGGCGGCGCCAGGGTTCGAACCTGGGTAGGCGAAGCCGGCAGATTTACAGTCTGCTCCCTTTGGCCACTCGGGCACACCGCCTCGAACGACGCGTTGGATCTCGTGGTGATCTCCTTGGCGACGACGTAAACAATACCCGATGGCCAGGGGTGCTCCGCCACCTCATTGATCAGCAGCCGGAGGGTGCGGCGGTGGCTAGGCTTTGGCCTGTATCCCTACGCACATTCGACGCAAGGAGCCACACGTCATGGCCGACTCCAGTTTCGACATCGTCTCGAAGGTCGAGCGGCAGGAGGTCGACAACGCCCTCAACCAGGCCGCCAAGGAGATCTCCCAGCGCTACGACTTCAAGGGCACGGGCGCCTCCATCTCCTGGTCGGGCGAGAAGATTCTGATGGAGGCGAACGGCGAGGAGCGCGTCAAGGCCATCCTCGACATCTTCCAGTCCAAGCTGATCAAGCGCGGCATCTCGCTGAAGTCGCTGGACGCCGGTGAGCCGCAGCTCTCCGGCAAGGAGTACAAGATCTTCGCCACCATCGAGGAAGGCATCTCCCAGGACAACGCCAAGAAGGTGGCGAAGACGATCCGCGACGAGGGCCCGAAGGGCGTCAAGGCGCAGGTCCAGGGCGACGAACTGCGCGTCAGCTCGAAGAGCCGGGACGACCTCCAGGCCGTTCAGGCGCTGCTGAAGGGCAAGGACTTCGAGTTCGCGATCCAGTTCGTGAACTACCGGTAGTCAGGGCAGCCGACTGCCGCACACAACGGGGGCACGCCGCCGAGGCCGGCCTCGACGGCGTGCCTCTTCGTGCCCCCGGCCCGTGCGGGGCGTGCGGATGCAGTGTCCGAATACCGCCGGTGACGGCGGGCGGACGGGCGCAGACTGGCCGTACGGACCGGGGAAGTGAGAGGGCATGACGAGGACGGTGTACGCGCGGGTGGAGAGCCCGCTGGGCGAGTTGCTGCTGGTCGGCGAGGAGACGGCAGGGGCCGGGACCGGAGGTGCCGCCGGGAACGGCGAGGCCGCCCCGGCCGGTGGGGTGCGGCTGCGTTCGTTGTCCGTGCCCGGGCAGAAGGGCGGCGCGGTCGTCCAGGACGACTGGCGGCCCGACCCGGAGGCGTTCGCGGAGGTCGCCCGGCAGTTGGAGGCGTACTTCGCGGGGCGCTCGACGCGGTTCGACGTACCGCTCGCCGAGGGCCTGGGCACGGAGTTCCAGCGGCGGGTCTGGGCGGTGCTGGAGTCGATCCCCTATGGGAGCACGGTGTCGTACGGGGAGGTCGCGGCGCGGGTCGGGGCCTCGGGCGCCGGAGTGCGGGCGGTGGGCACCGCGATCGGGCGCAATCCGCTGCTGGTCGTGCGGCCGTGCCACCGGGTGATCGGGGCGGACGGGGCACTGCGGGGGTACGCCGGCGGGCTGGAGCGCAAGAAGCTGCTGCTGGGGATCGAAGGCGGGGCGGGCTGAGCCGTGGCGTCCGGCGATCCGCCGCCCCCGGGCCCTCCGCCTTCCTCCGGCCTTCCGCCTTCCTCGGACGGCTTGTTCCGGCGTCCGAGGGCCGTCGTCGCGCCGGGGGCCGTCCATGTGCCGGAGTGGCTGTCGGTGGAGCAGCGGGCGGAGTTGGTGGCGGCGTGCCGGGAGTGGGCGCGGGGGCCGGTCCCGTTGCGGCACACCGAGCTGCCGGGCGGCGGGGTGATGTCGGTGCGGACGGTGTGCCTGGGGTGGCACTGGCAGCCGTACCGGTACGCGCGTACGGCTGACGATGTGAACGGTGCCCGGGTGGCCGCTTTCCCCGACTGGCTGGGCGACCTGGGGCGGGCGGCGGTGGCCGAGGCGTACGGGGACGAGGGTGCGGCCGAGTCGTTCGCACCGGATACCGCGCTGATCAATTTCTACGACGACGCCGCGCGGATGGGGATGCACCAGGACAAGGAGGAGCGGTCGAGCGCTCCTGTGGTGTCGTTGAGCATCGGGGCGAGATGTGTGTTCCGGTTCGGGAACACGGAGGGACGCGGGCAGCCGTACACGGATGTGGAGTTGGCGTCCGGGGATCTGTTCGTCTTCGGCGGGCCGTCGCGTTTCGCGTTCCACGGGGTGCCGAAGGTGTACGCGGGAACGGCCGACCCGGCAGCGGGGCTGCGGGCCGGCCGGTTGAACCTCACCTTGCGGGAGACCGGGATGGGGTCGCGCAACGCGCGGTGGAGCGGGGACGCGCGGTAGAGCGGGACGCTCAGCAGAGCGGTGTGGCTCGATGTCCGGCGGGCTCGATCGGCGTCCGCCGGTCCCCCGGTCCCCAAGGTCAGCGGCGGTCGCGGGAGTGGCCGAACAGCAGACGGTAGGCGATCAGCAGGACCAGGGAACCGGCGATGGCGGCGATCCAGGTCGCGGTGTCGTAGAAGTCGTTGCTGATGGGGCGGTCGAGCAACTGGCTGGAGAGCCAGCCGCCGACGAAGGCCCCGGCGATGCCGATGAGGGTGGTGCCGATGATGCCGCCCGGGTCACGTCCCGGGAGGAGGATCTTGGCTATGAGTCCGGCGAGCAGGCCGAGAATGATCCAACTGATGATGCCCATGTCGCTGCACCTACCCCTTGCTTCGTCGTGAAATCCAAGACGAAGCGGGCAGGTGTTCGGTTGCTCGGACGTTCGCCGGACTCGGTCGGTCGGACGGGATCTAGCGGGTGACGAAGGGCTGGTCCGTGGGGACGATCTCCTTGCCGAAGGGCATGAGGGAGACGGGGATCAGCTTGAAGTTGGCGATGCCCAGCGGGATCCCGATGATCGTGATGCACAGCGCGATGCCGGTGGTGATGTGGCCGAGGGCGAGCCACCAGCCGGCGAGGACCAGCCAGAGGACGTTCCCCACGCAGGAGGGCGAGCCGGCGTCCCGGCGGTCGACGACGGTGTAGCCGAACGGCCAGAGGGCGTAGACGCCGATCCGGAAGGCGGCGAGCCCGAAGGGGATGCCGATGATGGTGATGCAGAGCAGGACGCCCGCGAGCAGATAGCCGAGGAACATCCAGAATCCGCAGAGGATCAGCCAGATGACGTTCAGGATGGTTTTCACGGGCGATGACCTGCCATCTGTTCTAGTCGGGCGATGCGCTCCGCCATCGGCGGATGTGTCGAGAACATTTTCGCCATCCCCTGACCGGGGCGGAAGGGATTCGCGATCATCATGTGGCTCGCGGTCTCGATCCTCGGCTCGGGCGGCAGCGGGAGCTGTTTCGTCCCCGCGTCGAGCTTGCGCAGGGCACTGGCGAGAGCCAGCGGGTCCCCGGTGAGCTGGGCCCCGGACGCGTCGGCCTCGTACTCGCGGGAGCGGCTGACGGCGAGCTGGATGACGGAGGCGGCGAGCGGCCCCAGGATCATGATCAGGAGCATGCCGAGGAGGCCGGGCCCCTCGTCGTCGTTGGAGCGGCCCACCGGGATGAGCCAGGCGAAGTTGACCAGGAACATCACGACGGAGGCGAGGGCTCCGGCGACGGACGAGATGAGGATGTCCCGGTTGTAGACATGGCTGAGCTCGTGGCCGAGGACGCCGCGCAGCTCGCGTTCGTCGAGGATCTGGAGGATGCCCTCGGTGCAGCAGACGGCGGCGTTGCGCGGGTTGCGGCCGGTGGCGAACGCGTTGGGCGCCTGCGTCGGGGAGATGTAGAGGCGCGGCATGGGCTGACGGGCGGCTGTGGAGAGCTCGCGGACGATGCGGTAGAGCTGCGGCGCCTCGAATTCGCTGACGGGCCGGGCGCGCATGGCCCGCAGGGCGAGCTTGTCGCTGTTCCAGTAGGCGTACGCGTTGGTGCCGACGGCTACGAGGAGCGCGACGACGAGGCCTGTACGTCCGAAGAGACTGCCGATGACGATGATGAGTGCGGACAGTCCCCCGAGGAGTACGGCGGTCTTCAGCCCGTTGTGCCGGCGGTGCACGGTACGCCCTCCAAGTGGTGCAGCAGGGGAACCCTTTGCATGGTGGTGCTCCACTCCCCAGTGGAGCCTCCTGTACTGGTCAACGCCAGGCGAGAGGAGCTAGTTCCCTTGTGCGTGCGGCCGGAGGGCGGGGGTCGTGCCGCGTGTTCGCGCCGGTCGGGCCCTCGGCCCCGTACGGAGTGGCGCTGGGCCGTACGGGTGGCGGGGCGTCATCGCGGCGCGGTGGTGCCGGTGGTGCCGGTGGTGCCGGGCCTCAGTGCTGCTGGGCGGGGAGCCTGGCGAGGGAGAGGGCCTCGGGGTCGGGCTCGACCTCGCTGGTGCAGTGGCCGCAGCGGGAGGCGACGGCGGGGATCTCGCTGAAGCAGCGCGGGCAGTCGCGCAGGGCGGCCTTGATGTCGACGGCCTCCTCTTCCTGCTCCTTGGTGAAGCGGTTCTGCACCTTGGCCATGGGGACCACGACGCAGAAATAGAGGACGGCGGCGGTGATCACGAAGGCGATGGCGGCGCTGATGAACAGGCCGTAGGGGAACTTGACGCCGTCGACCTCGTAGAAGGCCTTGCTGAAGTCTCCGGTGCCCCGGGTGGCGAGACCGATCAGCGGGGTGATGAAGGCGTTGCTGAAGCCCGTGACGACGGCGGTGAAGGCGGCCCCGACGGCCAGACCGATCGCCATCGAGATGACGTTCCCGCGCAGGATGAAGTCCTTGAACCCGTTCAGCACTGCTCTCTCTCCCTCTTGCCCTGGACGTGTGCACGCCACATACGTGACCTATGCAGCCAAGACCATGCCCTGTGGCGGGGGCCGTCGGCAAACCGACTCTTCCGGGCGCGGGAGGGGGTCAGAAGAGGCTGACGGAGGCGAAGCGCAGGATGGCCTGCGGGACCCCGGAGAGCAGGATTGCGGCGGCGGTGGTGAGCACGATCGCCGTGGTGAGCGGGGCGGGAGCGCGGAATCGGCGCGGCGCGGTGGAGGCCGGGACTCCGGTGGCCGCCTCGGCCCTTTCCGGGGCTCCGTCCGGGGCACGGAAGAGGATCGCGGTCCACTGAAGGTAGTAGTAGAGGGCGATCACCACGTTGACGGCCATGACGACGGCGAGCCAGCCGAGGCCCGCGTCGACCGCCGCGGAGAAGACGGTGACCTTCGCGAAGAGCCCGATGATGCCGGGCGGCAGCCCGGCCAGGCAGAGCAGGAAGAAGCCGAGGGCCAGGGCGGCGAGGGGGCGGGTGGCGTACAGACCCCGGTAGTCGGAGAGCCGGTTGCCGGGGTGCGTACGGGCGACGAGGGCGGCGACCGCGAACGCGCCCAGGTTCACGACGGCGTACATGAGGGCGTACGCGACGGTGGAGCCGATCTGTTCGTCGCTGGAGTACGCGGCGGCGGCGATCGGGACCAGGAGGTAGCCGGCCTGGGCGACGGAGGACCAGGCGAGGAGGCGGACAGCGCTGCGGGCGCGGTCGGCCTTCTGGCGGACGGCCGCGACGTTGCCGACGGTCATGGTGAGCGCGGCGAGGACGGCGAGGGCGGGCCCCCAGACGTCCGCATGGGAGGGGAACGCGATGACGGTCACCAGAATGAGGCCCGAGAACCCGACGGCCTTCCCGACGACGGAGAGATAGGCGGCGATCGGGAGGGGTGCGCCGACATAGGTGTCGGGGACCCAGAAGTGGAAAGGCGCCGCGGCGGTCTTGAAGGCGAAGCCGACGAGCGTGAGGGCCACACCGGTCTTGGCGAGGGTGTCGAGCACCGGGGGTACGTCGTCGAGGCGGGCGGCGATCTCGGTGAGGTGCAGGGTGCCGGTCGTCGCGTACACGAAGCTGACGCCGAGCAGCATGACGGCGGTCGCGACGACGGAGGAGAGGAAGAACTTCAGCGCGGCCTCGGAGGAGCGCCGGTCGCCGCGCTTGATGCCGACGAGGGCGAACGCGGGCAGCGAGGCGACTTCGAGAGCGACGACGAGCGTGGCCAGGTCGCGGGAGGCGGGCAGCAGGGCGGCCCCGGCGGCGGAGGCCAGGAGCAGGAACCAGTACTCCCCCGCCGGCAGCTTGCGGGTGTCGTCGAGCGAGAGCAGGACGGTGAGGAACGCGCCGCCGAGGACCAGAGCCTGGATGACGACGGTGAAGTGGTCGGCGGTGTAGCTGCAGGCCTGGGCGCCGGTGGTGACGCAGAAGGTGGACCGGTCCCCGGACCGCAGGGGGATCAGGAACGCCAGGGCCGCGGCGAGGGCGGTGAGGGTGCCGTAGCCGAGGAGACGCTTGCGGTGCGCGGGCAGGAACAGGTCGGCGACGAGGACGACCAGGGCGGCCAGTGCGGTGAGGGTGGGGGGCGCGATGGCGAGCCAGTCGATGGACTGGACGACGCTGGGGGCGTCGGCCGCGGCGAGGCTTCCGGCGGTGGTGCCGGGGGCGGTCGCGCCCGGGTCGGTGGCGTGCGCGACGAGGCTTCCGGCGATGGTGCTGAGGTCCGCGGTCACGACTTGCCTCCTGCGAGGAGCTTCTGCACGGCCGGGTCGGTGAGGCCGAGGAGGACGGCGGGCCAGAGACCGGCGAGGACGGTGAGCGCGGCGAGCGGGGTCCAGGCTGCGGCTTCGTACGTCTGGATGTCGGCGAGCTGCGGGGTGGTGGCCGTTCGGACTCCGGCGGCGGACGGCACGGGGTCGTCCGCCGGTCGCGAGGCCGGCTCGTCGGGCGACAGCCGGGAGTGGAGTGCGTGCTCGCCCATGCAGACGCGGCGGACGACGATGAGCATGTACGCGGCGGTGAGGAGGGTGCCGAACGCCCCGATGGCCATGAAGGTGCGGAACGCGGGGCGGCTGAGGCCTTCGGCCGGGCTGTACGCGCCGAACAGGGTGAGCATCTCGCCCCAGAATCCGGCGAGTCCGGGCAGTCCGAGCGAGGCGACGGCGGCGAAGGCGAGCAGCGCGCCGAGGCGGGGCGCGCGGCCGTAGAGGGCGGCTCCGGTCGCTCCGGCGAGGGTGTCGAGGTCGGCGGTGCCGTAGCGGTCCTTGATGGCGCCGACCAGGAAGAAGAGCAGGCCGGTGATGAGGCCGTGGGCGATGTTGGCGAAGAGGGCGCCGTTGACTCCGGTGGGGGTCATGGTGGCGATGCCGAGCAGGACGAAGCCCATGTGGCCGACGGACGAGTACGCGATGAGCCGCTTGAGGTCGCCCTTGGCGCCGGTACGGGCCAGGGCCAGGCAGGCGAGCGATCCGTAGACGATGCCGACGACGGCGAACGCGGCGAGGTAGGGCGCGAAGGTGCGCATGCCGTCCGGGGCGACGGGGAGCAGGATCCGGACGAACCCGTACGTTCCCATCTTCAGCAGGACGCCCGCGAGGAGCACGGATCCGACGGTGGGGGCGGCGGTGTGGGCGTCGGGGAGCCAGCTGTGCAGGGGCCACATCGGGGTCTTCACGGCGAGCCCGAGACCGATCGCGAGTACGGCGATGACCTGCACGGATGTGGTGAGGCCGCGGCCGTTGTCAGTGGCGAGTGCCACCATGTCGAAGGTGCCGCTCTTCAGCCCGATGAGGAGCAGGCCGAGCAGCATGACGACCGAGCCGAGCAGCGTGTAGAGGATGAACTTCCAGGCGGCCGCCTGCCGTTGGTCGCCGCCCCAGCGGGCGATGAGGAAGTACATCGGGATGAGGACCATCTCGAAGGCGAGGAAGAAGAGCAGCAGGTCGAGGACGGCGAAGGTGGCGAGGGTGCCGGACTCCAGGACGAGGACGAGGGCCACGAAGGCCTTCGGTGAGGGGCCCGCGGGCAGCTTGAAGTAGCTGTACAGCGCGCAGAGGAAGGTCAGCAGCGCGGTCAGGACCAGGAGGGGGAGCGAGATGCCGTCGATGCCGAGGTGGATGCGGACGTCGAGCGCCGGGATCCAGCTGATGTCGGTGGTCGCCTGCATCGTGGCGGGGTGGTCGTGGTCGAAGCCGACGGCCAGGACGATCGCGGCGATGAGGACGGCCCCGGTGACGGTCACGCCGTGGCGGAGCACGGCCTGGTCGGGGTTCTTCCCCTTGAGCCCGGGCGGGGCGGGGAGCAGGGCCGCGGCGGCGCCGAGGAGCGGGGCGACGACGATGAACGCCAGAAGGAACTGCATCACGGACGGGCTGATATCGATCACGGTCACGACCCCGCGTTGACGTTGGCGAAGACGACGGCGGCGATCGCCAGGACGAGGGACCCGGCGAGCAGGGCGCTGACGTAGGTCTGCACGTTGCCGGTCTGGGCCCGGCGGACGGCTGTGCCGAGGAGGCGGGTGACGGCGCCCGTTCCGTTGACGTAGGTGTCGACGACCTCGCGGTCCAGGAAGCGGACGAGGCGGGCGGCTGCCTGGACGGGCCGGACGAACAGCGCCGTGTACAGGGCGTCGAGGTGGAAGCCGGTGACCGCGTGGCGGTGCAGGGGCCCGAGGAGGAGCCTGCCGGGGTCGGCCGGGTCGGGGGCGTCCGCGATGGTGCCGTAGGCGGCGGTGTGGGACGTCATGGACTCGGCTTCGACGAGGGCGGGTTCGGCGTCCGGGTGGGCGGCCACGGCCCCGATGGGGGTGCGGGCGGCGAGGGCGGTGGTGTGCCGCCAGGCGCCGTAGGTGACGAGGCCGCCGACGAGCGTGACGCCGGTGGCGAGGACGGCGGTGGTGAGGGACGGCGTGAGTCCGTGCCCGTCGAACCAGTCGCCGATCACACCGGCGGTGAGGCCGAAGCCGATGGTGGGGACGGCCAGGATCCACAGGACGGAGGTCATGGCGAGGGGCTGCTTGCCGTGGTCGGGGACATCGGCCCCGCGGCCCCGGAAGGCGAGGAGCCAGAGGCGTACGGCGTAGGCGGCGGTCAGGACGGCGGCGAGGAGCCCGGCGATCAGGATCGTCCAGCCGGCCGCGGCCGGGGCGACGGTCCGGTCCCCCAGCGCGGTGTGCTCGGCGGCGACGAGGACGGCTTCCTTGGAGAAGAAGCCGGCGAACGGCGGGATGGCGGCCAGCGCGAGGAGCGCGACGGTCATCGTCCAGTAGGCGTCCGGGATACGGCGGGCGAGGCCTCCCATCCGGGACATGGCGGCGAGCGAGTTGGTGCCGGCGGCGTGGATGACGACGCCCGCGGCGAGGAAGAGGACGGCTTTGAACGCACCGTGCGAGATCAGGTGGAAGACGGCGGCGCCCCGGTCGCCGACGGCGAGGGCGCCCGACATGTAGCCGAGCTGACCGATCGTCGAGTAGGCGAGGACGCGTTTGATGTCGTCCTGGGCGAGGGCGGCGAGCCCGGATCCGATCATCGTGACGGCGGCCATCACGGCGAGGACGACGAGCGCCGCGCCGGAGGCGGCGAAGACGGGCAGCAGGCGGGCCACGAAGTAGATCCCGGCGGCGACCATCGTCGCGGCGTGGATGAGCGCGGAGACGGGGGTGGGGCCGGCCATCGCGTCGGGCAGCCAGGTGTGCAGGGGGAACTGCGCGGACTTGCCCGCGACGCCCGCGAGGAGCAGCAGGGCGACGAGGGTCGGTTGGTCGAGTCCGCCGTTGCCGACGGCGGCGAGGATCTCGGTGATCCGGAAGCTGCCGGTGTCGGCGGCGAGCGCGAACAGACCGATCAGGAAGGGGACGTCGCCGAGCTTGGTGACCAGGAAGGCCTTGAGGGAGGCGGCCCGGGCCTCGGGCGTCTCCCAGTAGTGGCCGACGAGGAAGTACGAGCAGATGCCCATGATCTCCCAGCCGACCAGGAGCACCATCAGGTCGCCGGAGTAGACGACCAGGAGCATCGCGGAGGTGAAGAGGGAGACGAGGGCGGCGTAGGAGGGGTAGCGGGCGTCGTCGCGGAGGTAGGCGGTGGAGTAGAGCTGTACGCAGGTGGCGACGACGGCGACGAGGACGGCGACCAGCACGGCGAAGCCGTCGAGGTGCAGTGCCAGGTCGATCGGGACCGACCCGGTGGGCGTGAGCTGGGTCGCGGCGTCGATGGCCCGGCCGCCGCCCTGACGGACGGCGACGATCACGGCGAGGACGGCCGCGGTGAGGACCGGGAGGATCGCCAGCGGGCGGACGAACCCGGGGGCGGTGCGGCCGACGGCGAGCCCGGCGAGCGCCCCGAGGAACGGGAGGAGGGGGACGAGGGCGGCGAGGGTCGTGGTGGTCACGTGGCGGCCTCTGCCTTCTTCGTCTTCCCTGTGTTCTCGTCCGCCTGGCCGGGGGGCGGTTCCGCGCCGCCGGTGTCGGCCTCGGCGTCGTCGGGGAGCGTCTCGGCGTCGTCGGTCTCGGCGGTGTCGCGGAGCCGGTCGATGTCGGAGGTGCCCCGGTTGCGGTAGACGGCCAGGACGATCGCGAGGCCGATGCCGATCTCGGCGGCGGCGATGGCGATGGTGAAGAGCGTGAGGGCCTGGCCGGAGTGGAGGGTGTCGCGGAGCCAGACGTCGAAGGCGACGAGGTTGAGGTTGACGGCGTTGAGCATCAGCTCGACGGACATCAGGACCAGGATCGCGTTGCGGCGGGCGAGGACGCCGTAGAGGCCGACGCAGAAGAGGAGGGCGGCGAGCACGGCGGGATAGGCGAGGTGCATCAGCTCTGCTCCTCCTTGCCGGGCGGAGTGCCCCGGGTCGGGGCGGGCTTGTCCGGAGCCGGCCGGACGGCGGCGTCGGTGTCGCGTTTGCGGGACAGGACGATCGCGCCGACGAGGGCGGCGAGCAGCAGGACGGAGAGCGCCTCGAAGGGCAGGACCCAGTTCCGGAACAGGAAGGCGCCGGTGACTTTGGTGGAGCCCTGGACCGGCCCGTCGAGGTCGATCCAGGTGGTGCGGAAGGCGTCGACCACGACCCAGACGAGGGCCGCCGCAGCAGCGGTGGCCACCCCGAGGGCGACCCATCGGTTGCCCGAATCGGCGTCCGGGGAGCGGCCGATGGGGGCCCGCGTGAGCATCAGGCCGAAGAGGAGGAGAACGACGATGGAGCCGACGTAGATGAGGACCTGGACCCAGGCGATGAACTCCGCGGTGAGCAGGAGGTATTCCACGGCCAGTCCGCCGAGCGCCACAACGAGCCAGAGCGCGGCGTGCACCAGTTGCCTGGTGGTGACGGTGATGACGGCGGCGCCGAGAGTGGCGAGACCGACGAGGAGGAACGCGATCTCGACGCCGGACGGGGAGAGGAAACCGGGGTGGTCCCCTGCGGCAGCCGCGGTGGCGGTGAGCAGCGTCACGGGGTTCCGCCCTCCTCGTCCTGCTGGTGCTCCTGTTCCTGTTCCAGCCGCTCCTGCGCGCGTTGGGCGGCGAGCTTGTCCGCGGCCTTGCGGGCGGCGGCGATCTCCTTCGGTTCCTCGGCCGCGGGGTCGAGCGCGGGCGGCTCCGGCACGGTCCACATCCACTCACGGAGCTTGTCGCGCTCGTGGGTGAGTTCGTGGATGTCCGTCTCCGCGTACTCGAACTCGGGTGACCAGAACAGCGCGTCGAAGGGGCACACCTCGATGCAGATGCCGCAGTACATGCAGAGGGAGAAGTCGATGGCGAAGCGGTCGAGGACGTTCCGGCTGCGCTCGCGGCCGCCGGGGGCGGCGGGCGGCGACGTCTCCTTGTGGGAGTCGATGTAGATGCACCAGTCGGGGCACTCGCGGGCGCAGAGCATGCAGACGGTGCAGTTCTCCTCGAACAGCCCGATGACACCGCGTGAGCGGGGCGGGAGTTCGGGCTGGGTGTCCGGGTACTGCGCGGTGACGGTCTTCCTCGTCATCGTGCGCAGGGTGACGGCGAGGCCTTTGGCGAGGCCGGATCCGGGGATCGGGGACATCAGTTGATCGCCACCTTCACGATGCCGGTCAGCGCGATCTGCGCGAGGGCGAGCGGGACGAGGGTGGTCCAGGCGAGCTTCTGCAACTGGTCCTCACGCACGCGCGGGTAGCTGACGCGCAGCCAGATGACGACGAACGCGAGGAGGGCGGTCTTGAGGAGGGTCCAGAGCCACCCGAGTCCGTCGGCGCCGAACGGGCCGTGCCAGCCGCCGAGGAAGAGGACGGTGGTCAGGGCGCACAGGACGACGATGCCCGCGTACTCGGCGAGGAGGAACAGGGCGAAGCGCAGACCGGTGTATTCGGTGTACGCGCCGAAGATGATCTCGGAGTCGGCCACCGGCATGTCGAAGGGCGGGCGCTGGAGTTCGGCGAGACCCGCCACGAAGAAGACCAGGGCGCCGACGATCTGCCAGGGCAGCCACCACCACGCGAAGGCGTCGAGGATGCCGGTGAGCGAGACCGTGCCGGCCGCCATGGCCACGGAGGCGGCGGTCAGGAGCATCGGCAGCTCGTAGGAGAGGAGTTGCGCGGCGGTACGGAGGCCGCCGAGCAGGGAGAACTTGTTGGCGGAGGCCCAGCCGGCCATGAGCGAGCCGAGGACGCCGATGCCCATGACGGCGAGCACGAAGAAGATGCCCGCGTCGACGACCTGGCCGACCGCGCCGTCGCCGGGGCCGGCGGGGATGACCACGAGGACGAGGAGATACGGGAGGAGGGCGACGGCGGGGGCGAGCTGGAAGACGCGGCGGTCGGCGGCGGCCGGGACCACGTCCTCCTTCTGCGCGAACTTCACGCCGTCCGCGACGAGCTGGGCCCAGCCGTGGAAGCCGCCTGCGTACATGGGGCCCAGGCGGCCCTGCATGTGGGCCATCACCTTGTGTTCCGTCTGGCCGACGAGGAGCGGGGCGACCAGGAACACGACGAAGACGATGGCCAGGCGGAGGGCGACGTCGAGTACGTCGTTCACTCGGGATCGCCTCCGGCGGGGTGGTCTGGGGTGGGGGTCTGCTGGTCGGGGGTGGGCTTGGCGCTGGGTTCCGGGGCGTCGCTGGGTTCCGGGGCGTCGCTCGGCTCCGGGGCGTCGCTGGGGGTGGGGGTGGGGCCGCTGCGCGGGGCTTCTCCCCTACCCGCCCCTTCCCGAACCGGGGGCTCCGCCCCCGTACCCCCGCTCCTCAAACGCCGGAGGGGCTGGGAAGGCGCGTCCGAGGACTCGGCCTCCGGGCCCTCCGGCTCGTCGAAGGCCGGTTGGGCGTCGTGCCACGGGGCGTCCGTGCTGCGCACCCGGGGCGGCAGCGGCTGGCCTCCCCCGGGCGGGTCCGACGCCGGACGCTGACTGGCCGAACCGTCCGAGGCCGAACGGGAACGGCGGGCAGGAGCGGCCGGGGGCGCCGCGGTTGCGTCCGGGCGCGGTTGCTGGCTGGCCGAGCCCTCGGACGCCGACCGCGAGCGGCGCGGCCGGGTGGTCGGGGGTGCCTGCGGGGGCGTCGTGGCCGGCGGCTGCCCGGTTGTCGTCGAGGGCGGCTCCGGCAGTGCGGACGCCTCCGGGGTGGCGGACGCCTCCGGGGTCGCGGACGTCTCCGGAGTTGCGGACGTCTCCGGCGTCGTGGGCCCAGGCGCGCCGGTCTCCTTGGGCGCCTGCGTGCCGAGCGCCTCGGGGGCCGCCGGGGCCTCCGGGGTCGCCGGGGTCCCCGGGGCCTCCGGGGTCGCGGGCGCCTCGGGCGTCTCGGGCGTTACCCCGGACGCCTCCGGGGTCGCGCGGGTCCCCGGGGCCTCCGGGGTCGCCGGGGTCGCGGGCGCCTCGGGGGTCGCAGGCGTTACGGGGGCCTCGGGGGCCGCGGGCGCCTCGGGGGTCGCTGGGGCCGCAGCCGCACCCGCCCCCGTGGCGCGTTGTGCCGCCGAGCCCTCGCCCGCGGTGCGGGTG
>NZ_JBHXPF010000097.1:16285-19679 GCF_042718715.1 Streptomyces sp. NPDC058576 | reverse complement strand
GTGCTAACACCCCCCTGGTCCTCTGTTAAAACCGTGCCCCCGCTAGTCGTCCCCCCGCCCGCGCCGCGGATCCCTGAGGATCCGGGCCTCGGCCGTTTCCCTGCCCGTGCCGGACGCTCGGACATCCCTCCCGGACGCTGAGCCATGGGCGGGGGCCGCCCCGCCGCGCGAGGCTGGTGCCATGACTCAGACAGACGCGACCACAGCAGCGACCTCCGTGCAGGGCCCCGTACTCGTGACCGGCGGCACCGGCAAGACCGGCCGCCGGGTGGTGGCCCGCCTCCGCGAGCGGGGGGTGGAGACCCGGGCCGCCTCGCGCTCCGGCGACACCCCGTTCGACTGGGCGGACCCCACCACCTGGGGCCCCGCCCTGGAGGGAGCCACCGCCGTCTACATCGTTCCGCTCGACACCTCGCCCTCCCCGACGGTCCCCTTCGTCGAACAGGCCGTCGCGAGCGGGGTGCGGCGACTCGTGCTGCTCTCGGCCCGGGGCGTGGACGTGCCCGGCTACTTCGGTCCCGGCCACGACGTCGGCGGCCCGCACGGTGAGGGCGAGCGGGCGCTGCGTGGCTCCGGCGTGGACTGGACAATCCTGCGGCCGGGCTGGTTCGCCCAGAACTTCAGCGAGGGCGTCTTCCTCGACGGCGTACGCGACGGGGAACTGGCCCTCCCCACGGGGGACGGGAAGGCCGCGTTCATCGACGCCGACGACATCGCGGCGGTGGCCGTCGCCGCGCTCACCGAGGACGGCCACGCGGGCGAGGAGTACGGGCTCTCGGGCCCCCGCGCGCTCGGTATCGCCGACGTCCTGGACGAGATCGCGAAGGCGACCGGGAAGCGCGCCGCGTATGTGCCCCTCGACTCGTCCGCCTTCCGGGCCGGGCTCGTCGCGGACCAGGGCTTCACGGACGAGGAGGCGGGCCTGTGGACCGACGCGCTGATCCCGATCACGACGAGCCGTGAAGCGCCCGTCCTGGACGGGGTGCGCCGTGCGCTCGGCCGGGAGCCGCGCGACTTCGCCGACTTCGTGCGGGACGCGGCGGAGCGGGGGGCCTGGGGCTAGGGGGTGCCGTTCGGATCATGTCGGGCTCGCGTGCCGGACCCCGCTCCCTGATCCGACCTGATCCACACGACACGCCCTTGGCGGTGTCCGTCGGATCAGGGCCGGACAGGCCGTGCCAGGCGTCGCGGACCCGGCCGAGATCCGCCGGACACCCCCTGGGGCCGGCCGGAGGTCCGGAGCCGGCGGTGGGCCCTGGGGCCGAGGGGAGCGATCCCCCGACCCGGACGCGCGGCGAACCGGCCGTTCCCGCGGCCCCGACGGCGGCGCCGCGGAACGCGACGGCAGCCGCCCGCCCCCTCACCCCGCCGGGGCGGCCGCCTCCGCCGTCCCGGCGGCGACCGCCTCCCGTCGGAACGCGCTCGGGCTCTCGCCGCGCAGCCGCTTGAACGCCGCGCTGAAGCCGAACGCGTCCGCGTAGCCGACCCGCCGGGCCACGGCCGCCACGGTCAGCTCCGGGCGGGTCAGCAGGTCGGCCGCGAGCGTCATCCGCCACTCGGTCAGGTAGGCCACCGGGCCCTCCCCGACGAGCTCGGTGAACCGCTTCGCCAGGGTCGTCCGGGACACCCCCGCCCGGACGGCCAGCTCCGCCGTCGTCCAGGGGTGCGCCGGGTCGTCGTGCATCGCCCGCAGGGCCGGCCCCGCCACCTCGTCGCCGAGCGCCCCGTACCACCCCGGCGGATCCGCCTCGGGCCGGTCGAACCAGTCCCGCAGCGTGCACACCAGCATCCAGTCCAGCAGCCGGTCCAGCACGATCTGGTCGCCCGGCCGCCCGCCGCGGATCTGCGCCTCCAGGTAGTCGCGCATCGGCGCGCAGTCCTCCTCGTCGGGGACCACGAGGGCCGGTGGAAGCGCCCGCAGGAGCCGCTGGGGAACCTGCGCCTGTACGTCGTAGGTGGCGGCCAACAGCACGGTGGCGCAGTCGAATTCGGGGCCGCGGTCCGGCGGCGCGCCGGTGTCCCGGACCTGGCCCCAGCGCACCTCCCGTACGCCGTGGGACCGCCCCGTCCCCGGACCGTCCGCCGGGTCGTCGGTGAAGACGAACGGGGCCGGACCCCGGACGATCGCGCCCTCACCGACCTTCACCCGCAGCGGCCGGCCGCCCTCGGGCACGATCCACCCCGCACCCCGCAACGGCAGGCACAGGGTCAGATACGCCCCGTCCGTGAACCGGAGCGACCAGGGTGCGCACAGCACCGAACGGCCGAACACCGCGCCCCTGCCCCGCACGCCCCGCAACAGCTCGTCGAACACATCCATGACGCCCAGCCTAGGCAGAGTCGCCCCCCTCCCGGACGATGTCCCGGACGATCACCTATGCACGACGGACGGACGCCCATGGGCCGGGCAGGGGCCGGCACGGTGGACTGGGCCCATGACGACGCAGAGCACGCACACCACCCCGTCCGCCGTCCTCGTCCTCGGCGCGACCGGCAAGACCGGCCGCCGGGTCGTGGCCCGCCTGCGCGAAGGCGGAACGGCCACGGTCCGGCCCGCCTCCCGCTCCGGCGAGGTCCGGTTCGACTGGACCCTCCCCGACACCTGGGAGCCCGCACTCGCCGGAGCCGACGCCCTCTACCTGATCGCCCCCGAGGACCCGTCCCCCGTGCGGGAGTTCGTGACCCGCGCCGAGGCCTCGGGGGTCCGCCGCTTCGTGGTCCTTTCCGGCCACGGCATCGAGCAGGCGGGCGAGGGCTTCGGCCGGGGCATGGCGGCGGCGGAGGACGCGGTACGGGAGTCCGGGGCCGAGTGGACCCTCCTGCGCCCCAACAACTTCTTCCAGAACTTCGACGAGGACCTGTGGCTGGCCCCGCTCCGCGCCGGCCGTCTCGGCCTGCCGATCGGGGACATGCCCGAGCCCTTCGTCGACGCCGACGACGTCGCGGCGGTCGCGGCGGCCGTGCTCACCGAGAGCGGCCACGCGGGCCGCACCTACGACCTGTCCGGCCCCCGCGCCCTCACCTTCGCCGAGGCCACGGAGGCCATCGCCCGCGCGGCGGGCCGCCCCGTCCGCTACGAGGAGCTGACCCCTCAGGCGTACCGCGCCGAACTCCTCGCCCAGGGCTGGCCGGAGGCCGCCGCCGACTCCCTCGGCGCGATGTTCGCGCTGCACCGCGCGGGCCACACGGCCGAGGTGACCGACGGCGTCCGCCAGGTGCTCGGCCGGGAGGCGGCGGACCTGGAACCGTGGGCGCGGCGGATCGCGGCCACGGGGGTCTGGGCCTAGGGCCTTTCGTTCGGATCAGGCCGGGCTCGCGGGCTCCGGCCTGATCCGAACGAAAAGCCCCGGGCCGGCCGGGCCGGCCGGGTGGGAGCCGGTGTCTTATTAAAAAA
>NZ_JBHXPF010000097.1:0-16275 GCF_042718715.1 Streptomyces sp. NPDC058576 | reverse complement strand
CGTCCGGATCCGCCCGGGAGCGCGGGCACCGCCCTCATCGCCACGAAAAGCCCTGGCCCTGCCGGACCGGCCGGGTGTCAGCGGTGGCTGAGCACGTTGACCACCCGGCCGTCGGGGTCCCGGACGAAGAACCTCCGTACGCCCCACTCCTCGTCCTGGAGCGGGTGGACGATCTCCGCGCCGCTCTCCCGTACGGCGGCGTGGACCGCGTCCACGTCGTCCACCTCCACGCTCAGGTCGGGAGCGACCGGGCCGGTCAGGTCGTGGGTCATGAAGCTGACCTGCTCCCGCGGGCGGGACGGCGAGGCGACGGTCGTGATCCAGCCGAGGTTCATGACCTCCTCGAAGCCGAGGAGACCGTAGAAGTCCCGGTTCTCCTCGACGGCATCCGTCCGGAGGTTGGGCACGACGCGGCGAACGGTCATCATCGGCTCCCAGCAGGTAGGGCGTGCGGCAGGTCGGCCCGACCGTCGACGGCTTCGACGGCTTCGAGGGCGGTCGGCGTCAGGTCCTCGTGGACATCGCTCACGGGGCGCAGCCTATGCCAGGGGTCCCGACAGCCCACCGCGTCGGACCACTCGTACGGCGGCCGCCCGGATGACGAGGCCCGTCCGGCCGGCCGTCCTCAACGCGAATCCCGCGCCACCCTCTTCGCGATCCTCTCGGCGTCCAGGGCCAGTTCGCGGAGCATCCCGCTGATCGGGTTGGTGAACCCGGTGAAGTGGAGCCCGGGGGCCCCCTTCGGTGAGCGGCCGCCGTGGGCGACCGGGCGGCCCCGCCCGTCCAGCACGTCGAGGTGGCCGAGCAGCGGCTCCAGGGCGCGGTCGTAGCCGGTGGCCGCGATGACGGCGTCCGGGGTGAGGCGCGTGCCGTCGGCCAGGACCACCGTGTCCTTGTCGAAGGAGGCGACCGTCGCCACCGGGGTGACCCGGCCGGTCTTCACCGCGTCGATGAGCCCCACGTCCTGGACCGGGATCGCGCCCTGGCGGACCCGGGAGTAGAGCCCGGTGGCGGGGCGCGGGAGGCCCTGCGCCGCCAGGTCGGGCACGGCGATCCGGGACATCACGGCCCCCGCCCGGTCGACGAGCCGTACCGGCAGCCGGCGGACCAGGATGCCGGTCGCCTGGGCCGGCCAGCCGGCGGTGGAGCGGCGGACGATGTGCGGGGCGGTGCGCACCGCGATCCGCACCCGGGAGGCCCCGCCCTCCGCCAGGTCCGCCGCGATCTCCGCGCCCGTGTTGCCGATGCCGACGACCAGGACGTCCTGGTCGGCGTACGGGGCCGGGTTCCGGTACTCCGCCGCGTGCAGCAGCTCGCCCGTGAACGTGTCGCGGCCCGGCCACTGCGGTATGCGCGGGGTGTGGTTGAAGCCGGTGGCGACGACGACCGCGCGGCCCCGCAGGACCCGGCCGCCCGTCGCGGTGAGCCGCCAGTCCCCGGAGCCGTCGGGGTCCGGGTCGATCCGGGTCACCTCGACGCCCGTCACCACTTCCAGCTCGTGGTGCTCGGTGTACTTCTCCAGGTACCGCACCACGTCGTCCCGGCCCACCCAACGCCCGAACTTCCGGGGCATCTTCAGCCCCGGCAGCGCCGACCAGCGGCGGGTGGTGTGCAGGTGCAGCCGGTCGTAGTGGCCGCGCCAGGACGCGCCGACCCGGTCCGACTTCTCCAGGACCACCGTCCGTACGCCCCGGGCGCGCAGCGCGGCAGCGGTGGCGAGGCCTCCAGGGCCGCCGCCGATGACATAGACGGGCCGGTCGTCCGTACGGTCGGTGAGGGCCACGGCGTCGTGACTGTCTGCGGGGGACGGGCTGTTGGGCATGGTTCGGAGCGTAATCGCCCGCTCTGTTGATGGGTCTCGGTCAAGAGGGAAATCGATTGCGAATTGATCACGAGCGCTGCGCTGGGGTGATCGGACGCGGCTGACCCGTAACCCGCCGGCCGGCCGTGCAGACCTCTTGCGCGAGCGGCCTCCCGTCCGCTGAACTGACGTACCGTCAGAAATGAACGACCGGGAGGCCCGATGCAGACGATCTGGCTCGGCGGTGCGGAATGGCTCGCCGTCCTGCGCATAGGCCTCGGCCTGTGGTGGCTGGAGAGCTGGCGGCACAAGGACCGGAAGGGCTGGTTCGAGCGGGGCACGGGGATCGCCTGGGCGGCGGACGTCGCGGGCAAGCACCGGTGGGGCGTCGTGCGCACGGGGTTCCGGCGGGTCGTCGAACCGCGCCCGAAGCTGATCGCGTACGTCGTCGTCTACGCCGAACTGGCTCTGGGGCTGGGCCTGGTGACGGGCTTCCTGACCCCGGTCGCCCTGATCGCCGGCCTCCTCCTGAACCTGCTCTACCTGGTCCTGATGATCCACGACTGGGCCGAGCAGGGGCAGAACGCGATGATGGCGCTGATCTCGCTCGTGGCCCTGTTCGCGATGGCGTGGCAGACCTGGTCCCTGGACGCGGCGCTGGGGCTGTTCCTGTGACGCCCCCGGAGCGTGCGGTGGCCCCGCGGTTCGACCTCCCCGAGCCGGACGCCTTCACCCGCCCGTACTGGGACGCGGCGGCGGAGGGGCGGCTGCTGATCCGCCGCTGTGCCGGGTGCGGCCGGGCGCATCACTACCCGCGCGAGTTCTGCCCGTACTGCTGGAGCGAGGACGTCGGCTGGGAGCGCGCGAGCGGGGAGGCGACCCTCTACACCTGGTCCGTCGTCCACCGCAACGACCTGCCGCCCTTCGGGGACCGCGTCCCGTACGTCGCGGCCGTGGTCGACCTGGCCGAGGGGCCCCGGATGATGACGGAGGTCGTGGAGTGCGCGCCCGGCGACCTCCGCATCGGTAAGGAGCTGACGGTCACGTTCCGGGGCGCGGGGGAGGGCGGCGGGGAGGCCGTACCGGTCTTCCGGCCGGCGGGCTGAGGCCCGCCGGGGTCACTCCTGGGCCGCCTGAGCCGGCTGGGCCTCCGGGCGAAGCCCGCGGAGAGGTCGCCTCTGTCCCCGCACCCGCCACATCCGCGTCTCCGAGGTCACCGGCGGCCCCACCTCCGCCGTCGCCCCGGCCGCCGGGACCGCGTTCCTGGACCACGCCACCGTCAGCGGGCCCGTAGCCCCAGGGTGAGGCGCGCCGGGAGCAGCGTCGTCCGTACGTCCGGCAGCGGGTCCATGTGTTCCACGGTGAAGCGGAACCGGGCCACCAGGGTGGACAGGACGGTCGCCAGTTCCAGGTCGGCCAGCGCCTTGCCGACGCACCAGCGGCTGCCGATGCCGTACGGGAGGTACTCCCCGGCAGCCGGCTGGAGCGATGCCCAGCGGTGCGGGCGAAACGCCATGGGGTCGGTGAACACCGGTGCCGTGCGGTGCATGACGTACGGCGAGATCATGACCGCCGCACCCGCCGGTACGCTCCACCCGCCGCAGCTCTGCTCGCCGTTGGCCGTGCGCAGGATCAGCCAGTTGGGCGGCCACAGGCGCAGCGACTCGGCGATCGTCCAGCGCAGGATGTCCGGGGTGGCGGCGCCGCTGCCCGGGTCCACGGCGGCGGCGCACTCCTCGGCGACCTCCGGCTCGCGGGCCAGCGCCACCAGGGCCCAGGTGACGGCGGCGGCCGGGACCCGGTAGGAGGCCAGGCCGTTGGAGACCAGCATGCGTACGGTCGCCTCGGCGTCCAGCCCGGCGGCGGCCAGTGAGTCGACGAGCCCGCCCTCGCCCGGCCCGTGGAGTGCCCGTCGCAGCTCCGCCTCCAGGTTCTTCTGCGCGCTGACCGACCGGCGGTAGCGGGGCAGGAAGCGGCGTACGGCGGGCGGGAAGTGGAACGGGCTGCTGATCAGCGGGGTCAGCGCGTTCAGCAGGTCGCCGGTGCGCGGGGCGGCGGATCCGGCGTCTCGGGTGCCGAAGCAGAAGCGGGCGAAGGAGCGGGCGGAAAGCTGCTCCAGGTCGGCGACGGGGTCGGTGACGGAGGAACGCGCCCGCCACCGGTCGCAGAGCCGCTCGGTCTCCTCGGCCAGCCAGGCCCGGTGGGTCTCCAGCGCCGGGGGCGACATGCCTTTCCGGGTGGCGCGCCGGCCCCGCATCCACGCTTCGGTGGCCGGGTCGCCGCGCACTCCGCTGACCTCGTCGCGCCGGATGTTGCCGGTGACGAGGAAGTCGGTGTTGTTGCGGCGGAGTACGTCGTGGACGGCGGCCGGGTCGTTCACCAGGACGGTGCCCTCGGTCAGCTCCACCACCGGGCCGTACCGTTCGACCGAGGCCAGGAGATGGCCGAGGCGGTCCTTCTCGTACTGCTCCATCAGCCCGGCCTGTGTCGCGCCCGTACGGACCGGGGGCCGGGGCATGGTCTGTTCGGTCAACGTGACGCCCCTGGGTCGGAGAACGGCCCGGTCCCGACAGGCGGGGCCGGGCCGTTCGTCAAGGCTGACGTGCTGCCGGTGTTACGGGATCCAGGGGTAGGCCCCGGCGGCTCCCTTGGTCGTGAAGCCGAGCTTGCTCGCAGCCTTGTACAGAATGCGCTTGGCCATCAGACGCCTCCTCTGTCATGGGGAACAGCAACGGTGTCAGGCATAGCCCAAAGGGACTGTTGATAAACAGAGTTACAGGAAAAGTTTCAACAACTCGCGATGACGGCAGAAAGGTTGACGGGAGAGGGGCCGGGCGATCCGAACGGTCCCATCCGGACCCACCAGGGGGAGCTGTTGTGACGGAACCGGCCGCGGTCGATCTCCTCGACATCGATCCGGACTTCGGTTCCGATCCGTATCCCGCCTATGCCGTGCTGCGGGCCAGAGGGCCCGTTCACGAGATCCGCGCGGGGGAGAAGGACCGGTTCTGGCTCGTCGTCGGCCATGACGCCTGCCGGGAAGCGCTCACCGACCCCCGGCTCAGCCGCGACTGGCCGCGCAACGGGCACCTGGCAACCGGCATCGAAGCCCCGCCCGCCACCGACGGCCCCGGCAACGCCCACATGCTGCTGAGCGACCCGCCGGACCACACCCGGCTGCGGCGGCTGGCCGCCCGGGCGTTCACCCCGCGCCGCGTCGCCGCTCTCGCCCCGCGCATCCAGGACGTCACCGACGAGCTGGTGACCGCGATGCTCGCCGCTGACGACTGTCGCGCCGACCTCGTGGATGCGCTGGCCTACCCGCTGCGGATGACCGTCATCGGCGAGCTGCTCGGCATCCCGGACCTGGACCGGGACACCTTTCGGGGTTGGTCCGACGAGATCACCGCACCCACCGGCGCGGCGGCGGCGCGGGCGGCACAGGCGGAGGCGGTGCCGTATCTCGGCGGCCTGATCGCCGCCAAGCGCGCGACACCGGCGGACGACCTGCTCAGCGACCTCATCCATACGGTCGACGAGGGCGGGGACCGGATGAGCGAGGACGAGCTGCTGTCGATGGCGCTCCTGCTGCTCCTGGCCGGGCACGAGTCCACGGTGAACTTCATCTGCAAGGGCGTCCGCGCGCTCTTCGCGCACCCCGACCAGTTCGCCCTCCTCCGCAGCGACCTGGACGGCCTCGTGGAGGGTGCGGTGGAGGAGATGCTGCGCTACGACGCCCCGGTGGAGACCGCGCCGCCGCGCGTGGCCGTGGAGCCGGTGGAGATCGGCGGCCGGTCCGTGCCCGCGGGTGCCGTGGTCCTGATCGCCCTGGGGGACGCCGGCCGGGACCCGGCCCGCTTCGCCGCACCGGACCGCTTCGACATCCGCCGCACGGGGACCGGGGACCGGGGGCACCTGGCGTTCGGCCACGGGATCCACTACTGCCTGGGCGCCCCGCTCGCGCGCCTCGAAGGGCGCATCGTCTTCCGCACCCTCCTCTCCCGCTGCCCGACGCTCGGCCCGGACGGGGTGCCGGGGGACCGGATGTCGGGGCTGTTCGTGCGGGGGGAGCGGAAGGTCCCGGTCCGGTGGTGACCTGCTGGGCGGACGGGGCGGAGGCCCGCCGCCCCGGCGCGACGTGTCAGAGCCCCGGCGCACCCCACACCGGGAACCACCGGGACAGGTCCTTCTCCACCCGGAGGTCGTCGCCGAGGGCGCCCCGCACCTGGAGCTCCAGCTGGTTGTCCCGCTTCTCGGCGTCGCCCGGCAGGGGGGCGAACGGATAGAACGTGCCGCGCTTGTAGAGGTAGACCAGCGCCAGCGACCGGCCGTCGGAGCCCTCCGTGTCCCGGAAGCCGATCAGCGAGCACAGCAGGTGCGGGCCGAAGCCGCCGTCCTGGAGCATCGTGTTGACCGCGTGCAGGTCGTTGACCAGGCCCGCCGTGTCGTCGGCCGGGTGGCGGGCGAGCAGCCAGGTGTAGCCGTACGCGTCCCGGCTGAACTCCACCGGGATGCCGCCGCGCTCCGTGTCCGCGTCCAGCAGCTCCCGTACGTCCTCCTGGAGCCGGGCGAAGCCGCCCCCCTCCACGCCCGCGAAGCAGACCGAGCCCAGGCCGGTCGGCGTGAAGCCGGTGGCGGCCTGGAGGGTGAGGGCGGCGGAGGGGACGGCGAAGAGCTGGTCGAGGTCGGGGCGGACGGGTTTGCTGCGGCCGAGGATGGCGTCGAGCAGGCCCACGGGCGTAACTCCTTGAAGACTTACCGGGACAGGTCGGTGGAGATGCGGGACAGCTGGTCCAGGCGCTGTTCCAGCGTCGGGTGGGAGGAGAACAGCCGGCCCAGGCTCTCCTTCGCCGAGAACGCCGGCATGAAGTAGAAGGCGTTGTACGGCTCGGCCTTGCGCAGGTCCTCCGTCGGGATGCTGGCCATCTGCCCGCTGACCTTCGTCAGGGCGGCCGCGAGCGCGGAGGGGCGGCCGGTGAGCAGGGCGGCGGCCCGGTCGGCGGACAGTTCGCGGTAGCGGGAGAGCAGCCGGGTCAGCAGGAAGCTGATTGCGTACACGACGGCGCTGATCAGCGGGATGAGGAGGAGCAGGATGCCCGCCGGGTCGTTGCCGGGGCGGCTGCGCGCGAAGCCGCCCCACAGGGCGATCCGGGTGATGATCCCGGCCAGGACGCCCAGGAACGAGGCGATCGTCATGACGGCGACGTCCCGGTGCGCGACGTGCGACATCTCGTGGGCGAGGACCCCTTCCAGCTCCTCCGGCTCCAGCCTGCGGAGCAGGCCCGTCGTCGCGCAGACCAGGGCCGTCTTCTCGCTGCGGCCGGTGGCGAACGCGTTCGGTACGTCGCTCTCGGCGATGGCCACCCGGGGCTTCGGCATGTCCGCCAGGGCGCAGATCCGGTCGATGGTGCCGTGCAGCTCGGGGGCCTGCTCGGGGGTGACCTCGCGGGCCCCCATGCCGTAGGCGGCGATGCGGTCGCTGAACCAGAACTGGGCGACGAACAGGCCGCCCGTGATGATCAGGATGATCGGCCAGGAGCCCCGCAGCGCCGCGAGGAGCACGCCCACGAAGACGACGTAGAGCAGACCGATCAGGAACATGGTGGTGACCATGCGACCGGTCAGGCCCCGGTCGGGGGCGTAGCGCGAACGGGCTCGTGGCATCGGTGCCTCCCAACAGCTCACCTCTCACCTGACTCCCATAGTGCCCCTTTACGGTGAGAACCGGATAAAGGTGTCGCTTACACCGGTCAGGGCCGGAATCGCACGGGTCAGGACCGGAGTCGCGCCGGTCAGGGCCAGAGCAGCTCCCGCGTCCAGCCGCCGCCCGCCGTGCGGCGGTAGCGCAGCCGGATGTGGCGGCGCCGGGCGTCGCCCTGGAAGAACTCCACCTCGGCCGGCCCGACCACGTACCGGGTCCAGGTCGGGGCCTCCGTGTCCGGCTCCGCCCGCGCCCGGTCCCAGGCCGCGTCCGCCGTCCGGTGCAGCTCCGCCACCGATCCGACGACCTCGCTCTGCGCCCCGGTCAGCGCGGCGGCGAGTGCCCCGGTGGACCGGGCGTGCAGGTCGGCGTGGCTCTCGGCGGGGGTGCAGCGGACGACCGGGCCCCGGACCCGCACCTGCCGGCCTTGCGCGGGCCAGTAGAAGCCGAGGGCGGCGTGCGGGTGGGCGGCGAGCTGGTGGCCCTTGGCGCTGGTGGCGTGGCTGGCGAAGTGCCAGCCCCGCTCGTCCGCGTCGTGCAGGAGCAGGGTGCGTACGTCGGGGAGGCCGTCGGCGTCGGCCGTGGCCAGCGACATCGCGTGCGGCTCCGGCTGCCCCGCCGCCACGGCCTCGGCGAACCAGGCGTGGAAGAGCGGGAGGGGCGCGGGCGGGGCCGCCTCCGGGTCGAAGGGCGGCAGCTCGGTGTCCCAGACGCGCTGCGCGTGCAGGAGGTCGGCGAAGGGGCGCGGGGTCGGTGCGTTCATGGTCGCTATTGGACCGTACGGGCCCATCCTCGCGCCGCCGCACAGAAGCTGGGGGCGGCGGTGTCCGACTTCGCGCCGCGACCCTCACCCCCGCCCCAGCACCACCGTCCCCGACGAGCAGAACCAGCCGCCCGTCCCCGACGCCACCGCCAGCTCCGGCAGCCCGCCCCCGGCTTTCCGCACCTGCCGGAGCCCCGCCTCACCGCGCAGTTGCCGTACCGCCTCCACCAGCAGGAACAGCCCGCGCATCCCGGGGTGGCAGGCGGACAGGCCGCCGCCGTCCGTGTTCACCGGGAGCTCGCCACGCAGCCCGGTGCGGCCCTTCTCGACGAACGCCCCGCCCTCGCCCTTCGCGCAGAACCCCAGGTCCTCCAGCGTCACCAGCGTCATGTACGTGAACGCGTCGTAGATCTCGGCCAGGTCGATGTCGGCGGGCCGGACCCTGGCCCGTTCGAAGGCCAGGCGGCCGGAGACGGCGGCGGGGGAGACCGTGAAGTCCTCCCACTCGGACATCGTGGCGTGCGAGACGTGCTCCCCGGTCCCCAGGATCCACACCGGCTCTTTCGCCGTGTCCGGTACGTACTCCTCGGCGGCCAGCAGCACCGCGCAGCCCCCGTCGCTGCGGATGCAGCAGTGCAGCTTGGTGAAGGGGTCCGCGATCATCGGGCCCGCCAGCACGTCGTCCACCGTGATCGGGTCCCGGAACATCGCCTCCGGGTTCGCCGCCGCGTTCGCCCGTGCCGTCACCGCCACCTCGGCCAGCTGCTCCAGCGTGGTGCCGTACGCGTGCATGTGGCGGCGGGCGGCCATCGCGTACTTGGCGATCAGGCTGTGCCCGTACGGCACTTCGAACTGCGAGGGCCCCCGCGCCCCGAACGACAGGTTCGACGTGCGGCGCCCCGCCTTGATGTCGGCCCGGGCCGTCGACCCGTAGACGAGGAGCACGGCCCGGGCCCGGCCCGCGGCGATGGCGTCCGCCGCGTGGGCGGCCATCACCTCCCAGGTCGCGCCGCCCACCGCCGTCGAGTCGACCCAGGTGGGCCGCAGCCCCAGATACTCGGCGACCTCCACCGGGGCGAGCGTCCCGAGCCCCGCGGAGGCGAAGCCGTCGACGACCGAGCGGTCCAGGCCGGAGTCGGCGAGCGCGCGGCGGGCGGCCTGGGCGTGCAGGGCGTACGGCGTGGCGTCGTCGACGCGACCGCAGTCCGCGAGCGATACGCCGACGACGGCGACCTTGCGGGGACGGCGGGAGCGAGTCGTCGTGGGGGAGGCAGGGTCGGATGGCATGAATCTGACGGTACATCAGATAAGTAGGGCCGCAACCGTGTGCGAGCGGCCGCCACGTATCGCCCGACCGTGTGCGCGAGTCTGTGAATTCCCCTCCCGCGCACTTAACATGACGACTCGTCAGATTGGGGGGCCGCCCGGTCCCCGGGTGGAAGGAGCCCGCAGATGGACGCCGCCTTCACCGCGGAACAGCACGAGATCCGCCGCACCCTGCGAGAACTCCTCGCCCGGCACGGCGGACCCGACGCGATCCCCGCCGCCGTGCGCACCGCCGAGGGCTACGACCCGGCCCTGTGGCGCAGGCTCGCCGGGGACCTCGGGCTGCCGGGCCTCGCGCTCCCGGAGGAGTACGGCGGGGCCGGCTGCACGGCCACCGAGCTGGCCCTCGCCTGCGAGGAGACCGGACGGGCGCTGCTGCCCTCACCGCTGCTCGCCACCGCCGCCCTCGCCGCACCCCTGATCGCCGCCCTCGGCACCCCCGCGCAGCGGGCCGCCCTGCTGCCCCGGATCGCCGACGGGACCCTGACCGCCGCCCTCGCCGTCCCCGGCGGCTCGCTCGCCACCGCCCTCGGCCTCACCGGCGACAACCTCGACGGGAGCTGGGCGGGCGGCGGGCGGGCCGGCGGCATCCAGGCCCGGGGGCCCGGGGAGGGAGAGGTGCGACGGCTCTACGGGGAGGCCGACCGGGTCCTGGACGGGCACAGCGCGGGGCTCCTGCTGGTCGCCGCCCACGCCGGGGGCTATCCGCGCAGCCGTACGCAGCTGTATCTGGTCCCCGGCGACGCGGCGGGGCTGGCGCGCACCCGGCTCACCGCGATCGACGAGACCCGCCCGCTCGCCCGCGTCGAACTGCGCGACACCCCGGCCGAGCTGCTCGGCGCCGACGACACCGCCGACGCGGCCGCCGCGCTCGCCGCCGCCGGGCGCGCGGCCGCCGCGATCCTCGCCGCCGAGGCGGTCGGCACGGCGGCGAGCGCCCTGGAGCGCACCGTGGAGTACGTGAAGGCCCGCGAACAGTTCGGCAGGGCCGTCGGCTCGTTCCAGGCCGTCAAGCACCGCCTCGCCGACCTGTACGTACGGGTCGAGGCGGCCCGCTCCGCCGCGTACCACGCGGCCCGGGACCCGGAGGCCGGTCCGCTCGCCCTCGCCCAGGCCCTGGAGGCGGCCCGGATCACCACCGGTGAGGCCGTCCAGCTGCACGGCGGCATCGGCTTCACCTGGGAGCACGAGGCGCACCGCTACCTCAAGCGGGCGGCGGGCGACGAACTGCTCTTCGGCCCGGTCCACCGGTTGCGCGACCACGCGGCGCAGCGGGCCGGGCTCTTCGGGGCCGACCGGGTGTCCCTCGCCGCCGCACCCGGGACCGGCGTCCGGTGAGCCCCGCACCCGCCGTCCCCGCCCGCGCCGCGCGCCTGATCCAGAAGGTCTCCTCGACCCGGGCCTTCGCGCGGATCGCCCCGCACGTGGTCCCCGCCCTGGACCGGGCCGTGCACCGGCTCACCCGGGGAAAGGTGCTGCTCAGCGCCCGGATGCTGCCGGGGCTCGTCCTCACGGTGCCGGGGGCGCGCACGGGCCGGCCGAGGACCACTCCGCTGGCCTGCATGCCGGAGGGGGAGGCGGAAGGCGCCTGGATCCTGGTCGGCAGCAACTTCGGCCGTCCGGGTCACCCGGCCTGGACCGCCAACCTGCTGGCCCGCCCCGACGAGGCCGTCGTCAACTGGCGCGGCCGGGACATCCCCGTACGCGCGACCCTGCTGGAGGGTGAGGACCGGGCCCGGGTGTGGGAGGCCGCGCTCGCGTTCTGGCCGCCCTATGCGGCGTACCAGCGACGGGTGGAGCGGCGGATCCGGCTGTTCCGGCTGGAGCGGCGGTAGCGGGGGCGCCGGCCGGGAGCGTCCGGGGACGCCGACGGCGGACCAGCCGCGGGGGTGCGTGGGTGGTCCGCCGTCGGTGAGACAGGACGTGGGGCGTCCGGGTGGGCGGGTGCCCGCCCGGCGTCCGGGGGCGTCCGGGACCAGTGGCCTCCCGCACCCCGGACCGCTTACTTCGTCGGCTTCTTGCCGGTGATGCCGAGATGGACCAACAGGGCCAGGTTGGGCCGCAGTTCGGCCTGCTTCACGCCCCAGGTGGTGAAGCCCTTCTGGTGCGAGGCCACCGCGGCCAGCATCGCCACCAGCGAGCCCGCCATCGCCGCCGGGCTGACGTCCTTGTCGACCTTGCCCTTGCTCTGGAGCTCCTTCACGGAATCCGTGAGGGAGTTGGTGACCGAGTTCAGGATCTTCATGCGGATCTTGTAGAACCGCTTGTCCCCCTCGGCCGCGCCGAGGTCGATCACCCGGAGGATCGCGTCGTTGTGCCGCCAGAAGTCGAGGAATCCCTCGACGAGTTGCTCGGAGGTCTGCCAGCCGGCCTTGCCGACCCAGGAGCGTCCGGCGACCAGTTCGGTCAGTCCGGCGCCCTCCTTGGCGACCTCCTCGGCGATTTCGAGGACGGCGCCCTCCACATCGGGGAAGTACTGGTAGAAAGTCGCGGGTGAAGTCCCGGCCTTCCGGGCGACGTCGATGACTTTGACGTCCCGGTACGGCGAGGAGCTGAGCATCTCGCTGAGGCAGTCGAGCAGCTTCTGCCGCGTCGCCTGACCGCGTCGACCGGCCACGCGGCCGTCGACGGTGCGTACTTGTCCTGTCATGCCGTCAGCTTACCGAGGGGTGATGGGAGCGCGATTCGGCCGACTGCAAATGGGGAACGCAGCAGGACCGGCGGGGTGCGCGGGGGCGAGCGGGGGCGGTTTTCGGCCGCGGCGCGCGAGGGCCCCGGAGCGGGAGACGTCGCTCCGGAGTAAATGTTATCAACAGCCTGTGGACAACTTCGGTGGACAACTTTCGTCCACATGGTGAGCGGGTGCTTCACCAATCAGGCAAATGTTCCCTATAGGTGCGTCCGGGGCGCGCGGGGCCGGGGTCGACGTTACGTTGACTGTGACGGGCGTCACGACGCTGCGGCGTCTCTGCTACGGAAGGACCCGGTCCCATGGCCGCATTCGCGCATTCCGCGCCGTGCTGGGCGGACGTGCAGCTCTCGGACCTCGAAGCGGGCAAGCGCTTCTACGGCGGGCTCTTCGGCTGGACCTTCCAGGCAGGCGACGGCATGCCCTTCGCGGACGCGCTCAGCGACGGCCGGCTGGTCGCCGCGCTCGCCGCCAAGAAGGACGGCCGGATGCCCACGGCGTGGGGCGTCTACTTCTCCACCGACGACATCCGGGCCACCGTCGCCGCGATCCGCGAGCACGGCGGCCAGATCATCACCGACCCGGTGCGGGCGGGCCGCGCCGGAATCGTCGCCGAGGCGGCCGACCCCGGGGGCGCGGTCTTCGGGCTCTGGCAGCCGGAAGAGCGGGCGGGCTTCGAGAAGCAGAACGACCCCGCCTCCTTCTGCTGGACCGAGGTCTACACCCGGCAGCCGGACCGGGTGGACCCCTTCTACGAGAAGGTCTTCGGCTTCCACGGCACCGACCTGGACGAGGCGGGCCACGACGTGTCCGACGACGCCGAGGCGCTCGTCGACTTCCGGATGTGGTCCCCCGAGGGCGCCGACCCGGGCCCGGACACCGCCGTCGGCGGCCGCAGCGTCATCACGGACGCGTTCCCGGCCGAGATGCCGAGCTACTTCCTCATCTACTTCGCCGTCGCCGACTGCGACGCCGCCGCCGAACTCGCCGTACAGCTCGGCGGCCGGGTCGCCCAGCCGCCCTTCGACATCCCCTACGGGCGCATGGCCGTGCTCCACGACGACCAGGGGGCCGCCTTCGCCGTACTGCAGCCCAGCGAACTGCTGCCGTGACCGTCTCCGTACGGTCTCCGTGAGTGCTCACCGTCTCCGCGCGTGCTCCCGTGACCGGTGCGGGGAACCGGTGCGGGGAACCGGTTCGGTGAACCGGTGTGGGGGGATACGGGATGAAGTGACATGGGACACCCCGATCCGCCCCCGGGTTCGCAACCGACGCCCGCGCCAGGAAGAATCGGGGTGCGTACCGCCAGGTGATGCCCAGTGGTGAGACCCTGCACGGGGCGCGCCGCGCGGAGCGGGATTCGACCGGGCAGTAACGGGCGGTAATTCGCGGACTTCGTCGCCGAGGTCCGTCTACGGGGAGGTGGCAGGCAAGTGGTGGAGCAGCTGACGCAGCACGACCCGAGACGGATCGGCCCGTTCGAGGTGCTGGGACGGCTCGGGGCCGGCGGCATGGGGCTGGTCTATCTCGCGCGCTCGGCGTCCGGCCGGCGGGTGGCGATCAAGACGGTGCGGACCGAGCTCGCCGAGGACCAGCTCTTCCGGGTCCGCTTCACGCGCGAGGTCGAGGCCGCCCGCGCGGTCAGCGGGTTCTACACCGCCGCCGTGGTCGACGCCGACCCGCGGGCGGCCGTGCCCTGGCTCGCCACCGCCTATGTGCCCGCACCCTCGCTCGAAGAGATAGTGAACGAGTGCGGTCCCATGCCGACGCAGGCGGTGCGCTGGCTGGCCGCCGGCATCGCCGAGGCCCTCCAGTCCATCCACGGCGCGGGTCTCGTCCACCGCGACCTGAAGCCGTCCAACGTCCTCGTCGTCGAGGACGGCCCCCGGGTGATCGACTTCGGTATCGCGTCCGGCGTCTCCAACACCCGCCTCACCATGACGAACGTGGCCGTCGGCACGCCCGCGTACATGTCGCCCGAACAGGCCCGGGACTCCCGCAGCGTCACCGGGGCCAGCGACATCTTCTCGCTGGGCTCCACGCTCGTCTTCGCCGCCACCGGGCACGCCCCCTTCCACGGGGCCAACCCGGTCGAGACGGTGTTCATGCTGCTGCGCGAGGGGCCCGACCTGGAAGGGCTGCCGGACGACCTGCGGCCGCTGATCGAGTCCTGCATGCAGATGGACGCCACCCGGCGGCCCAGCCCCGCCGACCTCCAGGCGCAGCTCGCCCCGCACCTCTTCGCCTCCGGCAGCGACGACAGCGGTACGGCCTCGGCCTGGCTGCCGTCCCGGGCCACCGCGATGATCGAACGGCGCAGGGGCGGCGGGCGCACCGCCCCGCCCGCCCCGGCGGTACCCCCGCCGCCCCCGCGGCAGCCTCCCCGGGCGCCGGAGCGGGACACCGCGTGGCGCAGCGGGGCCGACCTGCGCTCGCCCTCCCCGCTGGACCCGCCCTCGCAGATGCCCGGCGGGGCCGCCGCGGGCCCCGGCCCCTCCGCCGCTCCCGACAGCGGGCCCGTCCATCTCCCCGGCGCCAAGGTGCCGATCGGCCCCGGCCCGCGTGCGGGGGAGGGCCGCGGGGCCGCCGCCGCGCACCCGGCCGCCGCGACCGGGTGGGTCCGCCCGCCCGCCGGGGTCAACGGTTCGTCGTCGGTCGCGGCCACTGCGCCCACCGCCCCCGTCCCGGCCCCGGGGCCCGCCCCGGACGGCGCGGCCCCGGCCCCCGACCGCTGGCGGCCCTGGCGGTTCCGCATGTCCAACGACGTGTGGGGCACGCCCGTCGTCTCCGGCGATCTGCTCTACGTGACGTCCTTCGAGGTCCACGCGCTGGACGTGGGCAACGGGCGACGCCAGTTCAAGACCCGTGACGTGGCCTGGGCGATGGCTGTCGAGGGCGGCAGGATCCACGCCTCGGACGGCCCCTCGCTGTACGCGCTGGACGCCACGACCGGCGCCGAGCAGTGGCGTCTTTCGACCGACGCCTGGGTGTACGCGCTCAAGGCCGACCGGGGCACGGTCCTGACCGCGACCCGGGGCGGCGGCGTGCAGGGCTGGGAGGCGTCCAGCGGCGAGAAGCTGTGGGAAGTCACCGGTGCGCAGAGCGACTTCGAGACGGCGGAGGCCGGCCCGGTCATCCACGACGGCTCGGTGTACGTCTGGCAGGACGCCCGGCTGCGCGCGCTGGACGCCCGTACGGGCCTGGAGCGCTGGTCGTACCCGATCGGCGACGCGGCCTCCTGCGGCGGCGTCCCGGTCCGGGTCACCCCGGCTCCCGACGGCTACGTCTACATCGCGGCGGGCACCCGGGTGCTGGCGGTGGAGACCGGCTCCGGCCGGGTGCGCTGGCACTTCGAGTCGCCCGCGGTCTTCCTCTCCCCGCCCGCGTTCGCGCCGGGTCCGGCGGTGACCGGCGGCGGGGTGTACCTCGCGGACTACCTCGGCACGGTGTACGCGCTGGACGCGGCGACCGGCAAGGACCGCTGGCGGATCGCCACGGAGGCCCGGTCCTCCATCGAACCGGTGCTGGTCGCGGTGGGCAACGTGCACGTCGGCAGCGGCAGCGCGCTGTACACCCTGGACGCGGTCACCGGCACCCCGAAGTGGCGCTTCGCGGCGGGCGGCGACGTGGTGGGGTCCCCGGTGGTGGCCGACGGCCGGGTCCACTTCGGCTCGGCGGACCACGTGCTGTACACGCTGGACGCGGCGGGGGGCCAGCTGCGCTGGAAGCTGGCGACGGGCGGCGAGATCACGGGCTCGCCCGTGGCCCGGGCGGGCGTGGTGTACGCGTGCAGCAAGGACCGCTGCGTGTACGCGCTGGACGCGCTGAAGGGCACGGGCACGGGAAACAGGGCGAGGACCTGAGCCCGGCCCTCTTGTCCTCAAGCGCCGGACGGGCTGGAAGGGCGTCCTCAAGCGCCGGACGGGCTGGAAAGGCGTCCTCAAGCGCCGGACGGGCTCAAAGATGTCCTCAATCGCCGGACGGGCTTGATTTCC